>DAIUKO010000021.1:37079-40077 GCA_036848175.1 Vicinamibacterales bacterium | reverse complement strand
GCTCGAGCTCGACGCCGGCGACCCGCGCGCTGCCGACCGCGCGTGCGGCGCCGCGCTGCAGAAGGCCGAGAGCATTCAATCGCCGATTCTCAGCTATCAGGCGTACTTCGTCCTTGGATTGATTCGCGAGGCGCAGCGCGACCCGCGCGCCGCGTACGCCGCGTTCGACAAAGCACGCGCCGGGCTGGAGCATCTTCGCAGCCACCTCGGTGCTGAAGATCTGAAGATCGCCTTCCTGAAGGACAAGCTCGCCGTCTATGAAGCGCTCGTCTCGATTTGTCTCGCCGCAGGTTCCGACAGCCAGCGTCAGGAGAAGGCGTTCGGGTACATCGAGCAGGCAAAATCGCGCAGCCTCGCCGATCTCATCGCCTTCCGCGCGAGCACGCTGGCGCCGCGTGTCGAGAGTGCCCTGACCGACGAAGTCAAAGCCCTCCGTCAGCAGATCAACGCGCACTATCGTCAGATCGAAGCGGAAGAGGTGAAGCGCGAGAGGCGGTCCATCCGGCGGATCGACGCGCTGCGCAAACGCGGCCGCGCACTCGAAGGCCGCCTGGTCAAATCGCTGAACGCGCTGCAGTCGACCGATCAGGAGTTTGCCGCCCTTCAGGGTGCGGCCGCGTTCAGCATCGACGAAATCCGCGAAGTCCTCACGCCGGGCACGACGCTGCTCGAGTACTACCAGGCCCGTGGGCAGATCTACGCCTGCGTGCTCAGCCGCGAGCGCCTCGACGTCGTCCCGATCGCCTCGGCCGTCGTCGTCAGAAAACTGCTGCGGCTGCTTCAGTTTCAGTTGTCGAAGGTCGCTCTTGGACCGAATTACCTGGGTGCGAGAGAACCCCCGCGGGCAGCGACCGACGCGCATCTTGCCGAGCTTTACACGATCCTCGTAGCGCCGATCCGGGATCGGCTGCAGGCCGAGCACCTGGTCATCGTGCCGCACGACCTGCTTCACTACCTGCCGTTCCATGCGTTGAACGACGGCGCGCGCGCGCTCATCGACACGTTCATGGTTTCTTACTCGCCGAGCGCCAGCGTGTATCGATTGTGCTGTACAAAGCGGCCGGCGTCAGAGGGTCAGGCGCTCATCATGGGTGTGCCCGACAGCCGGGCGCCGTTCATCGCCGAGGAGATCGCCGCGGTCGCGAAGACGTTCCCGAACGCGCGGGTCTTCGTGGGCGAGGACGCGACGGCCGAGCGGTTAGCGGCGCACGGACCGACGAGCCCGTTCGTCCACATCGCGACGCATGCGCAGTTCCGCCGCGACAACCCGATGTTCTCGTCCATCCGTCTGGGCAGCGGGCCGTTCAGCGTGATCGACCTGTATCAGCTGCGCCTTTCGGCTGACCTCGTGACGCTCAGCGGCTGCAGCACGGGTCTCAACGCGATCGTCGGGGCTGATGAACTGCTCGGACTTGTGCGCGGTCTGCTCTACGCGGGCGCTGGTTCCGTGTTGCTCACCCTCTGGGATACGCACGACATGAGCGCGGCCGCCTTCATGGAGTCTTTCTACAAGCATTTGAGGACGAGCGCGAACAAGGCGCAGGCGGTGCGGTTGGCGATGCTGGAGATACGCGAACGTTACCCTCATGCGTTCTACTGGGCGCCGTTCACGCTGATCGGCCAGGGGGTACCGTGTTAAGGCTGCATCAGAAACTGACACCCTATATTTCCGGGGCCCCCCGGCACCCTATACAGGGCAGAGACCATGAAGCATTTCGATATCACCCACTGGGCCGATTTTGCACGTGGCGTCGCGGCCGACGCCGACCGCGCTGCCATGGAAGCGCACTTGTCATCCGGCTGCCGGCGCTGCCGCGGGACATTGGCGGTCGTGCAACGAGTCGTCACAACTGCACGGACGGAGGCACTTTACGAGCCGCCCGAGTCGGTTGTTCGTTGCGCAAAAGCCATTAGTGCTCTTCTAAGGCCACAGGGGTCTACGGTGTCCCGCCTGATCTTGCGGCTCGCCTACGACAGTTTCCGTGATCCGGTCCCGGCGGGCATGCGCGCCGAGGACCGGGTCTCCCGCCACACGTTGTTCGAGGCCGGAAACTTTGCGTTGGATCTCCGTTTGGAGCAGGAAAAAGGGTCGCCGCTCACGACATTGGTCGGCCAACTCACGAATCGCGAGGAACCAGACGGTTCGCTGGACGAGGCACCGGTTCTTCTGATGACACGCAAGGAAATCGTCGCGCACGCGGTGTACAACCGGTTCGGCGAATTCCAGATGGATTACCCACCTTCGCGCCATCTTCGCTTGTGTATTTCGGTCAATCCCCCCGGTAGACGGCTCGAGCTGTCGTTGAACAGGCTCGTCGCCGAAATGCCGGCACCCACTGAAGTGGGATTGACGCGCCGGCGGACTCCGGGGCACACTCGTGCCAGAGCCGGGCGCAAATAGGCTTTCCAGAAAGATTTCTACTGCACTCACGAGCATTTAAGCGTTAAGCTAGCGCGCACCCCCACTTCGCGTTGGCGTTCTCTGAAGAAGTCGAGCAGCATCTGTCTCGACTGCGGGCGTTCCTCTCCCGCTCTTCTTCAGCTCTTAAAAGCGCGTAGACTGCGGGGTCGCCTCGTCGGCGCGTGATAGCAGTGTCAAAGAGAGTCGGTGACGTGGATAAAGTGTCCGGTCTCGCGAGGAGACGATGAGTAAACGGTCGTCGGCGGTTCGAGCGTGCGTTTTCATACTCGTCCTCCTATCGCTCGTCGTTGGTGCCGGTCGGCCGATGTTGACGCTCCTCGCAGTCGAGGGCGCCGGACAGGAGTTCATTCTCTGCGCGCCGGAAGATCGAATCGCCGCGATCGCCACTCGTCACAACCTCACGATCCTCCGCCCCCTCGACGACCACATTCGCGGCGTCGTGCTGGTACGCGGACCGGTGCCTCGGCAGCAGACGAACGCGGTGCTCGGCGACACGCTCGACAGCGCGACGCAGCTGCTGATTCTGGAAGTCCGATCGGATGTCGACGTCGAGCATTTCGACGTCAACGGCGCGTC
>DAIUKO010000021.1:22683-36979 GCA_036848175.1 Vicinamibacterales bacterium | reverse complement strand
AACCGCCTCGCAAGTCGACATGACACTCCTGCCGACCGCCTTCGGCCACGGTACGATGGTCGCCGGCCTCATCCACGTCGTTGCCCCGACGGCGAAGATCATGCCGCTCAAGGCATTCAACGCCGACGGCTCGTCGAACGCCTTCGACATCGAACGCGCCATCTACTACGCGGTCGATCACGGTGCCAAAGTCATCAACATGAGCTTCAGCTCGGTGACGACGTCGGCCGAGCTGACGCACGCGATCGACTACGCCAGCATGCACGGCGTGATTTGTGTGGCGTCGGCGGGTAATTCGGGCAAACGCGCCGTCGTTTTCCCAGGCGGTTATCGCAACGTGATGGCGATCGGTTCGACGACCGCCGCCGATCAACGCAGTCTCTTCTCGAATCACGGCGACCATCTTGTGAAGTTTGCGGCGCCGGGCGAAGCACTCATCACGCTCTATCCCGGCCGTCGCTATGCCGCCGTCTCAGGTACGTCCTTCAGCGCGGCGCTCGTCACGGGGGGCATGAGCCTCTTATCGCAGCTCCAGCCGAACGCGGATCATCGGACCGCGTCGCGGTACTTCGACGACGCCGCGGTGAAGTTGCCCGAACGCGAGCTGGGCGACGGCCGCATCGACGTCTACGAGGCACTCCGAACGTTCGCGCCTGTTCCCTCGGGTCCGCCGCCCGACACGACGGCGCCGACGGTGACAGTCACGAGCCCGGCCGCGAACGCGGCCGTGGCGGGTGTCTACCCACTTGCGGCCAGCGCCTCCGATAACGTCGGCGTCACCGGTGTTCAGTTCATGCTCGATGGCGTCACCCTCGGCGACGTCACGTCGACCCCGTTCGATCTGAATTGGGACAGCACGACGACATCGCCCGGCGTTCACGTGCTCGTCGCCGCCGCACGCGACGCGGCCGGCAACGTGTCGCAGTCGACCGTCAGCTTCACGGTAGCGAACGACACGACGCCGCCGAGCGTGAGCGTGACGAGCCCTGCCGACGGTGCAACACTTTCGGGTTCGGTCGCTCTGACTGCGTCGGCGTCCGACAACGTCGGTGTCGCAGGCGTGCAGTTCACGGTTGACGGCGTCAACGTCGGCGCCGAGACGACGACGGCGCCGTATACGGTGACGTGGAACAGCGCGAGCGTCGCCAACGGCGTTCACGTGATCGCGGCTCTTGCCCGTGACGCGGCCGGAAATACGCGTCTCGCGGCCAGCGTCGGCGTCACCGTTTTCAACGACACGACGCCGCCGGCGGTGGCTCTGACCAATCCGCTTGGTAGCGCGACCGTCAACGGCTCGATCACGATCGTCGCAACGACCTCGGACAACGTGGCGGTTGCGGGCGTGCAGTTCGTCGTCGACGGCGTGAACCTCGGCGGCGAGATTCCTGGAGCCGAAGTCTACGGGCTCCCGTGGGACAGCGCGGCCGTCGCCGACGGTCCGCACGTCATCGGCGTGATCGCGCGGGACGCCGCCGGCAATCAGCAGACGGCCAGCGTCACGATCGTCGTGGATAACCTCCCCTGACGACTGCGGCGCGGGATCATGCCTGCTGATCTCGAAGAGCTCGAGCGTCGCGCGATCGATCTGACGAGACAGGGCGACTTCGGTCCCGACGCCATCCGCCTCAACGCCGAGATCGTCGAAAAGGCGCCGAACCACCAGTCCGCATGGACTCGGTTGGGGCGGTGTCACCTGGAACAGCGTCAGTTCGACGAAGCGGTGACGGCGCTGCGCGCCGCGCTTGCCATCAACCCGTCGAACGCCATCGCCACCAACCTCCTCACCGAAGTCCGCCGCCGCCGTGCGATGACGCCGACGGCCGCGTCACGGGTGAACACCGGCTTCTCGGTGCGCGAGTTCACGCTGCTCGAAGCGATGCCGGGCGAGGAGGCGCGACGCGCGCTCGCGCCGAGAATCGAAGCGCTGTTCGATACGATCAACGGCACGAGCGTCGCGGCGCGCATCGTGGAAAGCCGCCAGCGCCAGGGTGAAAGCGGATCCAAGCTCTTTCACGCCAACAGCTGGCACTCGACGTCCAGCGGCCACGTCTACGCGTTCCAGCACGGCGGCCGGTGGGAACCGCAGCTCAATCTGGGATGGTTCAGCGAGCCGCCCTTCGACGCCAGCTGCTTCAGAGTCGGCCTCGGGTTCAATGTCGCAGCGGCAGGCGGTCGCGATTCCGATCGCGCCGCCGGACGCGAACAGGCGCTCCGCTACTTCGAGCGGTTTCAGCAAACGGTCGAGAAGTCCTGGAGACGCGAGCTCGCGCGGTGGATGGCAGCCAACGCCGGATTCATCCAGCATTCGGATCGTCCGCCAGCTCGCGACCTTCTCCCAGAGCGCGCCGTCGAGTGGCTCCTGAACTGTCGAAATCCGGCCGCACAGGAGTGGGTGTTCATCGGCCGCTGGCTGTTTCTCGACAAAGCCGACGACGCAAAAATCCTCAACGAACGCGGCAAGCTCGCCGCTGTCGTCGAGGACACCTTCCGCACGCTCCATCCGATCTGGCTCGCGACCTACACGGGCTGATTATTTCTGCCGGGATTCTTCGGGCAGGCAGCGGACCGCGCGGACATCGGCGAACTGAACAAAGAGAAGCAGCCGATGGGGGCGAGAAGAAGGGCCCGGGTGCTGAGCTCGCCTGCGGCAATTACGACGACGTCATCGGTCGACGGCGTTTGTCGATCGACGGCGAGCTGATGTGCGGATTGACGGGGCTTTTCTGCGATCGCGAACGGAATGTCGTTTGCCTGATGCCCCGCATCCGGGGAGGCCACACATGGCAGGTACTGCGTATATCGGACCATCGATTCGTATCAAGGGCGAAGTTCGCGCACAGGAGCCGCTCACGATTGCCGGACAGGTCAGCGGCATTATCGACGTCAGCGGCTATCCGTTGACAGTGACGGAGGCGGCGCGCATCGACGCTGAGGTGACCGCCCACACCATCGTCATCGGCGGCGTTGTCGAGGGCAAAGTGATGGCTGAAGAGCGCATTGTCGTCCAGCAGACCGCGACGGTCGACGGCGATGTGGCCGCGCCGGCGCTCACCGTCCACGACGGCGCGTTCGTGCAGGGGACGTTCGACATCACCGGCAATCGTGAGCCGGTCGCGCTCAAGCTCGCGGTCTAACCGCGGGCTGCGACCGCCACCGCTTTCCGCGCCCACTCGACGAGATCCGACGCCGATTCCAGGATGCCGACGGGCACGGCGTAGTAGTGCATCGTGCCCGCGCGGCCTGGATACGGCCGGAACGGCTTCATCCCAGCCCGCTCGTACTGCGGCCGCGTCGTGTCATCGATCTTCAGGTACAGCACGTCGCGCGCGATCAGGCCGAAGAAGAGGCCCCGCGAGTAGAGTCCCACGCCGCCGAACATCGATCGCGGCACGACATCGCCGAGATCGTCGAGCTGATCGAGCACGAACGATTTGAACGCGTCGCTGACGGCCAGCGAGCGGAGTGTGCGCTTGCGCGGACTGCCGCGCGGCCGGGCACGAGGCACGGCCAAGCGTACCTGGAAACGCTATTCCAGCGCGCGGCGAATCCGTTCGGCGTTGTCGGCGACGAGCGCGAGCTCGACGAGGTTGCCCGCGGTACTCGTTATGTAGAGCGCGCGGAGCGCGACGCCGCCTTCGGCCAGGCGCGTGCTCAGAATGGCGAGCTCTCCCGCGCGGCTCTCCACGAGCACGGGCACGATTTCGTGTTCTTCGAACCGCACGTTCGCCGCATCGAGCGCGCGGCGGGCGCCCTCGACGTCGTTGGGCACGAAGCGCGCAAAAAGCCGCGGTCCCACCGCCATCGCGGCGCCCGCTTTCAGCGTGACATGATGCCTCGCCAGCATCGAGGCGACGCGCGCCAGTTCGCCGGGGCGCGGCTTGAGCTCGATCGCGAAGTCGCGTGTGTGATTCGGCATGTTCCTATGCCAGTGCAACAACCGGGACCTGCCGTAATCACGAAGGTTTCGCGAATTGGACCATTGAAACGTTGCAGAATCTGCTACCGAGTCGGGCGCGCGTCGTGTCGCTTCTTGCCTCTGCCCGCCGGCCCTGTATGCCTCGGTCCGCGATCGTCCAGCAGCTGCGACACAGCCGCATCGTCGGCTGGATCCGCCACTACGTGTACCGCGCCCTCCTGTCGCGGCCACGCCGCCGGGAATGCAATCTGTGCAGATGGTCGGGGCGTCGATTCCTCACCTTTCGTCACCAGCATGTGATGTGTCCGCGCTGCGGGTCGCAAGTTCGCCATCGCCTGATCGCAGCGGCGCTTGACGACCGTGCAGACGCTACGCATTCCCTGACAATCGCTGGTGCTCGAATCCTCCACATCTCCCCGGAGTATTGCCTTGCGTTGAAGCTCGCGGCGGTGGCGCGCCAGTATGTGACCGCCGACTACGCCACGGCCGACGCCAGGATCAGGCTGGATATCACGCGCCTCCCGTTTGTCGACGGCACTTTCGATGCGGTGGTCGCGTGTGATGTGCTCGAGCACGTCCGGGAGGATCGCACGGCGCTGGCAGAGGTGCGCCGCGTGCTTCGGCCGGCCGGTGTCGCCGTGCTCACCGTTCCGCAACAGGATCACCTGAAGACAACCTTCGAAGATCCGTCGATCGTGACCGACCAGGCACGTTCCATCGCGTACGGTCAATCGGATCACGTCCGGAACTACGGCGCCGACTTCGCCGTGAGGGTCGAACAAGCAGGCTTCGTTGTCTCCGAGGTGGGCGCACGCGACTTCACGCCGGACATCGTCGAGAAGTACGTGCTCGAGCCGCCGATTCCCTCGCTCGAGCATCCGGGATGGAACTATCGAACCGTCGTGTTCGCGTGCGCCGACATCAGTCTCGCGGCGGCCGTGCCGCCACGCACGTCGCGTGCTCCGTAACTGGATTGGCTTATCGTTTCGAGCGGCGCGTTTGACGCGTTTTGCGCGCGCGTTTCGCGGCGGTCCGGGTTGAAGGCGTTCGTGGGGCGGCTTTTTTAGGGCCGCCAAGCGACCTTGACGCACCGGGCCGTCGCGACTTCGGGACTTTCGCGAGAACGAGCTCGTAGGAGGTCCTGACGAGCGATTCGAGCTCCCGAGAATCGAGCACGTCCCCGAGCTCTTGTTCCATCACCCACATGTTGCGCGCCATGTACGGCGCCGGGATGATGCCCGGCCGCTCCACGAGCTCGCCGAATGTCTCCGGCGTGCACTTGAACGCGATCGAGTGGGGTGGCTCGAGGTTGACCACGGTAAACATCTTGTCGGCGATCAGGAAACAGAGATCGTGTCCCCACTTGATGTCTTCGGTGACGCCGGGCAGCGCACGGCAGATCGCACGAACAGCTTCGAGCGTCATGGCAGCGCCGCAATGTATCAGAAGTCGGCCACCCGCTACTCGTAACGGAGCGCGCAGACCGGATCCAGTCGTGTGGCCTTCCGTGCCGGCCAGAAGCACGCGACGATCGAGACGATGGTGAGCAACACCGCAATCGATGAAAGCGTCACGGCATCGCGCGCGTTGCTCTGCACGAGGACGCTCGACAGCAGCTTGCCGACGCCGAACCCGCCGGCAATGCCCAGCGTCAGACCGACGACCAGCTGGATGATGGTGCCGCGCAGAATCAGCCACCACACTTGTGCGGCCTGCGCGCCGAGCGCCATCCGCACGCCGATTTCCTGCGTCCGCTGCGAGACCGAATAGGCGGTTACTGCGTAGAGTCCGACTGCCGACAGCGCCAGCGCGATGAACGCGAAGGTCGCGAACATCGTCCCGATGACCTGAAACATCCATCGTCCCTGCGCCAGCGCGGCGTCGAGCGTCATGATGCCGAAGAGCGGCAGGTCCGGATCGATGACGCGCACTTCTTCACGCACGGCGGGGGTCAGCGCCGACGGATCGCCGGGTGTCCGAATCATCAGCATCGCAAACGGCGGCGGCTCCGATCGCAGCGGCAGGTAAACCACCGGATCCGGCAGCACTTCCTGGAAATTGCGCTGGCGCACCGTCGGCGAGATGCCGACGATGGTGACGACCGTCGGAGTCGGCGAAGCGCCGACTGGTCCCGGACCGTCGTTCGTCAGCCGGATGCGCCGGCCGATCGGATCCTCGTTCGGGAAATGCATGGCGACGAACCGCTGATTGACGATCGCGTTCGCCTGGCCGGGCGTGCCGTCGACGTCGTTGAAGGAGCGGCCGCGCACCATCGTGAGCCCCACCGTCTCGAAGTACCGCGGGCCGATCATCACTTGCGTGACGGTCTGCGGCTGCTCGCCCGGCGCCGGTTCGCGTCCTTCGACCGCGAGCAGACGAGGATTGCCGCCGCCCATCGGCGGATTGGTCGTGATCGTGGAAGCCTTCACGTTTCCCAATGCCGACAGGCGATCGTCGAGCCGTTTATAGAAATCGCGGCGCTGCTCCGGCGTTGGATACTTGCGGTTCGGCAGCTGCAGACGCATCGTCAGCAGGTGTGAGGTCTCGGTGCCGACGTCGCGCTGGTAGAGCACGATGAAGCTGCGCACCATGTAGCCGGCGCCGGCGAGCAGCACGAGCGTGAGCGCGAGCTCGACGATGATCAACGTGCTCGTCCAGCGCCGCGCGCGAAGGCCGGAGCCCGAACGTCCGCCTTCCTTCAAAACTTCGTTGATGTCGGTCTTCGAAACGTGCAGCGCCGGCGCGAGCCCGAAGACGAAGCCGGTGCCGAGGCAAATCGCGGCGAGAAACGCGAACACGCGGCCATCGAGCGTGAATTTGATCCAGTACGGCTTGCCGACGTCGGCAACCGCGGCGTCGAACAGCCGGATGCCGATGATCGACAGACCGAAGCCGAGCACGCCGCTGACGAGCGCGAGCAGCACGCTCTCGACGAGCAGCTGCCGGACGATGCGGAAGCGCGTCGCACCGAGCGACACGCGGACCGAGATCTCGCGCGCGCGATTGGCCGACCGCGCGAGCAGCAGGTTGGCGACGTTCGCGCAGGCGATCAACAGCACGAAGCCGACTGCGCCCATCAGCGTCAGGAAGATGAGCTTGATCTGCCCGCCGTTGTAGCGATCGTTGAACGTCATCACCGTCGGCTTGACGTCCTTGTTCGTTTCGGGAAAGTCGTGCGCCAGCCGGTCGGCGATCGGTTTCAGCTCGGCCTGCGCCTGCGCGATGGTGACGCCGGGAGCGAGCCGGGCGAAGACGTCGAAGTTGCGGGCGTCGCGCTTCTGCTGGGCGAGGCCGGCGAGATGCACGACGGGAATCCACAAGTCGGCGTTGACGGGGAACTTGAACCCCTCCGGCATCACGCCGATGACCGTCATCGGCAGCTCGTTGATCTTGACAGTCCGGCCGATGACGTTCGGATCGCTGCCGTAGCGGTTCTTCCAGACGCCGTTGCCGAGGATGACGACCGGTGCGGCGCCGGGACGATCGTCTTCGGGAAGGAAATCGCGTCCGAGGATCGGGCGCTCGCCGATCAGCCTGAAGGCGTTGCCTGAGATGTACGGACCGCCAAACCGTTCCGGCGCGCGTCCCTCATCGCTGACGTTCATCGTCTGGCCGCTGAACGCCGCCATGCCGGTGAAGGCCTTCGTGCCGTCGCGCCAGTCCTGGAATTCGAGATACGACAGCCCGCGGTCGCGATTGCGGGCATCGCGCGTGCCCAGCGACATGATGCGATCCGGGTCGTCGAACGGCAGTCCGCGAATGAGCACCGCGTTCACGAACGTGAACACGGTGTTGTTCACGCCGATGCCGAGCGCCAGCGCGATCGCGGCGACGAGCGTGAACCACTTGTCCTTGACGAGCAGGCGGATCGCGTACCGGACGTCTTGCCACAGACTCATGTGAACCTCTACGTGAAAGACACGCTGTGGGTTCACAGGCGGCCGGTCAGGTGACCACGTGCTGGCGCTCCTGGCGCCGTTGCTGACGGTACCGTGCGAAGACGGCGCGATCGCTCTCCAGGCCGAGCATCGACTTCACGGTCGTGCCGGCGAACGTATGCGCCAGCATCTCGAGGCCGTGGCGAAGGACGAATCCCGGGCTGTGCACGAACGCGGCGGGGATGTGGCGCACCTTCATCCACCGCTCGGCGCGCCAGCGGAGGAATTCGATCTCTTCGGCGTCGACGCGCTCGCTGCGGACGACCGCGGTCGTCCCGTCGTAATGGGCGACGTCTTCGTCGACGATCAGCCCGCGATCGCGGAAGTCGCGGGTCATCGGCGTCCGCGGATAAGGCGTCGGATGCTGGATGTACGGCCAATCCACGTACTGTCGCGCGAACTCGAGGTTGGTTTCGATCGACTCGCGCGTGTCGTCGGGATTCCCGACGATCAGGCCGCCGACGACGTACATGCCGTGGCGATGCAGATGTTCGATCGCTTCGATGCTCGCGTTGCCGACGGTCCGTCCGTGCTCGCGCCGGGCGTTCTTCGACTTCGCTTTGAGGAACTTCAGGTCCTCGTCCAGGACGTTCTCGATGCCCAGGAAGACGTAGCGGAACCCGGCGCGGCGCATCAGCGGTGCCAGGCGCGCCCCGTGCTGCGCCAGCGGCGCCGTCATCGCCTGCACGAAGTATTCGGAATCGTGGAAGCCCGCGTCGACGATCGCCTCGCACAGCTCGGCAAAGCGCTCGACGTCGAGCGTGATGTTGTCGTCGACGAGGAAGATGCATTCGGCGCCGTGCCGGCGCGCGTCGGCGACGTCGGCCAGCACCCGATCGATCGGATACGGATGAAAGTTCCGGCCGCGCATCTCGATGATCGAGCAGAAGCTGCAGTCGAACGTGCAGCCGCGCGAGGTCTCGACGACGTCGACGGTGCGGCCGAGCAGCGTGTAGCCGCGCAGCACGCGCGCGCCGCGGTTCGGCAGGCGCAGCTTTTCGTTGGCCAGCGGAATCACCGGCCGCGCGGCGTTGTGGACGAAGGCGCCGTTCGCACCGCGATGCGAGAGGCCGGGGATGCACGGCAACGAGTCGGGAGTTGGGATTCGGCGTTCGGGATCCGGATCGTTCTCGAGAGCCCTGAGCAGCGCGCACAACGTGTGCTCGCCTTCGCCGCGGACGATGAAGTCGATGTCGGCGCACGCTTCGTAGGCCTCGGGCGCGAGGCTCGGATCGTAGCCGCCGGCGACGATGCGCGCCGACGGCCGGAGCGTCTTGACCAGCCGCGCGACCTTGAAGGCGGTGGCGCGCTGGAACGTCATCACCGAGAGACCGACGATGTCCGGACGGAGACCGCGAACCAGTCGTTCGACCGTCGGCCCGACTGCGCTCTGCACCAGCACGAGATCGGCGATGGCGACCTGATGATGCGGATCGATGTTGCCGGCCAGCGAGGCGAGCGCACCATTCGGCATGCGGATCGCCACCGTTGGCATGTGCTCAAATGAGTCGGGCATCGAGAGTAACAGGACCTGCATTGACCCAAAGAATAGCACCGACATATTCGCTGGCGACGTGGCTGTTTTCACGCGCGCTCGGCGTTGTCTATTTCCTGGCGTTCGCCTCGCTGGCCACGCAGATCGTCGGATTGGTCGGACACGACGGCATTCTGCCGGCGCGGCTCTACATGGACGGAGCGCGCGCGTGGGCATCGGCCGAACATGCCGGACTCGATCGCTTTCGTCTGCTGCCGACGCTGTGCTGGATCAGTTCGAGCGACGCGTTTCTGAAAGCCTTATGTCTTGGCGGTGCGGCGCTGGCTGTGTTGCTGACCGCCGGCGTGGCGCCGCTCGTGATGCTGCCGCTGCTCTGGCTGGACTATCTGTCGCTGATGGTCGTCGGCCGTGATTTTCTCTCGTATCAATGGGACGCGCTGCTCGTCGAGACCGGTCTCGCGGCGATCCTCCTCGCGCCGCTCGCCTGGCGCGATCGATTCCGCGATCGCGAGTCTCCTCCTCGCATCGCGGTGTGGCTGATGCTCTGGCTCCTGTTCCGCCTGATGCTCGGGTCAGGGTTGGTGAAGCTGGCGAGCGGCGATCCGACGTGGCGATCGCTGACGGCTCTCTCCTATCACTACGAAACGCAGCCGATCCCAACGCCGCCGGCGTGGTACGCGCATCAGTTGCCGGCGTGGTTCCACAAACTCTCGACCCTCGGAACGCTGGCGATCGAAATCATCACGCCGTTTTTCATCCTCGGCCCGCGCCGGCTGCGCTGGATGGCGTTCGTGCTGCTCGTCGGCCTGCAGGCGACGATCGCCTTCACCGGCAACTACGCGTTCTTCAACCTGCTGTCCGCGTCGTTGTGCCTGTTCCTGCTCGACGACCGGTTGTTCGATGTGGCGGCCCGGAAAGGGCCGCCCTTCGAGCGACACAGCGGCGACCATTCGCCCTCGCTCGCAGGCCGCCCCTTTCAGGCGCGCTTGGATCGCATCCGCCGCGCGGTCGTGATCACGTTCGCCGTGATCACTGTGCCGGTGTCGCTGGCGGCGTTCACCGGAAGCATCGGCCTGCCGCTGCCGATCGCATCGCTCGTCGAACCACTCGCTGATTTCATCGCGCCGCTGCGCAGCATCAACAGCTACGGTCTCTTCGCCGTCATGACGACGACGCGGCCCGAGATCATCGTCGAGGGATCGGACGACGGCGTGACGTGGCTGGCATACGAGTTCAAATACAAACCGGGCGATCTCCGGCGCCGGCCGCCGTGGGTCGCGCCGCATCAGCCGCGCCTCGACTGGCAGATGTGGTTCGCGGCGCTCGGCCGCTACGAAGGCGAGCCGTGGTTTCGCAGTTTCTGCTTCCGCCTGCTCGACGGTTCACCCGCCGTCCGCCAACTGCTCGCGCGCGATCCGTTTGCCGGCCGGGCGCCGCGCTACGTGCGCGGCAGGTTGTATCGCTATCGCATGTCGGACTGGGAGACGCGCCGGCGCGACGGCGCCTGGTGGACGCGCGAGGAATTCGGCGAGTACTCGCCGCCGCTGTCGCTCGGCGGCGAATCGCCGCGCTAGACCGCTATTCCACAACGTGATAGCGCAAAGGGTTTCGGATCAGTCGAGCGGGCCTTCACTGCTACAAGCGGGCCACGAAGGCACGAAGACACGAAGTTTTTTTCGGGTACAAAGAATTCTTCGTGCCTTCGTGCCTTCGTGGCCCGCTTTTGTCCGGTGAAGGCTGGCCGACCATGCTTGCGCGACACGGAAACGAAGGCGGCGCTAGACGTCGCATCCATGGCTCAGCGGCCGACAGGCTTCAGCAGCAGATCCTGAAAATCGAAACTGAAGTCGGTGTCGGGCGAGACGGCGCGCATCTTTGCCTGATCGATCGATCCGTCCGGATCGAGCGCGAAGGTGAGGTAGGCGTCGGCGCGAAGCTCGCGATCGGTCCAGCGCGCGATGAAGGTGTCGTGCTGCCAGTGCTCGAGATCGCCCGCCAGCGACGGCGTGTGGGTGAAGCGGATGGTCAGCTTGCCGCCGCGTTCGGCGATCTCGATGTCGCCGTACCACGCGTCGCGGTAGGTGCCGGCGTACTTCGCCAGCGGCAGCGACGGCTTCGACGAGGCGTCGCGCGACGCCGACTTGCGCTGCGCGGCAGCGGCGCTCTCCGACTCGCTGCGCGCGTTCAGTTTCTGGAAGCCGTCAATCCAGTCGAACGGCGGCACGCCGAGGTAGTGATCGAGAATGTACAACGCGATTGACTCGAAGGCGGCGCCGGACTCCTGATTGGTGAGCACCGCGACGCCGACGTTGACGTCGGGAACCATCGCGACGCGCGAGACATAGCCGGGCAAGCCGCCGGTGTGCGAGACGAGCTTGTGCCCGCGGTAATCACGGACGCCGAAGCCGAGTGCGTACCCGTTGAAGTTCGCCTTGAGCGGCGTCAGTTCCGGCGGCGGATCGCTCGATGGTATCGGCGTCACGATCGTCGTCAGCTCACGCGCCGTGGCCGCCGAGAACAAGCGCGAGCCGTCCGCCAGCACGCCGCCTGACAACTGCAGCCGCAGCCACTTCGCCATGTCCTCAGCCGACGAGTTGATGCCGCCGGCCGGATTGGTGTTGTCGCTGTCGAACGGCGCAATCGGCCGCACCTTGCCATCGACGCGCGCGTGCGTGACCGCGACGTTGGCGCCGCCCACCGCCGCGGAGTGGCGGACGTTCGACCCGGTCATGCCGACCTTCGCGAGGATGCGCGACGAGACGAAATCCTCCCAGCTCTGGCCCGACACCGTTTCGATCAGCTCGCCGGCGATGAGATACAGCACGTTGTCGTACGCGTAGGCGCTGCGGAAGCTGGTTGCCGGCGGAATGAATCGCAGCCGCCGCGCGATTTCCTTGCGGTCGTACGTCGACGGCGGCCACCATAGCAGATCGCCTGCGCCGAGGCCGAGACCGCTGCGATGCACGAGCAGATCGCGGACCGTCAGCTCGCGCGTGACGTACGGATCCCACATCGCGAACCCGGGCAGGTAGCGGATGACCGGCGCGTCCCACTCGATCTTCCTCGCTTCGACGAGCAGGCCGAGTGCCGTCGCGGTGAACGCCTTCGTGTTCGAGGCGATGCCGAAGAGGGTGCGCGCATCGACGAGCGCGGCCTCACCCATCTTCCGCACGCCGTAGCCCTTCGCCACCACCACCGCGTCGTCTTTCACGATCGCGACTGCGATGCCCGGCACTTCGAACGTCCGCATCGCGCGCGCCACCCACGGATCGAGATTCGGCGGCGGCGCCGGTGCGGCGCCGAGCGCGATCGCGGCGAGCGCGAAGAAAATCGTCAGCGCGAGAAATCGGCGTCGGTGCATGACGGGAGGTTACACTGAATCATGAGCGACGAACATTCTGCGGTAACGAAGACCGACGACGAATGGAAGCAGACACTTTCGGCCGAGCAGTTCTATGTGCTGCGCAAGCATGGCACCGAGCCGCCCGGCACGAGCCCGCTCAACTACGAGAAGCGTTCGGGAACGTTCAAGTGCGCGGGCTGCGGCGCGCCGCTGTTCAATGCCGACACGAAGTTCGAGAGCGGCACCGGCTGGCCGAGCTTTTTCACACCGATCGAGGGCGCGGTGGCGACGACCACCGATCGCGCGCACGGGATGACGCGTACCGAAGTCCACTGCGCGAAGTGCGGCGGACATCTCGGGCACGTGTTCCCGGACGGTCCCCGGCCGACAGGACTCCGCTATTGCATGAACGGCGTCGCGCTCGAGTTCGAACCAAAACAAGGCGGCTGATTCTCGACCGAGGAATCTTGCCGGCCGTGCAAAAGTGACAACGATGTAGACGCGGCGCCGCCCGGCGCAATATTCTTCAGGGAGTGATCAGTCCCCGGCCAGCCGAGCTCAAACTGACGCTCGCGCCGCAGCGCCGCTTCGAAGCCATCGACGTCAACCGCCGCATCGCCGAAGCGGCGGGCGATCTGCTGCGCCGCCATGGGCGGGCGCTGTATTGCTCGTTCCACACGACCGCCGGCTATCTCGATCAGAGTCTCTCGGCGCGCCTGCGCCACGATCGCGACGGCGTGTCGCAGTTCTTCGGGGGCTTCCACGAGCTCTTCCCGCAAGGGGGCGAGTATCGGCACGACCGCCTGGAGCTCCGTTCCGAGCTGACGGTCGCCCAGCGCAAGGTCGAACCGCGCAACGCCGACTCGCACCTCACGTTCATCGGCGCCGGGCTGCGCAACTGCGTGACCTACCGCACGCAGCCGGAGGCGCCCGTCTACTTCATCGATCTCGACGGCGCCAGCGACGCGTCCCGCCGCCAGCGGACGACGACCGTGCTCGCCTACAACGACGAGCGCATCGTCGCGCGGACCTCGGTGAACATTCCGGTGTCGAAGCACCCGATCGATTCGGTAAATCTCGCGGATCCGCGCCTCGGGCTGCTGGATCAGGTCAACGAGCTGCTTGCCGCCAGCGGCCTCGAGAAAGGCCGCGTCGATCTGCTCGTCGAGCCGAGCGAGCGCCACGTCGGCCTCACCGTCAACGAGTATGAGACGCTGCTGATGCAGCACGATCTCGTGGACGTGCTGAAGGACCCGCTGCGCTTCGCGAAGATCAAGACGCGGCACATGCTCGACGATCCGCTGGCCATTCCCGGCAAGACGCTCAACTACGCGAAGTACGACGTCGTCCGCGTGCTCAACTCGCTGATGGAAGCGCTGCGGCTCGATCAGTCGTCGTTCGAGCGGTTCGTCGCGAAGGTGATGGCGGTGCCGGCGCAGCGGTTTCTCAGGTCGCGGCGCGTCAGCTTCCTCGCCGCCGCGGACGCCGATCACGCAGCCGCGCGCGTCGTCCGAGGAACCTACCAGAGTCCGATCCTCGTGCAGTGGCAATCGGCCGAACAGCAGACGCGCCGCCTCGACGTCGTGCTCGTCCAGTTCTCCTGA
>DAIUKO010000021.1:0-22583 GCA_036848175.1 Vicinamibacterales bacterium | reverse complement strand
TCCCGAATCCCGTCGGGCACTCCTCGTGTGATACCGTCCCGCTGTCATGAGACCCGCAACACGTTGGACCGCGCTTCCGGTCATCCTCTTTGCGGCCGCGCTCGGCGCTCAACCGCGCGCGCCGAAGACGCATCGCCTCGAAGCGACGCCGAACACCGTCGCCTACGGCTATTACTGGGCCGAAGCCAAGCCGGTGCTGCGCATCGCGTCGGGCGACATCATCGACGTCGACACGCTGTTGACGAACAATCCGACCGGACTCGGCCGCGCAGGCGTTCCACCCGAAAAAATTCAAGAGTCACTGAAATCGATCGTCAACGAAGTCACCGGCGATCGCCGGGGACCAGGCGGACACATTCTCACCGGCCCCGTCTACGTCGAAGGCGCGGAGCCGGGCGATGCGCTCGAGGTGAAGATTCTCGGAATCGACTTCAACATCGACTACGGCTACAACGGCTGCAGCGGCTTCATCCCGACCAACTGCGATCGCGCCGTGCCGCTGAAGATCATGGCGCTCGACAAGAAGACGATGACGTCGGAGTACGCGCCCGGCATCGTCATTCCGCTGAAGCCGTTCTTCGGCAGCATGGGCGTCGCGCCGGCGCCCGAGCTGGGACGGGTGAGCAGCAATCCGCCGGGCAAACACGCCGGCAACATGGACAACCGCGAGCTCGTTGTCGGCAGCACACTCTATATTCCGGTCTTCGTCCCGGGCGCGCTCTTCGAGATCGGCGACGGCCATGCCGCGCAGGGTGACGGCGAGGTCGATCAGACGGCGATCGAGACGTCGCTGCGCGGACGCATCCAGCTCTCGGTCCGGAAAGACATGAAGCTGACCTGGCCGCGCGCCGAGACCGCAACCGACTACATCAGCATGGCCTCGGACGAGGATTTGAAAGTCGCGACGACGCTCGCCGTGCAGGAGATGGTGGACTTCCTCGCCGCGGCGAAGAAGCTGACGAAACATCAGGCCTATCAGGTGGTGAGCCTCGCGG
The DNA here is from genome assembly GCA_036848175.1 of Vicinamibacterales bacterium. Lineage (GTDB taxonomy): Bacteria > Acidobacteriota > Vicinamibacteria > Vicinamibacterales > CAVVIG01 > QHWF01. The sequence goes on along the minus strand of DAIUKO010000021.1, from coordinate 21,588 downwards.
GAAACGTCGCCATCACGCAGCTCGTCGATCGGCCGGTCTACGGAGTGCACGTGAAAATGCCGAAGAGCATTTTCAAATAGACCGGGGCGAACGAGTTCAGTGGATCCACCGCGTGAACCACTCGAGGTTCCGCTTCATCGCTTCACGCTCCTGCATCGGCTCGTAGAACACGTGGCCGCTGCGCGGGTGGATGTCGAGTTCCACGGTCTTGCCCATCTGCTTGAGCGCGCGATAGAACTTCCACGCGTTCGCGATCGGGACGCGATTGTCGCGCTCGCCATGCTGAATCAGCAGCGGCGTCGTCACCCTGGAGGCGAATGTCAGAGGCGAGTGCGCGATGTACGACTCGCGCGCTTCCCACGGCCGTTTGAAATACTCGGCCATCACCTCGCCGGCGTCGGACAGGAAGTACTCGTCGGCGAGGTCGCTGATGCTCGCGCCGGTGGACGCGGCCTTGAATCGACTCGTCTGCGTGACGATCCAGTTGGTCATGTAGCCGCCGTACGACGCGCCCATCACGCCAAGGCGATCAGGATCCGCGATGCCTTTCGCGATCAGATCGTCGACGCCGGACATGATGTCCTTGTAATCGGCCTCGCCCCACGAGTTCACGATCATTCGTTGTCCCGCCTCGCCGTAGCCCGCGCCGCCGCGCGGCATCGGCAGGAGAATCGCAAAGCCGGCGCTCGCCATCGCCTCGACCGGGTAGTAGTCGACCTGACCGACGACGTGCATGAACTGCGGGAAGAGACCGTACGTCACCCCGCCGTTTGGACCGCCGTGACAGTAGACGAGCAGCGGCGTTCTGCGTTCGGCGGTGTAACCCGGCGGTGTGAGCAGCAGCCCCCAGATTTCCATGCCGTCGAAGGAACGCCACGCCATCGCCTTCATCTCGCCCAGCGCGAGGCCGCGCAACTCCGGGTTGACGTCAGTAATTTTCGTGGCCTGTCCGCTCGCGACGTCCGTCACCACGACGTCGCCCATCGTCCGCGATTCGACGACGCGGTGAGCGAGCTTCGCGCCGTCGCGGCTGATCGTGAGCGAGTAGTTGGCGACGGGACCGCGGTCGATCCGTTGCGCCTTGCCCGAGTCGATCGCGACGCGGACGATCGGCTGCTCGAACATGTGCTCGCGCCGGCCGAACGTGCCGTCGGTGGCCAGCAGAAACACGGACTTGCTGTCGCGCGCCCACGTCACGTCGCTGACCCAGGCATCGTCGAGCAGGAACGTGCGCGGCGTGCTGCCGTCGGCCAGCCCAACGACCGCGAGGCTCCGCGGCGACATCAACGAGGTCGCGCCGGTCGATGTGATGAACGCGAGCGCGGTGCCGTCGGGCGAATACTGCGGCGTGCTGTTCATGCCGGGGCGATCGACGACCGGCCTTGGTGTGCCGCCGGCGACAGGCACCGTGTAGATGCGCGTCGTGTACTGGGCCGTGAACCCGGTGGTCGGCGAGGCGGCGAACGCGATTTCTCGTCCGTCCGGCGAAAAGGCCAGGCTCTCGACATAGTACGAGGGCGGCGTGAGCACGCGCGCGGCTGCGTCGTGGCCGGTCTGAAGGCTCACCATGGCGAGCCGGGTGCCGCGCTCCGGCGCATCGGCGTGAATCACGAACGACATGTCCTGCTGCCGCCGCTTTTCCTCCTCTGGCGCCGAGTCGCGCGCGAGGTAGGCGAGGCTGCGACCGTCGGGCGCCCATTCGAACGCGAACGCGCCCTCGGCGGCGTCGGTGAGGGTCCGTACGTCGTTCGTGGCGACGTCCACATCGCGCACCTGCGGCTTCCCCGCCACCAGGCCAAGGAAGGCGATGCGGGTGCCGTCAGGCGACCACCTCAGTTTCGGCGACGGCAGCGGCACGTTGAGGATGTTCGTCGTCTCCGCCAACCGGCGCGGCGGCCCGCCTGCCGACGGCGCGACGAACAGCGCGACCTCGTGCTGGTTGCGCGTCGTCGACGGCGTCGAGACGGCATAGGCCACGCGCGTGCCGTCCGGCGAGATGCGGACGTCCACGATCGACCGGAACCTCATCACGTCGTCGAGCGTTACGAGGCGTTTACTTTGTCCGGAAGCGGACAGGGACAGGAGGAGGGCAGCGCTGAGCACGAAGTGTAGGGTTCTGTCGCTCGCGTGAAACATCTGCATCGATGGCGAGGATTGTATACTGCAGGTTTCCACGGGAGGGAGCGATGGCCTACACCTACCATGAGCTGAAGGAAAAAACCATTCAGGAGCTGCGAGAGATCGCCAAGGGCGTCGAGAATCACGATGCCGTGCAAGGCTACTCGCAGATGAACAAGGATCATCTGCTGCCGGCGCTGTGCAAGGCACTCGGCATCGACACGCACGAGCACCACGCGGTGACCGGCATCGACAAGCCGGCGATCAAGGCAAAGATGAAGGAGCTGCGCAAGCAGCGCGACGCGGCGCTCGAAGCGCACGACCCCGACAAGCTGAAGAGCCTTCGCCGCCAGATCCATCGTCTCAATCGTCAGATTCGCGCGCACGTCGCGCCATAAGTGAGGCAATCCCAAATCACCAATCAATCCGCAATCCGCAATCCTCAATCCGCAATTCAAAGGAGGCACCCATGCCCGATGTCGAGACGCTTCCCCCGGGATCGTTCTGCTGGCCCGAGCTCGCGACGACCGATCAAAAGGCGGCCGTCAACTTCTACAGGAATCTGTTCGGCTGGGACGTGAACGATCAGCCGATGGGTCCCGGCGAAACCTATTCGATGTTCCAGATGCGCGGCCGCGAAGTCGGCGCCGCCTACAACATGCGCCCGGAAGAGCGTCAGCACGGTGCGCCGCCGCACTGGAACTCGTACGTCAGCGTCAAGAACGTGGACGACTCGGTCAGGAAGGCGCAGGAGCTCGGCGGCAATGTGTTGATGCAGCCCTTCGACGTCATGGACGCGGGCCGCATGGCGGTGCTGCAGGATCCGACGGGCGCCGTGTTTCAGATGTGGCAGGCCGGCAGACACAGCGGCACGCGGGTGCAGGGCGAACCCGGAGCGCTGACGTGGACCGAGCTCTCGACCAACGATACCAAAAAGGCAGCGGTGTTCTACACCCAGCTCTTTGGATGGGGCGCCAAGGTCGGCGGCGAAGGCGTGAACGCCTACACCGAGTTCAGTGTGAACGGCCGGCCGGGCGCCGGCATGATGGACTCGAAGGTGTACGGACCTGACAACAAAGTGCCGCCGAACTGGATGCCCTATTTCCAGGTCGCCGACGCCGATGCGACGGCCAACAAAGCGAAGGAACTCGGCGGAAACCTGCTCGTGCCGCCGACCGACATTCCAAACGTCGGACGCTTCTCGGTCGTGCAGGATCCGCAAGGCGCGGTCTTCGCCATCATCAAGATGGCGCACACGCCTACCGCAAGCTGACGACGATGACCGTGACGCCAGCGGACGCGGTGACGTTGCCGGCCGCGTCCCTGGCAACGGCGGTCAGCGTGTGCGTGCCTGGCGTCGCGGCCGCCGTGTTCCACCTGATCGAATACGGCGCCGCGAGATCCTCTTCACCGAGCGGCACCCCATCCAATTTGAATTGCACACCGACGACGGCGACGTTGTCCGAGGCCGTCGCGTTGACGGCGATCGTGCCGGACACCACGCCGGGTGGCGGCGCGGTCACGGCCACGCTCGGAGCGACCGTGTCGCTGGAGATCGCATCGACGTTGGCGCCGATGTCGGTTCCATCGGTCGCCTGCTCGCGATACGAGCTCGACGATCGCAGCCGGTAGTTTCGATTCGACCGATCGCTGAAGCCGACGTCGTCCATGGAGGCCACGAAGACGTTGTCGGCAGGATAATTCGGCGCCGCTCTCGGGGCATTGGGACCGCCGAACACGTTGCGCTCGACGATCGCGCCGGGAAAAAAGGTGCGCATCGCGGCGTTGCCGGATCCGGCGCCGCTCCCGAAGATGCCGTAGGTGCCGTAGGTAGCAATGTTGTTGCGGAAGACGAAGCGCGTGTGCGCCGCGCCGTCGGCACTGACGACCGTGTCGCCGGTGTGATCGGCCGTGTTGTGCTCGACGGTGACGTCGGCCGTCCCGCTGATCATCTGCAGCATCCGCCCGCCGACGAGGTACGCGAGATTGTTGCGGACCAGCACGCGCGCCAGTTGGCCGCTCGGGAAATTGTTGTCGCGGCCCAACATGTTGATCCCCTGATCGGATCGAACGAGGACGTTGTTGATGAACGTCACGTCCTGCACGACCGACCATGGCGCCGCGCCGCCCTGGTTGCGCGGCGTGAACACGATCGCGAACCCGGCCTGCGACTGCGTCCAGTTGCCGTCGAAGGTGTTGTTCTCCACGAGCACGCGCTGCGCGTTCTTCAGCTCGAAGCTGTTTTTCACCGCCCATCGGATGCCGGCGTAGCTCGGATCGCCCGCCTTCCAGCTGAACGGCTTGAACACATGATTGCGGCGAAACTCGATGTCGGACGGGATGAGCCCGGCAATCTTGGGATCGGCGCCGCCGAACATCACGTTCTCGCCGGCTCCGGAGAGGAAGTTGTTGACGATCTTGAACGGGCCTGGTCCGGCCCACGCGCCGATGGCCTGCGAATCGTAGGTCGTCGAGTGAAAGTCCGAGAGATAGGAGTCGATGATTGCCGACCAGGCGGTGTTCAGCGCAACACCGCGAATCGCCTCGGTCGTGGCGCTGCCGTGCAGGTAGCAGCGGTCGATGACGATGTGGTGCGGGAGTTGTGTCAGCGAGGTTTCGAGTGAGGTGCCGAGCTCGATCAGATTCCAGACCGCGACGTCTTTGGCGACGCCGAACTCGATGCCGATGAAACGGTAATGATGCGCGCCCGCCTCGGTGCTGAGCACTGGAGTATTGGTCGAGGCGGTGACGATCCGTGCCATCACGTCGGAGAAGGCGGGGGAGATGCGCGTGTCGACCGGCGGCAGGCTCGAATCGGGTGCTGACGTTCTGATCGTGATCCAGTCGGCCCCGGGTTTGTTGCGCAGTGTGAAATTGCCGACGTAGGTCGCCCCGGCCTGGAGCGTAATCGCGTCGCCGGGCCTCGCGTCGTTGAGCGCCGCCTGAAAATCTCCACCTGCCGGGACGGCAATCGTCTGGCCGGTCGGCGGGACATAAGTGGTATCGACGAGGAGTTGCGGCCGCGCTGGCGCAGTTTGGCCGAACGTGGCCCGTGGCGCGATGAGCAGGCCACAACCGGCGATCAGCACGAAATTGAAGAGCCGCCTCGACCGCCGCGGATGAGGCATACCGACTGGCGAGCAAGCCACTTGCCAGGACGTGGCTGTCGCACACATTTGTCTTTTCGATTGCGCCCGCTGCGTCGATAATCGGCGTTCTCAAAAGGAGACCTTATGCGGCATGTTTCGGCCTTGGGTCGGGGAATCGGTGTCTGCCTCGCGCTGTTCGTCGCGGGCGCGGCGTCGGCGCAGGCGCCGGTCGGCACGATCTCGGGCACCGTGCGCGATCAGTCCGATGCGGTGATTCCACAGGCAACCATCACCATCCGTCAGGTCGCGACCGGCGTGGAACGGCACGTGTTCTCGAGCGCAGACGGCACATTCGCTGCGCCATCGCTCGCGGCCGGCGAGTACGTCGTCATCGCCGAGCTCCAGGGCTTCCGCACGCAAACGATCGACGTCACGGTGGCCACCGGAAAAGTCGTCAGCGTGAACATTCGCATGCTGCTCGGCGAACTGTCGGCGGAAGTCGTGAATGTCGCGGCGACGGCGAGCCATGTCGAGACCCAGGCGTACGCCATCACCGGCGTGATCACGCGTCAGAAGATTCAGGAGCTGCCGCTCAACGGCCGCAGTTTCCTCCAGCTGGCGTTTCTGGAGCCTGGCGTGACGGCGAGCCCGGGTTCGACGTCGCAGTACAACTCGCTGTTCTCGGTCTCGGTTCTCGGCGGCGATTCCAACAAGACCGCGATCACCGTCGACGGCGGCAACGTCCGCAATCCGATCGAAGGCAACACCGCGATGAACTTCTCGCAGGAAGTCGTCGAGGAGTTCCAGCTCTCCTCCGCGAACTTCGATCTCTCGACCGGCATCACCAGCGTCGGCGCCGTGAACATCGTGACCCGCACCGGCAGCAACCAGTTGCGAGGCTCCGGATACTTCTTCTATCGCGACCACGACATGGCCGCGTACCCGGCTTTGAGCCGCGATCCGCAGAACCCGGATCCGTTCTTCGCGCGGCGCAATCCGGGCGTCTGGGTTGGCGGCCCGATCCGCAAGGATCACCTTTTCTTCTTCGGCAACTACGAGTACACGAGCCAGGAAGGCGTCGTCGCGTTTCAGCCCAACCTCGCGTCGGCCGGCGCGCTGGCGGGCGTGTTTCCGAATCCTTACCGCGGGCATCTGTTCAGCGGGCGCGTCGACTGGAACGCCTCGCCGAAGCACACGGCGTTCGGCCGCTTCTCACACGATCAGAACAAGGGATTCGGCCCGAGCGGCAATCCGGTGCTGCCGTCGAACTGGCTGCGCAATCAGAACTCGTCGGAACAGGGTGTGTTCGGTCTGACGTCGATCCTGTCGTCAACGTTCCTGAACGACTTCCGCTTCAACTTCACCTATTGGCGCAACCGGAACCTCTTCTCAGATGAAGCGACGTGCGGCGGCTGCATCGGCCTCGGCTTTCCGCAGCTGAATATCAGCGGCACGAATGTGACAGTCGGCAACACGTCGAATGCGACGCAGGGCCGCGATCTGTACCGCTACACCTTCGTCGATACGACGACCTGGCAGAAAGGCGGCCACCGGGTCCGCTTCGGCACTGAGCTCGAGTACGCGCCCGGCACCGGCTTCTGGGGCTTCTGCGACCCGGCATGCACGGTCGCGTTCTCGCCGGAATTCATGCGCGGGCTCGGCATTCCGGCGGCGACGCTCGCGGCGCTCTTCCCGAACCTGCCGACAACGATTCGGACGAACCAGGATCTCTTGAATCTTCCGTTTGCGGGCGGTGTGGCCGGCGTCGGCGATCCGGGGCAGCCGCCGCCGTACAACGTCGACGAAGCCAAGGCAAACGACCGGATGCGATTCTACGCTCAGGACTCGTGGCGGGTCGGACCGCGATTCACACTCAACTACGGTCTCGCCTGGAATTTCGAGAGCACGCTGGTCAACCGCGATCTCGACAAGCCGCAGTTCCTGGCGCCGCTCTACGGCAGCGATTTGAGCCCGACGAAGAACAACTACAACAACTGGTCGCCGTCAGGCGGCTTCGCGTGGACGCTCGACAACGAGAACAAGACAGTCGTGCGCGGCGGCGCGGGCCTCTACTGGGACACCGAGCTGCTCTACCGCCGACTGCAGGAGCGTGCGGCGATTGGTCCGATCGGCAACGGACGTCTGCAAGTGCCGCAGACCAGCTTCCTCAACATCTTTCCCGGCATCTTCAACATCAACACCGGTGCGCCCATCGCGGTTGGCGCGCCGCTGCCGCCGAGCGGACAGGTGACCAACCTGACGGTCGGTCAGTTCATGCAAATCTACAATCAGCAGATCGCGGCGCTGCAGGCGCAGCTCGCGCCGAAGAACCTCAACGATCTGTCCGTGCGCAACATTCAGCTCAGTAAGACGGCCAGCGATCTCTATCCGCTCGAGTATCCGGTTCAACACAGCATCCACATGAACATCGGCATCCAGCGCGAGCTGCGAGGCGACATGGTCGTCGGCGTCGAGTACGTCCGGCGTCGCTTCGAGGACACGCTGATCGGGTCGCTCGATCTGAATCGCTTCAACCGCTTCGTCAACGGCGTTCAGTCGCCCGTCATCCCGCGCTGCGCCACCGCCGCTCAGCGCGACGATCCGAACGCGGAATGCTCGAATGGCAGCATCACGTTCTGGACGCCCGGTGGCCGAGAGAGTTACAACGCCCTGCTCGTCAAGCTCGATAAACGGTTTTCGCACCGCTACCTGTTCGGCGCGTCGTACGCGCTCGCCAACCGGCGGACGATCAACGGCGTTTCCGGCTCCCCGATCCCGAATCTCGATGATTACTTCGAGAGCTACGGTCCGGCCGGCGCCCGTCACCTGTTGAACGTGTCCGCCCTCGTTGACATTCCGTGGAACGTGCAACTCGGCATCATCTCGGCGATGGCGAGCCGCGGGCCGGTGATGCCGACGATGTCGAACGTCGATCTCGACGGCGACGGCACGTCGACGACGCCGATCCCCGGCGTGGCGTTCAATTGTTTCAATCGCGGATGCGATGAGAACGACCTCTCCCAGGCTGTCGCGCAGTTCAACCAGCAGTATGCCGGCAGGAGGGACGCGCGCAATCAGGTCATCCCGCAGCTGACGTTGCCCGCCGCCTACGAGTTCGGCGACAGCTTCAGCTCGCAGGACATCCGCGTCACAAAGACGTTCCCGTTCCAGGGCGCCAACAAGCTCGCCGTGTTCGTCGAGGTCTTCAATGTCTTCAACGTCGCCAATCTCGGCGGCTACAGCTACAACCTCAGTAATACGACGACGTTCGGCCGCCCGACGAATCGCGCATCGCAGGTGTTCGGCTCGGGCGGACCGCGTGCGTTCCAGCTTGGCGGCCGGTTTACTTTCTAAGCTAGGATGACGTTATGGCTTTCTGGTCTACGAAACCGCAAACGATTCCTGCCAAGGAAGAGGCATTGCCCGGACGCGACGAGCGGATGCCGGTGCCCGAGGCACACTTCATCAATCAGCACCGGTTGACGCCGCCGTTTCCGGACGGCCTGCAGCGCGCGATCTTCGCGTTGGGCTGCTTCTGGGGCGCCGAACGAAAGTTCTGGCAGGCTCCCGGCGTCTACACGACGGCCGTCGGCTACATCGCCGGCCACACGCCGAATCCGACCTACCGCGAAGTGTGCACCGGCATGACCGGCCACACCGAGGCGGTTCTCGTCGTTTTCGATCCCATGCAGACGACGTACGACGATCTGCTGAAGCTGTTCTGGGAGAATCACGATCCGACGCAGGGGATGCGCCAGGGCAACGACGTGGGCACGCAGTATCGATCCGGCGTCTACTACTTCGACGACGATCAAAAGCGTGCGGCGGAACGATCGCGCGAGGCGTATCAGCAGCGGCTGAGCGCGGCCGGTTACGGCCCGATCACGACGGAGATCCTGCCGGCGCCGGAGTTCTACTACGCCGAGGATTACCACCAGCAGTACCTCGCGAAGAATCCCGGCGGCTACTGCGGCCTCGGCGGCACCGGTGTCGCGTGTCCGATCGGCGTCGGAGTCCACGCATAGTCATTGGTCGTTGACCGACGACCATACGCTTCCAATCGACGCACATCTCGACCGCATCGTGGCCGAGGTGCGTCGATCGCGGGCGCTCGTTGTCACCGCGGCGCCGGGCGCGGGCAAGACGACGCGCGTGCCGCCGGCGCTCGTCGACGACGGGCCGGTCATCCTCCTGCAGCCGCGGCGGGTCGCCGCACGCTCGATCGCGGCGCGCATCGCTGCTGAACGCGCAGCATTCGGCTGGACGCTCGGTCGGGAAGTCGGCTGGCAGATCCGCTTCGACCGCAACTTTTCCGCCGCCACGAAACTGCTCGTGATCACCGAAGGCGTGCTGACGGCGCGGCTGCAGAGCGATCCGCTGCTATCGGACTTCCGCACGATCGTCCTCGACGAATTCCACGAGCGAAGTATTCACGCGGATCTGGCCATCGCGCTCGCGCGGGACGCGTGGCGCGCGCGCGACGACCTGCGACTCGTCGTCATGTCGGCGACGCTCGATTCGGGCGCGGTGTCGCGATTCCTGGACGGCTGTCCGGTCGTCGAGGTGCCGGGACGGCTCCATCCCATCGAGATCGCGTATGCGCCGGGACAGCCGGTTGCGGAGGCGGTTGCGGACGTGCTCGGCGCAACCCCCGGCGACGTGTTGTGTTTTCTGGCCGGGGCACCGGAGATTCGCCGGGCGATCGGCGATCTCCAGTCGCGGCTGGCGGGCAGCGACGTTCAGATCCTGCCGCTGCACGGGTCGCTCGAATCCGACGAGCAGGACGCCGCGCTGCGTCCCGCTTCGCGCCGCCGCATCATCGTCGCCACCAACATCGCGGAGACGTCGCTCACGGTGCCCGGCGTCACGGCGGTCGTCGACACCGGCCTGCACAAGGTCTCGCGCTACGACGCCGACCGCGGTATCGACAGCCTCGAGACCGAACGAATCACCGCCGACGCCGCCGATCAGCGCGCCGGACGCGCCGGCCGCACGGCGCCCGGAGTCGCGCGGCGGTTGTGGGACTCGCGCGATCGACTGCGTCCGCATCGTCAGCCGGAGATTCACCGGATCGACTTGTCGAGCGCGGTCCTCGAGGTGATCGCGTGGGGCGGCGATCCGCGAACGCTCGAGTGGTTCGAGGCGCCGCGCGCCGACGCCATCGATGCGGCGGTCGCGCTGCTCGAACGGCTCGGCGTGATTGACGCGGCGCTGAAGCTCACTGACATCGGCCGGCAGGTGCAACACGTGCCGCTTCATCCGCGGCTCGCACGCATGCTCGTCGCGGCCGGCGGCGCGCGTCAGGTCGCGCAAGCCTGCGCGCTCCTGTCCGAACGTCATCTGCTCCCACCGCGCACGGCGACAACGACTTCGGATCTGCTTTCCGCGATCGACCTCCTCCCTTCACGCATTGCGGATCTCGGATTGCGGATTGCGGATCTATTTCGCCATTCAATCGTCAATAAATCCTCAATCCGCAATCCTCAATCCGCAATGACAGACTCTCAGTTCCGACTTGCCGTTCTGGCCGGTTACCCCGATCGCGTGGCGCAGCGACGCGAACCGGGATCGCCGAACGTGCGCCTTGCGTCCGGAACCGGCGCGACGATTGCGCCGGAGAGCGGCGTCCGCGACGGCGAGTTCCTGGTTGCTCTCGACGTCCGAACACAAATACCACGCGATCTCTCATCGACTCGTGGGGCCGGGCCGACACATCGGTCCGCCCCGACGTTTTCGCAGTCGGTGCGAGCGCCTGAACAAGCACGCATCCGAATCGCCAGCCGCGTCGAACGCGAGTGGCTGACGCCGACGGCAACCGAGGTCGTTCATCGCTTCGACAAACACTCCGGATCGGTGAAGGCGCTGCGCGTCGAGCGCTACGACGCGTTGATCCTGTCCGAGCATGCGGTCGCGGCCGATCCGGCGATCGCGGCCGGACTTCTCGCCGACGCATGGACATCCAGGAACACGACTGAAGACGACGCTCGATTGCTGCGACGGCTGCGCTTCGCGGGACACGCGATCGATCTCGACGATCTGATCCGCACTGCTGCGTATGGTGCGCGATCGCTCGACGAAGTCGATCTGGCGCGAGCACTTCCGGCCAGCATCGTCCGCGATCTGGAGCGCGACGCTCCCGAGACGCTGCTCGTGCCGAGCGGCCGTCGCGCGCAAATCGAATACAACGACGACGGGACCGTGTCGGCGTCGGTGAAACTGCAGGAACTGTTCGGCCTCGCCGACACGCCGCGCATCGGCCGCCGCCGCGAGCCGCTGCTGCTCGCGCTGCTCGCCCCGAACGGACGTCCGGTCCAGCGCACGCGCGATCTTCGCAGCTTCTGGGATCGCACGTATCCCGAGGTGAGAAAGGAACTGCGCGGCCGCTACCCGAAGCACCCGTGGCCCGACGATCCCTGGAACGCCACCCCCACCGCGCGAACTACCAGGCGCGCGAAGAGCTAGTCCTAACGCCGCTTTCGTTTTCGGTGTCGGGCAGGTATGGTCAGGCGACCTTCACTCGATAAAGCAAGCCACGAAGGCACACCCTTCGACAAGCTCAGGGTGAGCGCTCATGGTGAGCCTGCCGAACCACGTGCCTTCGTGGCCTGCTTGTAGCCGTGAAGGCCGCTCGACTGAAGTCAGAACCGCATGAGGACTTCAGACTTCAAGCTTCCCAAAGAGCGGTTGCCCGGTTCGCGACGCATAGAAGCCGAAGCTCGCGAGACCGATCAGAAGGGCGAGCGTGAGCATCGAAGGCGTGGCCCACCACGCCGAGAGGTTCAAGGTAAGCGGCACGCCCGTCGCTACGTTGTCGACGAACGATGCGACCGTCATCGCCAGCAACCCGAACCGGAACAGCCCGAACGTCACGACGATGAAGAGGAGCGTGATTGTCACCATGTCGACCCAGGTGCCGGTGAACGCCTGGCCGTTGTCACTGAGCGTCAAGAGCACGAGGACGCCCGCGAGCGCGGCGAGCCAGCCGCGCTTCAACAGCAGGCGCAGGATGACGAAGATCATCGCCACCAGCAACACGCTTTGCATCGACGCGTACAGCGTACCGACCCAGCGTGTCACCACGGACGCCGCCGACGCGATCGAGGCAATGGCATTCCCGAATGGCGGCAGCGGCGCGGGATTGCCCAATCGCTGAGGCAGCAGACCCTGCGCCGTTTCGATCGCCATCAGCGCGGCGCCGAAGAGAAGCCCGATGAGCACGTCGCGGCCGACGCGCGGATCGCGCAGGCGTCCGGAGAGCAGACGCGTCCAACCGAGAAGGCCGTCGGGCCAGAAGCGGCGCACGTAGGGTTCGATCGCCAGGTACAGCACCCAGACCGTGGCGCCGAGAAACGTGGCGAACCCGAGCGTCACGATCAGCTGGCGAATCTCCACGTCGGCAGACGAGACGTGGTGGGCGCCGAACAGCCAGCCGACCATCGGGAGGATGACGAAACCGATCCCGAGACGCGCCGCACCCTGACGATCGGCGCGGTTCACGCGCAGGTTGTAGCGTCCCAAGAGCGCCGCGCCGACGAGCAAGAGGAGCGACACCGCGATGTTCACCACGCTCAACACCGTTTGCGCCGTCGTGCGCGCGACTGTCTGCATCCGCGTCGGACGTGCCCATGGGCCGACGACGTAGAACGACGCCGGCTTTCCGCGATACGCCGCCGCTTCGACGCGGATCCTGAGGTCGGACCGGTCGGGCGCCGGTCCTTCCCATGCCGCGCGCGTGTCGGCGAAGGTGGGCGGCGTCCATTCAGGCGTCGCCGGCGTGAACGCCGCGATGTCGAGTCCCGCGGCGTCGAAGAGCGAACGCCAGTTCGGCGCCGGGGCCGGCGCGTTGTCGGCGTCGCGCTGCGGCGGCACGGCCTGAAACTGGACGAGCCGCCCTTTCGTGTCGAGGATGACGAGCCGCATCCCCGAGATGAGCATCGGCGGATCGGTCGCCGACAACGAGCTGGCCGGATTGTCGGGCACGAGCTCGCGCGGGCTCGTGCGGTACCAGAACAGCAGCGCGGGCGGCGTGCCCGACCGCAGCGACGGCCACCAGTCCGCCGGGCCCTGCTGCTGCGCCCATCGCAGTGGATCGGGTGGAATCGTGAAGCCGCGCGCCCGATCGGCGGCCGGTTCCGTGTAGGCGAACGTCGCGATCATTTGCTCCGCGCGATCTGCCAGCACGTCGACCGGCTTGTCGAGCGGTACGAGACCGGTGATCGATCCGCGAGGCGCGATGGCCGCAAACGCGATCAACGACAGGATGAAGACGACTACGGCCGACAGCGCCGGAATCACCGGCAGCGCTTCGGTCTCGCCGGCCGCGACCAGCAGTTCGGGCGACGGCGTTTCACCGGCCGCGAGCGCATCGGCCAGCGGATTGGCGCCGGGCAGCGCCGCCGCGACCGTCAGTGCCGAAGCCGGACGGCGTGCCGGATCGCGATCGAGACACCGCATGATCACCTGCTCGACCGCGGGATCGAGATCGTGCACGACCGACGACGGCGTCGTGATCGCGCCGCTCTCGTGCAACTGCCTCAGCTCGTGCAGCGTCTTAGCGTCGTACGCGCGCTTGCCGGTGAAGATCTCGAACAGCACCAGACCGAGCGCGTAGATGTCGGTCTTGATGGACGATGGGTGGCCCGTGAGTTGCTCGGGCGCCATGTACTGCGGCGTGCCGGCGCGGACGGCATTCGCATCGCCGACGGCGGCGGCGAGCCCGAAATCGGTGATGCGCACCTGGCCGTCGCCATCGAGCATCACGTTGGCCGGCTTGAGGTCACGGTGCAGAACACCGCGTTCGTGCGCCGCGGCGAGGCCGGCGCACAGCTGCCGCGCAATCTCGATCGCCTTGTCGTGGGGAATGCGGCCAATGCGGCGGAGAAGCGACGCCAGATCTTCTCCGTCGACGTACTCCATCGTCAGGAAGCGGCGGCCGTCGGTTTCGCCGAGATCGTAGAGACGGCAGACGTTCTTGTGGGACACTTGTCGCGCCGTGCGCAGCTCGTTGTGGAATTGCGCCAGCTGTGCCGGATCGACGGCGCCTTCGGGCAGGAATTTCAGCGCGACGGGATGATCGAGCGTCAGGTCGTCGGCGCGATAGACTTCGCCCATGCCGCCGCGGCCGAGGAGCGCGACGAGCCGGTAGCGGCCAGCGATGATCGCGCCCGGCGTGAGACGGCTGGGCCCCGGCCCGCGCGCCGGACCGCTCGACGGAGGCGTCGTGATGGCGCCCACCACGCCCGACGGTCCCATCGTGGCGTCATCGTCTCGATGACTCGGCACGAACGGATTCTACTGGAGAGATCACCATGCGACATACAGTGATGATGGCAGCGACGGCGATCGCCCTCGCCGCGTCGAGCTCGATCGTGCTCGCGCAGAACAGACGGCAGCCGAGCCCGAACGGCACCGCCGCCGCGGAGATCGGCAGCAAGATGACGCCGACCGCCAACGGCGAACCGGTCTACACGCGCGGCAAGTGGGTCGAGGTCACCTTCGGCCGTCCGATCAAGCGCGGCCGCGACGTGTTCGGATCGGGCGCGAACTACGGCAAGGTCGTCAATCCCGACGCGCCGGTCTGGCGCGCCGGCGCGAACGTGTCGACTCAACTCAAGACCGAGCTGCCACTGGTCATCAACGGGAAGACGATTGCGCCCGGCACCTACACGATGTTCATCGATCTCAAACCGAACAACTGGACGCTGATCGTGTCGAACTGGAAGGCGCAGGCGGACTACGACCCGAACAACAAGACCGAAATCTGGGGCGCGTACGGCTACACGCCGGACAAGGACATCGTCCGCGCGCCGATGAAGGTCGAGACGCTGCCGCACTCGCACGAAGAGCTGTCGTGGGAATTCCTCGACGTGAGCGACGCCGGCGGCACGCTCGCCATCATGTGGGACAAGACGATGGCGTCAGTTGCCTTCAAGGTCGGGTCTTAGCCGGAAATCGTCCTTGCATCAGCGGCCATGCTCGCGTGCTTCGTCCCGGCGCGCCGAGCGACCAGAATCGTTCCGCTCGAGGCGCTGCGCGCGGAATAGCTCGCTGACCTTCCACAGGCCGAGCGATTTGTCGGCGTACTGCCCGTCGACTTCGGTGCAGCCCTCAGCGATCAGCGTGACGGGCGGCGGCAGCCGGAACGGATCTTCCGCCAGATTCAACGGCTGCCATTCGCCTGTCGCGATGGCCGCGTTGCGCGGCCGTCCGGGAAATGTCGTCGTGAGGAGCAAGCGACTGCCGCTGGCCGCGATGTTGTGCAGCGCTTTGAAGACGTCCTCAACGGAGAAATGGACCAGGCAGTCGCGGCAGAAGACGAGATCGACCTTCGGCAGAGGATCTTCCAGGAGGTTCATCCGCTGAAAGGTGATGTCGCCGGTCGCGTACTGCTGATTCTGCGCGACGAGATCGCGAACGATATCTGCGCCCACATACGAGATGCCCCGCAAGTCGACGGATCGCATCCAATGGAAGTCGCCGCATGGGATGTCGAGGATCGAGCGCACGCCGTGGTCCGCGAACAGCAATGGCAATGCCGCCACGATCTGACGGGTTTGCGCGAGATCGGAACCGGTGCCGGACGCGGATTCATATCCTCGCCGGCAATACTCCTTGTAGTAGATGTCAGTAAAAATCTCCTCGGCGGAGCGTGCCTTCAGCCCTCGAACCCGATAGTGACGCGCCAGATCGGCGAGCCGAGCGCCGAGGAGAGGCGTGCGCTTCAATACCTGCTTGCTCCAGCCAAACATGGCGACGTCTCCGATCAGCGGAAGGGACGCTCGATTGCGGACGAGATTCTACAACTCCTCGACGTCCGAATCGCCTACTCCGCC
This sequence comes from Vicinamibacterales bacterium, assembly GCA_036848175.1. Taxonomy (GTDB): domain Bacteria; phylum Acidobacteriota; class Vicinamibacteria; order Vicinamibacterales; family CAVVIG01; genus QHWF01. The sequence goes on along the minus strand of DAIUKO010000021.1, from coordinate 5,549 downwards.
CGCAGCGCCTGCGTCGGATCGACTCGCGTCGCGCGCCACCCTGGAACGTAGCATGCGACAAGTGCGACGACGAGCAGCATCGCGACGACCGATCCGATCGTCGTCGGATCGGTTGCGGTGACGCCGAACAACAACCCTTCGATCCAGCGCGACAGCGCGATGGCGCCGCCGATGCCAATGACGGTCCCGACGACGGCCATCGACAATCCTTGACGCACGACGAGACCGAGCACGTGGCGCCGTTCCGCGCCGAGCGCGATGCGCACGCCGATTTCGTGCGTGCGTTCGGTGACGCCATGCGCGACCACGCCGTAGAGGCCGACCGACGCGAGCGTCAGCGCGACGATCGCGAACACCATCAGGACGAGCACGGCCATCCGCTCGCGCGCGATCGATGCCTCGAGCACGCGATCCATCGTCCGCACCGAGTAGACCGGCAGATCGCGATCGAGCGCGTGCACCGCCGCCTCGACCGGCGAGCGCAGCGATGCGGGATCGACGTCGGTGCGGACGATCAGCGCGACGTCGTCCGTCGTCGCCTGGGCGAAGGGAATGTAGACCTGCAAAGGCGTCAGCTCGCTCAGTCCGTCGAACTTCACATCGCCGACGACGCCGACGACTTCGCGCCACGGCGCAACGCGCTCGGGGGTTTCGGGCCAGCCCTGTTTCAGCCGCTTGCCAACGGGATCCTCGCCCGGCCAGATGCGGCGCGCGAGCGCTTCGTTGACGACGATGACGCGCGACGCCTGCGGACCGTCGGCGGCGGTGAAGAGGCGTCCGCGCGCGAGCCGCATGCCCATCGTCTCGAAGTAGCCGGGTGTGACCGGCGTCATGGCCGCGGAGGGGATCAGCTCGCGCCGCGCCGGAACGGGCTGTCCTTCGGCGACGAACACGGAATTCCACTGCGACCCGTTGATCGGCAGTGAGAGCGCCGCCGCGACGTTCGACACGCCCGGCTGCGCGCGCACTCGCGCGAACAGATCGTCGACAAAGGCGATGCGTCTGGCGTCGGTCCAGCGATTGCCGCGGAAAGACAGCTGCAGCGTCAGCAGATGATCCGCACGGAATCCGGTGTCGACGCGCGTCAGCTGGAGGACGGTGCGGATCATCAGGCCGGCGCCGGTGAGCAGGACGAGGGCGAGCGCAACCTCGACGACCATCAATCCGCGGCGTAGACCGTGGGATCGCGCCGAGGCACCGGCCGCTCGGCTGCGAACGACGACCTGCTGGCCGCTGACGCCGGATGCCTGCATCGCCGGAAACGCGCCGAACACGACGCCGCATGCCGCGGCTGCGCCGAACGCGAAGAGGAACGCGGCCGGATCGAGCCGGACTTCGTCGAGCCGCGGCGTGCCTTCGGGCGCCATCGCGACGAGCGCCCGGAGCAATCCGGCTGCGACGCCGACGCCGAGGAGGCCGCCGGCCGCGGACGCGAGCGAGCTCTCGACGAGGAGCTGGCTCGCGATGCGCAGCCGTCCGCCGCCGAGCGCCGCGCGGACCGCGAGCTCGTGGTGGCGGGCCGCACCGCGCGCGATCAACAGGTTGGCGACGTTGACGCAGGCGATCAGCAGCAGGAAGCCGACCGCGCCGAACAGCACCAGCAGCGTCTGCCGCACGGTGTTGACGATGCGCGACAACAGCAGGTCGACGTGAACGCCGACGCCGCTGTTGGTCTGCGGATACTCGCGGGAAAGATCGGCGCCGATCGCCGCCAGCTCGCGCGCCGCCGCGTCCAATGCCACGCCGCGCTTCATGCGGCCGAGCGCGAAGTAGCCGCCGTGGTCGCCCCGCTCGCGGAGAATCCGATCGCCCGCGAACGCGCCCATCGCGACATAGACGTCGCTGTCGCGGACGTAGCGAAATCCGGCGGGCAGGACGCCGACGACCGTGAACGCGCGCGCGTCGAGGACGAGGTGTTGTTGGCCGATCGCTTCCGCGTCGCCGCCGAGCACCTGCCGCCAGAAGGCGTCGCTGACCAGCGCCACTGGTTCGGCGCCGACGCGGTCGTCCGCCTCGACAAAGCCGCGTCCGACTGCGGGGCGGACGCCGAGCACGTCGAAGAAGTTCGCGGTCACCCGCCGGCCGTCGATGCGCCGCGCCTGGTCGCGGCCGGTCAGCGTGAAGAAATTCGTCCGCCCTGCCGCCAGCCCGTCGAGCGAACGCACGCGGCCGCGCCAGTCGAGGAAGTCCGGCCACGACACCGACATCACGCTGCCTCTCGGGTTGACCTCGTTGATCCAGATCAGGCGATCGGGATCCGCGAACGGCAGCGGCCGGAGCACGATGCCGTTCACCATCGAAAAGATCGCGGTCGAGGCGCCGATCCCCAACGCCAGCGTCGTGAGCGTGATGATCGTGAAGGTCGGCGCTTTCAGGTAGGCGCGGACGGCGTAGCGCAGGTCCTGCCAGATCGATTCGAGAATCATCGGTGACCTCTTCGTGTTGTCGGAGGGCATCGCGCCGCCGAGCCGGCGCCGGATGCGATCCCATCCGTACCGGATCGACAGCGACAACGCCTGCCGCGAGTACCACCAGTCCGTTCGCGCTCCGGATGCCGGCCGCGTCCGCAGCTCTTCGAGCAGATCGCCGCGGATGGCGTCGCCGCGGACGCCGGGCGGCAGCACGCGGTCCAGCAGCCAGCGGGCGAATCGCGGCGGCGTCCTATCGGTCACTCAACAGCCCCTCGAGCCCGCGCCACATCCGCTGAAGGACGTCACGAGACGCACGAAGCGCGTCGATCCCCGCCGGCGTGACGGCGTACGCGCGTCGCGGCAGACCGTCGCGGACGGTCGTGCCGGAGGCGACCTTCCACCGCACCAATCCCTTGTCTTCGAGGCGGTCGAGCGACGTGTACAAGTGGCCGCGCGAGACGCTGCGGCCGGCGCGCTCCTCGAGCTCGCGCGCGATGTCGGGCGCGAAGGCGCTGGTGCCCAGCCGGAGCACCGCGAGAAGCAGCAGCTGTTCGAACTCGCCGAGGTATGCAGGCGGCATCGTGTCTACTATGTAGACTCAGTCCGGCTTAGACGGATGTCGCCGGCGAAAGGTTGGGTCCGGCACGTCCCATGCTGTTCACGTACAGCCGCGGCCGGACATGACCCGGCGCGGCAGGGTCATCTTGATGGCCGCTGACGGAAATCATTGGGGATCCGGAGATGAGGTCGACGTGACTCGCTCAGAGAAAGTCGTGCACGGACGGATCGCCTCCGAGCACATCGTTCAGTTTTTCGACAGTCGTGAATCGTTGGCCAACAGTGTCGCCGCCTTCCTCGCGGAGGGGTGCCGCCAGGCGGAGCGGCTGCTGGTCGTCGCCAAAGCGGAGAATTGGCTCGCGATTGCCGCCTCGTTGCGCGCCGGCCGGCATGCGCTCTCGGACGGCAACGACACGTCGCTGACCTTGATCGACGCCGACGCCGCGTTGGCGCAGTTCATGCGCCATGGCCTGCCCGATTCGATGCTCTTTCACCGGACCGTTGGCGCGCTCGTGCAGAAGCTCGCCGATGCCTCCGTCGGCCTCCGCATCTACGGCGAGATGGTGGAATTGCTGGCCGAGGAAGGGAATTTCCACGCCGCGCAGCGGCTCGAGGAGCTGTGGAACGAGCTCGCCGTCCGTCACTCGTTCGTCCTGCTCTGCGGCTACTCGTCCGCGCACTTCGCGACGCGGGAGACGCGCGAGGCGCTCATCGGCATCTGCTCCACGCACACCCACGTGCACCGGCAGCACACCGATCCGACGGCCGAGTGGCTGCTCGATGACGAGCGCTTGCTCACCGCCGGCGACCGCGGCTTGCCATCTTAGGCGGCCCCTTTCAGGGCCGCCTCAGCGTTCGCGCCTACTTCTTGAGTTCTGAATAGATGGCTGTCACGTTCGTCTTCAGCCGCGCGTCCTGGATGTTGTAGCCCTTGTATTTGTCGGCCGGCTTCCAGCTCGCCGCCACTTCGTCCGCCGTTTTACCCGCCGTCATCGCCGCGCGTACATCACGAAGGAAGTCGTCGTTGAACTTCGCGTACTCGTCGAGATCGTTCCAGGTCATCACGGTGCTGTGGCCGGTGATGATCTGATCGACGTTCTTGATGCCGGCGTGCGCCTTGCCGAGCGTCGCGCCGATCTCCGCGCCGCTGCCGCCGTTGTTGTAGTCGAGCAGCGGCAGGTTCTTGCCCGAGAAGATATCGCCGGCGTGCATGACGCGAAGCTCCGGGAACACGATAAACGCGTCGCCGTTGGTGTGGCCGCGGCCGAAGTAGTAGAGATCGAAGCGATCCTTGCCGCCGCCGATGGTCATCTTGTCGGTAAAGGTCCGCTTCGGCATTCCTTTCCCGCCGCTCTCCTTGAAGATCGGCATCTTCTCCATGTTCGCTTTGGTGTTCTCCTGCACGACGATGTCAACCGTCGCCGGGAACTCGACGTTGCCGCTCACATGGTCGCCGTGGGTGTGCGTGTTGATCAGCAGCGTGACCGGCTTCGGCGTGAGCTCCTTGATCTTGTCGAGGATCGGTTGTCCCCAGCCGGGATTCTTCGCATCGACGACGGTCACGCCGTTCGCGCCGACGTAGACGGCGGTGTTCCCGCCGCCGCCTTTCAGCATGTACAGGTTGTCCTTGATCTTCTCGACTTCGACGACTTTCGGTCCCTGCGGCGCGGGCGGTTGAACGCCGCGCGCGGCGAGCGACGCTGCGGCCAACGCCAGCAGCACCCCGACGAGAATCGTTCGCTTCATCATGCCCTCCGTCCGATACGTATTACCGCGCGCCCGACGCCGTCGTCGTCTTCGGCGCGCGCTTCTGCCGCTCGACCATCGCGGCGACATCCGCCGCGAGCTTCTTCGCGTCGTAGGCGATGCCGTCCTTGATCGTCCACTTGACGCCGCCGACGCGCTCCACGCGGCCGCTCTTGTCGTTCAGCTTCAGCGCGCCGTTCGCGTACAGGACCTTGAAGTTCTGCAGCGGATTCTGATCGACGATGACCATGTCGGCGAGCATGCCCTCGCGAACGATGCCGATCTCGGGCGACTTGTGCATCGGTTCGTAGAGCGTTGCGGCGCCGTTCATCGTCGCCGACTGAATCACTTCGAGCGGATGGAAGCCGGCTTCCTGCAGGAGCTCGAACTCGTTGATGTAGCCGAAGCCGTAGGTCTGATAGATGAAGCCGGAATCCGATCCCGTCGTGACGCGGCCGCCCATCTTCTTGTAGTCGTTCATCAGCTTGAACCACACCTGGTAGAAGTTTCTGAACGCGACTTCGTCCTCGGTCGTCCAGTCGTACCAGTAGGCGCCGTGGTTGTTCCGGTTCGGCGTGTAGAAGTCCATCAATGACGGCAGCGTGTACTTGTCGTGCCACTCGGCGGCGCGGAAGCGCATCACGTCGCGGCCGGCGGAATAGATGGTGAGCGTCGGATCGAATGTCGTCCCCAGCTTGAGATGTTCTTCGAGGTACGCTTTCCATTCCGGACTGCCGGGCGGATGGATCTTGTCCCACAGCCGCGCCACCTGACCGAATCGATCCTGCTCGTTGTTGTAGTTCTGCGTCACCGGATACGGCTGGACGACGTAGT
>DAIUKO010000020.1:0-40245 GCA_036848175.1 Vicinamibacterales bacterium | reverse complement strand
TCCCCGCTCGTGGTGAGCTTGTCGAACCACGAGCGAACGCGCTCATCCTTCGACAGGCTCAGGATGAGCGGGCATTCGACAGGCTCAGGACGAGCGATGAGCGTCGTCATCGGCTCAGCATCTGTCGGACGCGCGCGATATCCGCCTGATAGCGGGCGGGCGGCGCTTCGGCGACGAATCGTTCGAGGTAGGGACGCGCCTGTGGCCGGTCGTTCTCATACAACGAAGTCCCGAGGTTGAACAGCGCGTCGTAGAGCTGCGGATCGAGCTGCAGCGCGGTGCGCCAGTGATCGATCGCCTCGCCACGATGTCCTTGCCGGAGCAGGACCGCCGCCAGCGCATTGTGGGCGCGTGCCAGACGTGGATCGAGGTCGAGTGCGCGCGTCAGATCGTCGGCCGCCGCCGCAAGATCGCCGCTTCCCATGGCGTCGATGCCGAGGTTCTCGTACGCGGTGGCTGAGGTCGGATCCAGATCGAGCACTTTCCGAAATGCCGCTCGCGCGCGATCGTGTTTCCCCATCCGCGAGTAGACGACGCCGAGGGAGTTGTGGGCGTCGGCGTAGTCAGGATGCGACGAGACAACGGCTTCGAGCAGTTGAGCGGCCTGCGGCAGCGCACCCGCTTCCTGAAGATACCCGCCGAGCACGACCAGCACGCTCTGATCGGCGCTCCCGCGCCGCACGACTTGCTCGAGCGTCTCGATCGCCCCGCGGAGGTCGCCGCTGTCGTGCTGCATCGACGCCAACACCCCGTATGCCGTCGTGAAACCGGGATGCGCTTGAATGATTGCGACGACCGATGCAACAGCATTCTCGCGCGAGCCGCTCTTGAAACCGGCGAGCGCGCGATCGAGGTCGTTTGCAGGGCCGATGAGCGTCTTCGGATCGTCGGCATCGGTGTAGACGCGCGTTCCCGGCTCAGCGCTCGACGCGACGTAGCCGAGCGCCTGCAGCCGCTGGCGCGCGTCCGCGGAGAGCATCGTCTTCTCGCCCGCCGATCCGCGGCTTGCGAGCTCGGTCGTCGTGGCGCGCAGGAGCGACTGCAGCGTGCGCGCGCGCTCGCTGGCTCGCGAGAAGAGATTCGTGGTCTCGCGAGGATCGTCCTTCAGATCGTAGAGCTCCGGAATCGGCAGATCGATCAGCTTCTCACGCTCGCTCACGATGCCCGTGAGCGGCGCCCAGTTGCGTGTGAGGTTGGCGTCCAGCGCTTCGAAGTACGCCGGCGGCGACGCGGTCTCGCCAGCCGCCATCGCTGGGACGAGCGAACGTCCTTCGAACGCACCCGGGGGCGACACCCCCACGAGATCCAATGTTGTCGGCGCGAGATCGATCAGACGCGACACGCCGTCCCAGGACCGACCGGGGAGACGCGACCCCGCCCACACGATCCAGGGCACGCGGAGCGTGGCCTCGTACGCGAACACGCCGTGCGAGCGTTCGCTGTGCTCGCCGAGGCTCTCGCCATGATCGGCCGCGACGATCACGAGCGTCCGGTCGAGTTCATGCGCGGCCTCGAGGTCCGCGAGCATGCGGCCGACCATCGCATCCGTGTACGCGACTTCGCCGTCGTAGCCGGCGTGGCGCGACGCGTACGGCTCGGGCGGACGATACGGTTCGTGCGGGTCGTACAGGTGCACCCACGCGAACCAGGAACCGGTGGGGGATTCGGGGTTCGGGATTCGGGATTCGGCCTTGATTCGGGACTCGGCGGGCGGGATTCGGGTGCCTAAAATCCACGCGGTCGCGGGTTTGATCACGTCCTCGGCGCGCCGTTCGGCGTCGGCGGTCTCATCGCCCGCATGCTTCTCGCCGTAGCGATCATCGTAGACATCGAAGCCGCGGTTCAGTCCGAAGCGGGCGTCGAGGACGAAGGCGCCGACGAACGCGCCGGTCCGATAGCCGGCCGCTTTCAGAATCGTCGCGAGCGTCGGCAGCCCCGCGCCGAGCCGGAACAGACCGTTCGTACGGATGCCGTGGACTGGCGGCGAGACGCCGGTCAGGATTGACGTGTGCGACGGAAGTGTCAGCGGCGCGGCACTGTAAGCACGAGTGAACCGCAATCCGCTGGCGGCGAGGCGATCGAGGATTGGCGTGAGATCGGATGGGCCGCCGAAGGCGCCGACCCGGTCGCTGCGGAGCGTGTCGATCGTGATGAGCAGAACGTTGCAGCCGCCGCACGCGCCTTGACGAACCGATGGCCTCCTCCCCTTGACCACCATCCAGCCGGCGCTGCCGGCGATCACCACCAGTATGAAGAGGGCCAGCCCGACGCGCCCGGAGATCCGCACAGTTGTCGCATTATCCCATCCAGCCGGAAAGAGTCTTTCGACTCAATAATTTGGATTAGGTGAGCTTCCCAAGGTCAGCCTCTCAAAACCATAAACGCAAATCGTTGCTCTCTAACGTCTTCACTGGTAAGGTTCCGACCCTGGAAACCGAGCACGACGTTTGCGTACTCGGGCGCCACCTAAAAATTTTGCAAGACCGCGGCCTCAGGTTTCAGGAGGAGGATTCATGAAGGTTCGATTCAGGATCGCAGTCGCCGTGTTGCTGGCCGGGCTGCTCGCGTCGACGCATGCGTTCGCGCAAGGCGGCGGCGCCAGTACCACCGGGTCGATCAACGGCAAGGTTGCCGACGCGAGCGGCGGGGTGCTGCCGGGCGTGACCGTGTCGGCGACGAGCCCGTCGATGATGGGCGTGCAAACGTCGGTCAGCGACACGGGCGGCAACTATCGATTCCCGGCGCTGCCTCCGGGCACCTACACCGTGACCTTCGAGCTGCCAGGCTTCAATACGCTCAAGCGCGAGAACATTCAGATCTCGATGGGCTTCACCGCGACGGTGAACGTCGAGCTCGCGGTGGCGTCGCTGCAGGAAACGGTCACGGTCACGGGCGACTCGCCGGTCATCGACACCTCCTCGACGCGCGTGCAGCAGAACTTCAAGCTCGAAGCGCTGCAGGAAATTCCGAACTCGCGCGACCTCTGGTCGCTGCTCGCGGTGACGCCGGCCGTCACGATGGGACGCATCGACGTCGGCGGCAACCGCGCCGGCACGCAAACCGGTTACACGGCGTACGGCTTCAGCGGGCAGAACCGCGTGCTCGTCGAAGGGATCAATACGACGGAAGGTACCGCGGGCGCCGGTTTCTACGTCGACTACGGATCGTTCGAAGAGGTATTCCTCGGCACCATTGCGCAGGGCGCCGAGATGCCGACGCCGGGCGTGCAGAGCCAGATGCTCGGCAAGTCGGGCGGCAACAAGTTCCAGGGCGAGCTGTATCAGGACTACGAACGCAACGGGATGATTTCAGACAACATCACCGGGAATCTACCCGACAAGTTCAAGTACAGCCCGACCAACACGAGCGGCATTCGCGAACACAGCAACGAGACAGTCACCTATCGGGACTTCAACATCAACGTCGGCGGTCCGATTACGCAGGACAAGATGTGGTGGTACTTCTCGTACCGCAATCAGAAGACGTCGGTCGGCCAGCCGAACTTCATCGGTCCGATTTCCGGTGAACTGTTCGACACCAAGTTGTGGAACCCCTCGGGCAAAGCCACCTATCAGATGAGCAAGAACAACAAGCTGATCGGTTACTACCAGTGGGGTGAGAAGGTTCAGCCGAACCGCCTGCCGTCGAGCACTAATAGCTACACCGATCTCGGATCGACGCTGAAACAGATCTCGGGCAGCTGGATCTACAAGGGTGAGTGGAACGGGACGATCAGCAACAACGCCTACGTCGAAGCGCGCTACGGCGTATTCGGCTACTACTTCCCGCTGCTCGCAAACACCGACCGTAACGAGTTCCAGATCGTGAATGCTCAGCTCGCGCAGTACTTCAACGCGGACCAGAAGGAGCAGACCGATCGGCAGCGGCGCCAGGCGACCGGGTCGATGACCTACTTCAAGGACGGCCTCCTCGGCGGCGCGCACAACTTCAAGTTCGGCGGCGAGCTGCTCTACGAAACCGGGTGGTTCGGCTACCAGCAGGCGTACGGCGGCAACGTGCGTGCGAACATCGGCACCAACGGCCAGGCCAACACCGTCTTCATGGCCGCGCCGACCGCGACGCATGTCGGCTCGCTCGGCGATGGTCCCAAGGGCAACCTTCTGAGCATCTCGAAGCTCAACACGATCGACGCGTTCGTCACCGATCAGTACACGATCGGGCGCGCGACGCTGAACCTCGGCCTGCGGTGGGATCACTACGATGTGTTCACGCCGGAGCAGCGGCAGCTCGCATACACGTTCCCGACCGCCGTGCCATTCAGCATTCCGGCGCAGACGTTCCCCGAAGCGCACTATCTGAAATGGAACGGCATCGCTCCGCGCCTCGGCATGAGCTACGACCTGACTGGTGATGGCAAGACGGTGGTCAAGTTGAACTGGGGCATGTACAAGTTCAACCCCGGTGTCGGCGTGGCCGACAATGCCAATCCGAATCAGTCGTTGAAAACGGTCACGTTCGCCTGGACGGATCGGAACGGCGATGGCAAGTTCCAGACCGGCGAAGAAGGCACGCTCACAGCGAGCGCGCTCTCCGGCAGCGTCCTCGTGGATCCGAATCTGAAGCAGCCTGGTTCGACGCAGGCGACGGCCTATCTCGAGAGGCAGATCACCGAGGGAGTGGGCGCGCGCGTCGGGTTCGTGTACTACTCAGTCAACGACCAGACCAACAGCTACCAGAATCAGCGTCCGGCGAGCGCCTACACGGTGCCGTTCACCTTCGTCGATCGTGGACCGGACAACGTCCTCGGCAACGCCGACGACCAGAACCTCACGTTCTTCGGCATCCCGTCAGCGCTCGTCAGCGGCTGCAACGCGTCGGTCACGTCGCCGACCGCAAACTGTCGGTACCCGACGACGCAGATGCTGATGAACCAGCCGCAGAACGGCAAGTACAAGACGGTGGAGTTCTCGGTCAACAAGCGGCAGAGCCACAACTACTCGGTCGGCGGCGGCTTCGGCTACACGTGGCAGCACGATTTCCCGCTCACGTTCCCGAACACGCCGAACGGGCCGTTCGACTACGACTACCGCAGCATCAGCTTCAAGTTGAACGGCATGTACAACGCGCCATGGGGCATCAACATCAGCCCGGTGTATCGCTTCCAGGGCGGATCGAACTTCGCGCGGACCTTGTCGGTGTCGGCACCGGCGTCGTGCGCGTGCACGTTCAGCGCGGCGCGCGGCGGCAGTCTCGCGAACACGACCGTCTACGCGGACCTGTACGGCGACAACACGCAGGACAACATCTCGGTGTTCGACGTCCGCGTCGAGAAGACGCTGAACACGGGTCGCGGCACGAAGCTGCGCGTGTTCTTCGACGCCTTCAACCTGCTCAACGCGTACGCCGGCGAAACGATCACGGTGCAGACGGGTGCGTTGTATCTGCAGCCGACCGCGATCCTCGGCCCGCGGACCGGCCGCATCGGCGCGAGATTCATTTGGTGATCGTGGAGATTTGAGGATTTGAGGATTTGAGGATTTGAGGATTTGGGGATCTATTTGCGGATCCGGCCGCAGGAGATCCTCAAATCCTCAAATCCAAATAGATCCTCAAATCCTCAGATCCTCAAATCCTCAAATCTCCCGTGCATCTACCGTGGCGCTACGCCAAAGCCGCGAACGCGCGCGCCCGGAATCCGCACGCCCACCTTGACGTCGTTCGCCTTCGACTCGGTCGGGACGAGATACTCGATCATGATTTCGGTTGCCATGCGATCGGCGACCTTGTCGAGCGCCGCGCGATAGGACGCGGGCGTGTAGATCGGCGTGTACTGGCCGCGGGTCTGTTCGACGAGCGTGCGCAGGTTCGTGGCGAGACCCGAGAGCCCCATGCCGTCGGCGGCGCTGCGCGTCGAGCGGTTGGCGATCACGTGAAGGATCGCGCCGGCGTTGACGATCGGCTGCACCAGCGCGTCGGGATTCGGTGTCGCGTCGATCGGGCTGGCCGACAGCAGGACGATGGCGGAGAAGAGCGACCCGGTCGGACGGATCGTGTCGGCAGCGAGCGCGGCACCCTGCAGCAGCAGGCTGGCGCCGGTCGCGGCTGGCGACAACGTGTCGAGTTTTTCCTTCAGTGTCGTCCGTTCGTCCTCGAAGGTCGTGAGCATCGCCGGCGGATCGCCGAACGTGCCAAGCGCGACCGGACGCTGGCCGAGCCGCGCGATGAACTGCTCGGCGGCCCGCTGCATCATCGGCAGATCGTTGCGCGCGTTGCCGCCGGTGTCGAGCATGACGACGACCGGATAATCGCCGACGTGGACCGACAGGATCTCGCGCTCGTCGCGGCCTTCGTGCACGACGAAGTCGTCGGCTTCGACGTCGACGATCGGGTGGTTGCGCGGATCGACGACGGTCGCGAGCGCGATCCGGCTCGCGCCGATCTGCGGGGAAGCGCCGAGGAGGCCGACCAACGAACCGCAGAGTACGCTGAGAAACGCTACCCGTGAAACCACGATACGCCGCATTATAGTGAAGAGGATCATGCGCCGGCCCGCGGCACTCATCGGCGTCGCGTCGCTCGTCTTCCTGACGGCGTTCTTACGCGCGCAAACCCCGAATCGACCATCGCCCAACGCGTATCTGGGATCGCAGGCGTGCGAGTCGTGCCACAAGGCGGCCTACGACACCTGGCGCAAGACGCTCCACGTCCAGATGACGAAGCCGATCGCCGCGGCGCGCGTCGAAGGCGATTTCGCGGCGCGGCTCGAGGCCTACGGCCGCGCCTACTCGATGGAGACGCGCGACGGCCGCTATTTCATCTCGATCTCGCGCAACCAGCGGCCGGCCGAAAAATTCGAGGTCCACTACACGCTCGGCGCGCGCCGCTTCCAGGGGTATCTGTCGAAGCTGCCCGACGGCCGCATCTACGTGCTGCCGGTGTTCTGGCACAACGAGTCGTCGCGATGGGTGGACTGGAAAGAGATCACGCCGATCCCCGACGATCCCGATCACGACCTGCGGCAGATCTGGAACGTCACCTGCGTGAACTGCCACGCGACCAACCTCGTGAAGAATTTCGATCCGGCCACCAAGTCGTACGCAACGACGTGGACCGAGATGGGCATCGGATGTGAAGCCTGTCACGGTCCCGGCGCCGGGCACGTCGCGGTGACGACCGCGTGGCAGAAGAACCCGTCAACGCGTCCGTCGGAGCCGGACGCGGATGCGCTCCGAATCTTCGCGCCGAATCAGGCCAGCGCACGGCAGAACTTCGACGCCTGCGGATACTGTCACGGCAACAAGAACAACGTCTTCTTCGGATTCAAACCCGGCGATCGCTACGAAGACTACGCGCTGCCGTTTCTGATCAGCCAGCCGATTCCGCCCAACGATCCGCAAGGCGATTTCTGGCCCGATGGCCGTCCGAGCCGCTTCAACCGCCCGCAGGCGCTCACGGTGACCGGTTGTTTTCAGAGAGGCCAGGCGACGTGCACGAGCTGCCACCGGATGCACGGCTCGCCAAACGATCACGCGCTGAAGGTGCCCGTCGAGGCCGACGGCGGCGGCTTGACGCGTCAGAGCGATCGGTTGTGCACGCAGTGCCACGAAGTTTCCGCCGCGCACACCCGTCACGATCTCGATTCGCAGGGCAGCCGCTGTGTGGCATGCCACATGAGCGACGTGAACTGGCGGCTGATCACGCGCCGCCGCGATCACACCTTCCAGCCGCCGGTGCCGGAGCTGACCGCTCGATACGGAGTGCCGAACGCGTGCACGACCTGCCACGAGAACAAGTCGCCGGAGTGGGCGGCGAGGACGATGGATGAGTGGTACGGCAATCGGGAACGGCGGAATGCAATCGTGCGCCTGTCCGACACGATGTACCGCGCCGGGACCGGCGACGCGACCGTGCTGCCTGAAGTCGCGCGGCTGGCAGCGGACCGATCGCAGGGAACGCTGATTCGCGCCAGCGCCGCCGAGTTCGCGGGACAGCTCCTGGCTCGTGGTTCGACAAGCTCACCACGAGCGGGAAGCCAAAACGCTCGTCCTGAGCCTGTCGAAGGACGAGCGCCGGCGGCTTCCTTTCGCAACATCGTCAACCTGCTGATTGGTGCAGCAGCGGATCGCGAACCATCTGTGCGCATCACCGCGGTCCGGGCATTGAGCCAGCTCTCAACGACCAGCGATCCGCGCGTCACTTCTGTCATCGCCGCGCACCTCACCGATGACTCGCGGCTCGTGCGCGTCAGCGCGGCTGAGGCGTTGATGGCGTACGGCATCACCAAACTCGACGGTGCGGCGGGACAGGCGCTGACACGCGCACAGGATGAATGGGCGGAGAGCCTTCGCGCGTTTAATGATGTGGCTGCCGATCACGTCGCGCTCGGGCGGCTCGAGGACGTAAGGGGACGCAGCGAACAAGCAGCGAAGGAATGGCGGATCGCCATCGATCTCGACCCGCGCGACCCTGAACCTCACGTGTCCCTCGGCGTCGCGGCCGCGCGCGCCGGCCGCTACGACGAAGCCCTGCAGCATTTCAAAACCGCAAAGGCGCTTGCTCCTGCCTATCAGAATTTGGATCGCCTCATCGAAGAAGCCCGCAGACGGACCTCGAAAGGTCATTGACAAGTCCCATTCGCGCTTATCATGAACGGTGGTCGGCTTCAAAGTTTTGTTGTGCCGATCGAACTCCCGTTGCCGTTCAGGTGGCCGCGTATCAATTGCGATACGTGAGTTCAGAGCTGCCTATCCCGTCTGGCATATGACGTAGCTTCCAACAGCTCGCTGCTTTGCAATTCCATTCAGCTGTTAGAGGAGGAGCGGACGACATGAACTGTAAGATCGATAGGCTCGGCGCTGCGATGCTCGCGCTCGTACTCGCGCTCGGCTTCGCGGTGCCCGCCTCAGCGCAGTTCTACACCGGCAGAATCGATGTCACGTTAGTCGATCAAACAGGGGCTCGCCTTCCGGGCGTCAACGTCGACATCACGGGACCGGTGAGCCAATCGCAAGTCTCCGACGCGCAGGGAGAAGCGCACTTTCTCAACCTCCCCGTCGGCACGTACACGGTCAAAGCCGCGTTGAGCGGTTTCAACCCGTATTCGAACGCCAGCGTCCCAGTCGTCTCAGGCGGCGCTGTACCACTCGAAGTCCGACTGGGCATCGCGGGCGGCGCCGAAACGGTCAACGTGACGGCCGCCACTCCCGTGATCGACATCAAGAAGGAAACGACGACCACCAACGTTACGCTCGAAGAGCTGCAGAACATCCCGTCGGCACGCGATCCGTGGGTCGTGATGCAGACGGTCCCGTCGATCGTCGTCGATCGCGTGAACGTCGGCGGGTCCGAATCGGGCCAGCAGTCGTCTTTCAACGCGAAGGGCGCGAGCGGCGCGCAGAACACCTGGAACCTGGACGGCATTCCGATTACCGACCTGGCCGCGACCGGCTCGACGCCGACGTACTACGACTTCGACCAGTTCCAGGAGATGAACTTCACGACGGGCGGCGCCGATGTGCAGAACGGGACGCCGGGCGTCGGGATCAATTTCGTGCTCAAGCAGGGGGCGAATACGCCGCACGGTTCGAGCCGCTACTTCTTCGAGCGCGAGGGCCTGCAGGGCAACAATATGCCTCCAGACCTTGCAAAGGCACTCGGTACCGCTCAGAAGCCTGCGCCAGACTGCGTCGCCAGCGGCTACACCGATCACTGCGGCAACCGAACCGACAGATACGATGATTACGGTGTGGAGCTCGGCGGCCCGCTCCTGAAAGATAAGTTATGGGCGTGGGGATCGGCCGGCAAGACCGACGTGAAGATCCTGACGTTCGCAGGCGCGCCCGATCACACGATTTTGAAGGACTACGCTGTCAAGGTGAATGGGCAGGCGACCAATGCGCTTCGCGGCGGCTTCACCTTCTGGGACGGCGAGAAGACGAAGCAGGGACGCGGTGCCGGCGCGACGAGACCGCCGGAAACGACGCTCGACCAGGCCGGCCCGACGAAGATGTACAAGGGTGAAGCGAGCTTCACTGTCGGCAACAACATTTTCCTCGTCGGGCGGTACGCGCACATCTCGGGTGCGTTCACCCTCGCGCCTGAAGGCGGCCTGGACAAGAGCGTCTACCAGGACGACGGCGGCGTGTTTCATAACTCCTACTACAACTACTCGTCCAAACGGCCGCAGAACGTCGTCAGCGCCGACGGCAGCTATTTCAAGGGCATCCACGAGGTCAAATTCGGATACAGCTGGAAGAAGTTCGGCGTCGAGTCGCTCACGACGTGGCCGGGGACCAAAACGAAGACGGTCTGGAACGGCTACCCCAACATGGTGGTCGAAGCGATCCGTGACAACGCGTCGAATACGGAAGGGAAGTACAACAACGCGTATGTCGGCGACACGATCTCGCTGAAGCGCGCGACGATCAACGCCGGCGTGCGATGGGATCGCTCTGTTGCGTCGGCCCTCCCAGCGTCGGTCGGAGCCGTGCCCGGCTTCGAGTCGTCCGGCCTCGTCGCCCTCACCGTTCCCGGTGTTCCCGACGCGATCAAATTCAACAACCTGACGCCGCGCGTGGGAGTCAACTACTCGCTGGATGAGGCACGCAAGACGCAGGCACGCGTCAGCTATGCGATGTTCGCGGCGCAGCTCGGCGCCGCGACCGCTTCGGTCGTGTCACCGGCTCAATACTCGTACATCTACTACAACGCCATCGACCGGAACGGCAACGGGACCGCCGAGCAGAATGAGATCCTGTTCTCGCAGGGGAACCAGGGCTACGGTGGATTCGATCCGGCGAACCCGACGCGGGTCGACAAGAGCGTGAACGTGATCGGCAACGATCTGCACTCGCCGCGGACTCACGAGCTCCTGTTCGGTGTCGATCGCGAAATCCTGCCGCAGTTCTCGCTCAGCGGCACGTTCACATGGCGGCGGTTCACCGATCTGCGGTGGAGTCCGCGCATCGGCGTTCGACAGGCGCAGTACCATCAGACAGGAACGTTCACGGGCACGTTTCCGGAGGTTGGATCGGTCAGCATCCCGTTCTATGCGATCAACACCAACGCGATCCCTCCAGGTGGCGGGCGCGAGTACATCAACCGCGAGGGCTATCACCAGCAGTTCCTCGGATTCGAGCTCAGCGCAACGAAGCGGATGTCGAATCACTGGATGGCGCGTTTCGGTTTCTCGACGAACAGCCACTCCGAGCACTTCGATGACCCGTCCCAGTCCATCGAGGATCCGACACCGCTGTGCAGCTCGACTCCTGCCGGGAATACCTACGACGGCGCCCAGTGTGTCGCCTTGGTTGATGGGGGCCAAGTCGTTCGGCAAACGGCCGGCAGCGGCAAGAGCCAGATCTTCGTCGTGTTGCCACGGTATCAGATGATCGCCAACGGCATGTACGAGGCGAAGTGGGGCATCAACCTCGGGGCCAACCTGGTGATGCGACAGGGCTATAGTCAGCCCTTCTACCGCAGCCAGGTCGTCACCGGGGACACGCTGAGCAATCGGAAAACCATCCTGATGAACCTGGACCTCGACAGCAACCGGCTCCCGATGGTGACGTCGTTCGACGGCCGCGTCGAGAAAGCGTTCACGTTTGGCAGATCGAAGATCGCGGTCGACTTCGACGTCTTCAACCTGCTCAACTCGGACGTCGTCCTGGGAAAGACCTATGACGCGCGCCTGACGGGAGCGCTCGGTTACAACCAGATCCGCGAAATCATGCAGCCGCGGATCGCACGTCTCGGGGTACGGTTCAACTTCTGATCGAACGCACGGCTGGACGAACCCCGGCGCTTCAGTGAAAGCGCCGGGGTTTTTTATTTGGAGACTCTCGTCAGCGCCGCTTTTGCGTCGGCGAGTGAGGGATTGAGCGCGAGCGCCTGCCGGTATTCCGCCGCCGCGCGCTGCAGGTCACCGTGCAACTCGGCGACGCGGCCGAGTCCGTAATGCGTCTCGGCAGGTCGATACTTCACTGCCAGGAGCACACTGAATTCGCGCTCGGCGATATCGAGCTTGCGAAGCCGCAAAGCCAGATCGGCCAGCCGTCCCCGCGCCCGCGCATCCGAGCCGTTCAACCGCACGGATCGCTCGTACTCGGCGAGCGCCTTGTCGAACTGCTCCTGTCGCTCGTACACGCGTCCGCGCTCGAGCGCGGCCTCGGACGAGTCCGGCTCGAGACGGACCGCGTCGTCGATCCTCCGGAGCGCTCCATCGAGGTTACCCTGCGCGAGCAGCGCGCGCGCCGTCGAAAGCTGCGGCGCGGCGGACGTCGGGTTGAGTGCACCCGCAGCGGCGTATTCGCCGAGCGCTCGCTCGTAGTCGCGCTTGACGAGATACGCATCGCCCATCAGCAGGTGAATGTCGTACCACCGCTGGTTGATCTCGGACAGCTGCTTGAGTCGCGTCAGGGCTTGATCCACACGTCCCGCCGAGAGATCGTCCATCGCGCGGCTCAAGGTGTCGTTCAACACGCGGATTTTCGGCGCCATGTCCTTGGGGTCGGGTCCTCGCGCGCTGCCCGAAGGGGCAGCGATGCCGATGTAGCCAAGACTGCGCAGACGAGCGAGCGTCTCCGGATCGGGCTGTCGGACAGTCACAGTGGCGGCGCTTCCGAATCCACCCGCGATCCTGTTCAGATCGGCCTGCAGGCCCGCGGCGAGCGGGCCGCGAGCGTCGAGTGCGTTCTGCGCCTCCGCTCGATCCGTCTTCATGTTGTAGAGCTCGGGTTTCGGCGCGTCGATGTACTTCCATCCGTCGGCGCGGATCGATTTCAGCTCGCTCCACGCGTAATGGAAGCGCGGGTAGAACGTCTCCGCGTACGCGGGAGGCGGGTCCCGCCGAGGCGATCCTTTCATCACCGCCACGACGCTGACGCCGTCGATGTTGTCTGGAGGTGCGACGCCGAGCAGTTCAGCGAGTGTGGGAGCCACATCGATGCTGCGCACCTGCTCGGTGATCACGGCCCCGGCAAGGGCACGGCCGGGCAGCCGGACGATCCAGGGCACGTGAAGGACCGGTTCGTACAAGAACAGGCCGTGCTCGCCTTCTCCATGGTCACCGAGTCCTTCACCGTGATCGGCGATGACGGTCACCACCGTTCGATCGAGAGCGTTCTGCTGCTCGAGGAGCGACAGCAGCCGGCGGATGCAGCTATCGACGTAGGCAATCTCGCCATCGTACGGCTGCGTCCGAAATCGGCTCGCCCACGGCTCCGGCGGCGAATACGGGGCATGCGCGTCGTACAAGTGCACCCATGCAAAGAACGGCTGAGCGCTCGACTGACGCAGCCACGCGGCGGCCGCGTCGACGACGGCATCGCCCGGCCGCTGCGCCTGGAGCTTCATCGAGGCGTCGAAGCTGGCGAACTGGGCGTCGAACTCGTCGAAGCCCTGCGCAAACCCGTACTCGGTTCCGAGAATGAAGGCACCGATGAACCCGCCGGTGCGGTAGCCCGCGGCCTTCAACCGCTCGGCCAGCGTCACCGCCTGCGGCGGCATCGGCGTCGTCGCGTTGTCGCGCACGCCGTATCGAGCCGGATAGACGCCGGTGAGAATCGCGGCGTGCGCCGGTCCCGTCAGCGGCGACGCCGTCGTCGCATCCGCGAATCGCACGCCGTCACGCGCGAGACCGTCGATCGCCGGCGTCGCGGCCGAGCGATATCCGTACGCGCCCAGACGATCGGCGCGGACCGTATCGATGGTGATCAAAAGCAGATTCGGTCGCGGAGATTGCGCAAGGAGCAGCGCCACCACGAAAGGCGACAGTGCCGTTGCTGCGAGACCGCCTGGAAGAAAGCGGGCGCCGATCACGGTTCACCGTTGCGCGAGATCAGGCGCAACGATCTCGATTTCACGCGTCAGCGTCGCAGTCGTCACACCGTTGACGGCAACTTTGGCGCGAACGATGTACCGGCCTGGACGTGTTTCGGCGAGCGGCATCTCAATCAGTGCGGTCCGTCGCGCGCCGCGATCGGTCTGACCGATCGCGAGAAGATCGGCGCGGGTCCTTCGCAACGGAGCATCTCCGTCGATCGGCGACAACTCCACGCCCACATCGACATCGCGCAGCACGTCGTCGGCTCGGCCGTACAGCTCCATCGTACCGGTCAGCACGTCGGCCGCGGAGGTCCTGAGGCGGACCGGCAGCGCGTGCTGTTGCGAGCCGACGACCAGGTCGCTGGCGCTGAGCGCGGTGCCGTCGAGATCGCGGATGTCAAATCGTCGATCGGCGGAGGCGACGAGACCGCCTGGCTCGCGAACGACGACCCGCGCGATGTACTGTCCGGGCGGCGCCTCGAACTGCACATGACAAGTACCGGACACGTTGTTCGAATCGTCGGCGTGACGAGGATCGCGAACCAGGGTGTGCGTTCCACTCGATACGACGCGGCCGGTCGTGGTCTCCTGCACTGCGAACACGACGTCGGTCGTTCCGGATTGAGTGTCCTGCACCGCCGGAACGTCCGCTGCAATCGCGAGCACCACTTTCTCCGCGCCTGGACTGCTGCCTCGAAACACGTAGGTCGTGAACTCGACGGGGAATCCCTGTTCCGGAAACGGCGCGGCCAACGCCGTGTCAATCGCGCGGCGCCGGGCGGCCGGCGACACGTCGGGCGCGCTCAACGCGTAACCGGTGCGGGCGCCCACGCGAACGCCGCGGCGGCCGACGCGGATGGTCACGCGCCGGTATTTGGATCGGTTCTTCACGGCATCCGCGGGCGGCGCAAATCCGACGATGTAGTAGTCCTGCGATTGATCGGCGATCGAGGCGAGCGCAGTATCGAGCCGTCCACTCGCGTCGAGAAACAATTGGCCGTCGGTCTCGGCCGCGAGGCTGCCGAGCGGCTCGAGCCGGCTGTGCGTTTCGCGCTGCTCGTCGGCACCGCGAACGTCGGTATCGGTCGGCGAAGACCCTCGCCGAATCAGGTCCATCGCGTACACGACGCTGTACGATTGCGCAGCGGCCGCCGCGGCATCTTCGAGCTCGCGGGTCACGTTGTCGGCGAAAAATCCCTCCGAGAACACCACGACCGACTTGCGGCCGTCGATGTACCGCATGTCGCGCAGCAGCCGCGTGAACAGCATCAGAAAACGCCGTGCGTCGCCGTCGGCTTTGGCGACGATCGTCTGCGCGTTCTCCTTGACCGCGCGAACGAATGTCGAGTCGTCCTGCGAATCACTCGATCCTCTTCGCAGAGCGGGCGTTCCGCCGAGGACTTCGGCGGGTGAGCTCTCAGACGAGAGGCGTGCGACGACGCGCCCGAGGGTCGCCTGGTCGCCGCGAACGATCTGGTAGGCCTCGTCGACGCGCATCGCGCCGACGCCGGTCAAATCGGTTCGTTCGAGGCCGCCTCGCACGCGCGGCAGCTCGGCGATCGCGGCGCCGACATCTGCGGTAAACCGGAGTTGTGGCCCAGGGCCGGGAAGCGCGTAGACGGCGACGCGGTCGCCGGGCCGCACGCGCGTTTTCAGAAACTGCTGCGCGGCGATGCGGGCTCGCTGCTCGTTGCCGAGTGCGATGTGCTGCTGATCGAACACCAGAACGTACAGATGGCCGCGCGATGCTCCGCGATTGGTCGACACCTCGCCGAGCATCGTCCGCTGCGCGACGTCGAAGGCGGTGCCCACTGGCTCTTCGATGTGCTGGAAGAAGATGACGGGGGCGACCCGCCCTTCGTCCGTCACGACGACTTCGTCGGCGTGGAGATCCTTGACGGGAGCGCCCTCCGCATCGGTGACCCGCACATCCATGCGGACGAGATCGACCACGGTCCTGAACGTCGGCGGCGGTTGAGCGACGAGGCGCGCCGGCGCCGTCACAGTGAGCAGTGCCGCCGCAACGGTCGACAATCCGGAGCGCATATATCGGGATTCGCAGCGCTCGAAGGTTAGAGCGCGTGCCGCGCGATCTTAACATCGCGGCGAAACTCACCGCCGCGCGAGCAGCGCCTGGAACCGGCCGATGTCGCGTCCGTACTGCGCTTTCGGCGCCGACTGGACGAACCGCTCCAGATACGGACGGGCTTCGGCAAGCCGGCCGCTCACCGCGAGCTCGTTTGCGAGATTGTATAAGGCGTCGTAGTCGGCCGGATCCAACTCGATCGCGCGGCGCCAGTTCGCAATTGCCGCGTCACGGTGTCCTTCCTTGAGCTCGACCGCGCCGAGGCCGGTGTAGGCACGCGCGGATCGGGGATCGATGCCGAGCGCGTGCATGAGCGCGTCGCGTGCGCCCGCCAGATCACCGATCTGGACGTCAACGCTCGCAATGTTCTGATAGGCCATTGCATTCTGCGGATCCAGCCGCAGAATCGATCGAAAAGTTTCGAGGGCGTGCTTCGTGTCTCCGAGGTGTCCGTACGTGATCCCGAGCGCGTTCAGCGCTTCGACGTCGATGCCGTCGGCGGCGGTTTCGAGGAGTGGCAGCGCTTCCTTCGCCGATCCCGTCTCGGCGAGATACACCCCCAGCTGCGTGGCGAGACTCGCCTGCGTCACACCGCGCCTCAACGCGTGTTTCAGCGTGTCGATCGCCAGTTGAACGGATCCGTCGCTCCAGTAGATGAACGCGAGGTGACTGATGGCGACGCCCAGATCGGGCCGGCGCGCGACGATCTCGCGGTAGATTTCCAGCGCCTCTTGGTGTCTCCCCGATTCGTATAGCTCGATTCCGCGGTGAATCGCCGCATCGACTTCGATGAGGTGCTTGGGGTCGTCCTCTTCGGTGTAGCGCGCCTTCGGTTTGATGCTGCCGCTCGACGCGTAGCCGAGTGCGCGCAGGCGCGCCATCGTTTCGGCGTCCTCCTGTTTCGGCGTGCCGGCCATTGGCGCGCTCCAACCGGCGAGCCGCGCCTCCAGGACGCGGCGGCGCGCGTCGTCGCGTCGGACGACGTTTTTGGTTTCACGAGGATCGGATGAGAGGTCGTACAGCTCTGGCAGCGGCAGGGATATGAACTTTTCGCGCCCCGCGAGCACGCCGCTGAGCGGCGCCCATCCTCGATTGAGGGATGCCGACATGGCCTCGAAGTACGACGCAGTGTCCTGATCTTGCGTCGCGGCGATCAGGCTGTGGCCCTGGAGGCCGGATGGCGTCGGCAGCGCCAGTGTCTCGAGAATCGTCGGCAGCAGATCGATGTGGCGTGCGGATGCGTGCGACGTGCTGTCGCGCTCCGGCCCATCTTGTCCGGGCGTCACCTGCGTCACGATGAGCGGTACACGCAGCGTCGATTCGTACGCGAAGAGACCGTGCGTGGCCTCGCCGTGATCGCCCAGCGCCTCGCCGTGATCGGCGGTGACGACGATGAGCGTCGGGCGCGTCTGCGTACGAACGAGGTCGAACAGGGATGAGAGTTGTTGATCGACGTATGCGATCTCACCGTAGTACGGCCGATCGCCATATTGACGATCGAACGGCGGCGGCGGATCGTAGGGCGCATGGGCATCGAAGAGATGCACCCATGCAAGCCAGCGGTCGGACTGCGCCGTGATCCATTCACGAGCTGCGGCGACGACGGCATCGGCGCGGCGCTCTGGCAGAGCGAACTCGACCGGCCCGTGTGTGTCGCCGATGCGGTCATCGTAGTCGTCGAATCCCGCGTTCAGCCCGAATCGCGCGTTGAGCGGGAATCCGCCGATGAAAGCGGCTGTGTGATAGCCCGCCGACTTGAGCAGCGTTGCAATCGTCGGCGTACCGGCGGCGAGTCGATATCCGTTGTTGTCGCGGATGGCGTGTTCGAATGGATAGCGGCCGGTCAGGATGCTCGCATGCGACGGCAGCGTGACGACCGCGTGCGCATGCGCGAAATCGAACCGTATGCCTTGCCGAGCGAGCCGATCGAGATTCGGCGTGACGGCAGCACCGCCGTAGCACCCGAGCGCGTCGCCGCGAACTGTGTCGAGAGTGATGAGCAGGACATTCTGATCGGTTAGCGGCCGGATGACGACGTCGGGACTCCGACGGCTCACCACGAATGCGACGGTCGCCAGCGCCGTCGCAACGGCGAAGATCACGAGCGTTCGTCGCTTGCGGCCTCGCGGCGCTCGCATCGGCGGGTGAGCCGGCGAACGGCCGCCGCGATTTCTGGACGGCATCGGCCTGCTGTCAATCTCCTGGGACGGTGATCAGTCGTGCGACAGGCGCGGCAGGCATCGCGCTCAGTGTCGCGCGGCCCGCGTCCCGGCCCGTGAGGTCTCCGCGAACGCTCGCCGCGCTTCGGCGCGGACGGCATCGGCTCGCTGCCGGTTCCCGAACATCGTCCAGAGCCGCGCGGCAAGGGCATAGGATTCCGGAGTCGGAGAGAGGCGCGTCATATCGCCGAGCACGCGCTCCGCGGCGTCGGCGCGTCCGTTCGCCTGATAGAGCATCGCCAGCCCGGCCCGCGCCCGGATGTTCTGCGGAAAGTATTTCAGCTCTTCGAGGAATTGTGTTTCTGCCTCGGGATACCGCTCGAGCCGACCGAACGTATCGCCTGTGTAGAAGTGCAGTTCGGTCATCTGCAGACCGGCGGACTTTTTCAGTTCCGCGAGCGCCTGCTCGAAGAGCGGCAGCGCCGAGGCGAAGTTGCCCTGGTCGTAGAGGATGCGTCCCTGAATGTAAAGCGGCATCGGCAGTGTCGGGTCCGCCTTCTGCGCGAGCTCCGCATGTTCCTGGGCCGCAGCCGTGTCGTGGCGGACCAGTGCGATCTTGGCGAGCAGCTCGTGCGCCGAGGCTCGCGATCGTCCGTCGCGCTCCGAAGCGACCTGCTCCGCCAGATTGGCGTGAGCGCTCGCCTCGTCGAGCTTTCGCAGCTTCAGAAGCGTGGCCGCAGCGCCGATATACGGAGTCGGCTCGGACGGCTTCAGCTCGATCAGGTGCTTGTAGGCATCGAGCGCCTGTTCGTACCGATCGACGCGCAACGCGAAGGTCGCCAGCTGATTCCACACGTCGGCCATTTCCGGCTCGTCGCGAAGAATCTGCTGTAAGAGCGTTATTGCTTGCGGCCACTTGCGATCGCCCGCGAGATCGACCGCCGCGCGGTAGCGCTCGAGAATCTCACGCTTGTCCTTCGGGTCGGGAAGCGCCGTTCCCGGAGCAGTTGAGACGTCGGTCTGGGCGCCGACGTACCCGAGTGCCTGCAGTCGCTCGCGCGCCTCTGGCGACACTTCTGACGGCCCCTGAATCGTCGTCCCGGCAGCGAGCCGATCGAGGGCGAGCTTGAGCGCCTGGCGCGCCTGAGGCCGTTGGTCGGCGATGTTGTGGCGCTCGTTCGAGTCCCGCTGCAGATCGTACAGTTCCTCGCGCGGCGCTTTGATGTAGCGGTACCTCTCGTCGGTCAGCGCCATCAGCTCGCTCCACCCGAAGTGATAGCGCGCGTAGAGCGCTTCCGAATAGACGGTCGGCTCCGGCAGGCGGCCAGTCCCCTCGAGTACTGGTTTGAGCGACCGACCGCGCAAATTGCCCGGCACCGGCGCCTTGACGAGATCGAGAATCGTCGGCACCAGATCGATGTGCTGGACGAGATCGCTCACTCGGTGGCCGGCGCGCGCGTTTCCTTCCTGCTTGACGATCAGCGGCACGTGGATGGCTTCGTCGTAGACGAACAAGCCGTGCTCCTGTTCCCCGTGATCGCCGAGTCCCTCTCCATGGTCGGACAACAGCACGATCGTCGAGCGGTCGTACAGTTGATGTGATTTCAAGTACTTGATCAGGCGTCCGATCAACTCGTCTGCGTAGGCGATCTCTCCATCGTACGGCTCGTACTCCGCGAACCGCTCCGGCGGAGCGTAGGGCTTGTGCGGCTCGTACAAGTGCAGGAACAGGAATGCGCGAGACGATCCCGTTTTCCCGAGCCAGCGTTCGGCAATGGCTTCGGATACCGCGCCGTCGCGCTGAACTTGTCCAATTGTCAGTTCCGGCGAAGCCGGAGGCATCTCATCGTCGAAGAGCTCGAAGCCCTGGTTGATGCCTGTCTCCTTGCGCAGCACATAGGCGGAGACGATGCCGGCGGTCGAATAGCCGCGGTCACGGAGCAATTGAGGGAGCAAACGTTCGCCGGGCTTGACGGCAAAGCCGATGTTGTCGCGGACGCCGTGCTCGAACGGCAGCCGGCCCGACAACAGCGACGCGTGCGCGGGCAGCGTCTGCGGCGCGTGCGAATACGCGCGCTCGAACACCACGCCGTCGGCGGCGAGCGCATCGATCGCGGGCGTCTTCACCTTCCGGTAGCCGTACGCCGGCAGATGATCCGCGCGCAGCGTGTCGATCGAGATGACGACGATCGGTCCGCTGAGCGGCGCGGACGCGCGCGCGTAGCGCCATCCGCCGACGGCGGCGAGAGCCGTACCGAGAGCTGCGAGGAAGATGATGAAGGTGAAGCGGAAAGGACGGGACACTGGGTACCCGATATGCCTGATGGCCTATGGCCGGCGGCTATGGCTCATGGCAGCCATCCTCACGGCCATGAGCCATCCCCATCTACTTCTTCAGCTGCTCGATGACCGCTTTGGCCTGCGCCGCTTCCTGCGACGTCGGATCGGCGGCAATGACCTTCTCGAGCGCCTTGATCGTGGCGTCCTTGTCGCCCTTGTTCAACTGGACCAGCGCCAGCTTGAACAACGGCTTGCCCCACGTGCCGTCCAGATCCGATGCCTTCTGGTAATACTTCGCCGCCTCGTCGGTCTGGCCTTTTGCGAACTTCACCTCGCCGAGGTTGTAGAACACTTCGCGGGTCGGGTTGGCGCCTTCGGCCGCCTTTGTCAAGGTGTCTTCCGCCGCGGCCAGATCGCCCTTCTCCAGGTTCGTCATGCCGATACCGATCCTCGCCTTGTCGTTGTTGGGATCGGTCTTCAGCAGCTCGTTGTATGCCGCGATGGCACCGTCGTAGTCCTTCTTGTTGCGGTAGGCGGCCGCAATCTGCAGGTTGATCACGCTCAGCGCCGGCGCCTTGGTCAGGATCGCCCGATACGCGGCGATCGATTCGTCCCACTTCTGCGCGTTGTAGAGCGCATCAGCCGATGCGAGCTCCGCCTGCAGGTCTTTCGCCGCCAGATTGCCGAGCGCGCTCGCCGGCCCCGAGGTGCCGCCCTTCTTCAGCGTGAACGTGAGCGGCGGATTCGGCGCGCCGATCGTCTGCACGCTCAATGCGCCCGACTCGGGCGCGAAGCCCGGTGCCTGCGCGGTGAACGTCCATCGGCCGGTACGGAGGCCGATGATCGAGAAGCGGCCCTTGTCATCGGTTGTCGCGGTGAAGCTGCTTGGCGAGGCGTTCGGATTCTCCGCCGTGATCGTGGCGCCCTTGATCGGCTGGCCGGCGTCGTCTTTCACGGTCCCGCCGACGCGGCCGGTCTGCGCGGCGGCACTTCCTGCAAACGCGGGGACGGCAAGCGCCGCTAGTAGTGCGATATGAAACAAACGAACACGATGTCGCATGCTTGAGACCCTCTCAAATTGCACGGAATGCCGGATAGCGCCCCAGTATATATTGATTTGCGGTGAAAACGGCCGGAACTCTTGCAGCCATTGGCGTTGCGGCGCTCGCTCTCGCTCAGGATCCCGTCGGATTCGAGCCGATCAAGCCGCTGGTCGAGGCGGCGATCGCCCGTCACGAATTGCCCGGCGCCGTCGTACTGGTCGGCACCGGCGACGCGATTCGTTATCACGCCGCGTTCGGGCAGCGGTCGCTGCCGCCTGCGCCCGAAGCGATGACCGAAGACACGATCTTCGACGTTGCCTCGCTGACCAAGGTCGTCGCGACGACGACCAGCGTGATGCAGCTGGTGGAGCGCGGGCAGATCCGTTTGAACGATCGCGTCGTGCAGCTGATCCCTGAATTCTCGAAAGAAGACAAGAGCGGGATCACGATCCGCCATTTGTTGACGCACACCTCCGGCCTCGCGCCGGACCTGCCGCTCGAAGTCGAGTTCAGCGGCACGCCTGAAGCGATTCGCCGCGCCAACGATCTCGCCGTGACGGCGCCGCCCGGCGAGAAGTTCATCTACAGCGACATCAACTTCTTTCTTCTCGGCGATATCGTCCGGCGGATCAGCGGCGAACGGCTCGACGCGTACGCGAAACGCCACGTCTTCGATCCACTCGGCATGACGGATTCGATGTTCCTGCCGCCGACCTCGCTGCGGGCGCGCATCGCGCCGACCGAACGCTGCCGTCCGCTGTCATGGCCGTGCGCCAGCACGAGCGAGGTCCCGTTCCTTCGCGGCGTCGTGCACGATCCGACGGCGCGCCGCATGGACGGCGTCGCCGGTCACGCCGGATTGTTCAGCACCGCAGCCGATCTGTCGCGTTTCTGCCGCATGCTGCTCAACGGCGGCCGCCTCGATGGCGCGCAGATACTGTCGCCAGCGACCGTGCAGCGGATGACGGCGCCTGCCACGCCGTCCGGGATGAAAGAGGTGCGCGGCCTTGGCTGGGACATCGACACGACGTACTCCTCGAACCGCGGCGATCTGTTTCCGGCTGGCACGACCTTCGGCCACACCGGATTCACCGGCACGTCGCTATGGTTCGATCCGGCGACGAAGAGCTACGTGGTTTTTCTGTCCAACCGCGTCCATCCCGACGGCAAGGGCGACGTGACCGCGCTGCGCGGAAAGGTCGCGACCGTTGCCGCGGCCGCGTTGTCGACGACCGCAGCAGCCCGCCCGGCTCAAAGCCTCGCGCTCCAGCCGACGCTGACCGGGATCGACGTGCTCGAAGCGGAGGCGTTCGCGCCGCTCCGTGGCAAGCGCGTCGGCCTGCTCACCAATCACACCGGCCGATCCCGCGCCGGCGTCAGCACAATCGATCTGCTCGCCCGCGCCAAAGACGTGAAGCTCGTCGCGCTGTTCAGTCCTGAGCACGGCATTCGCGGCGAAAGCGACGCGAACGTCTCCTCGTCGCGCGACGAGAAGACCGGACTGCCGATTCATTCGCTCTACGGCGAGACCCAGCGTCCGACTGCGCAGATGCTCGACGGTCTCGACACCATCGTCGTCGACTTGCAGGACATCGGTGCGCGGTTCTACACGTATCCCGTCGCCGTTGCCTACGTCCTCGAAGAAGCGGTCAAACGAAAGCTGCCCGTCATCGTCCTCGATCGCCCCAATCCGGTCGGCTCCGCCGTCGAAGGTCCGCACCAGGAAGCCGGGACCAACCGCTACGTCGGGTATTTGCCGATGCCGATCCGCCACGGCCTCACCATCGGCGAGCTGGTGACGCTGTACAACAGTGAAGGAAGGATCGGCGCCGACGTCACGGTCATCCGGATGCAGAACTGGGATCGCAGCGAGTGGTTCGACGAGACCGGGCTGCCGTGGATCAACCCGTCGCCGAATATGCGAAACATGGTGGCGGCTTCCTTGTATCCGGGCATTGGCGCGATCGAAGGGACCAACATCTCAGTCGGCCGCGGCACCGACACGCCGTTCGAGCACATCGGCGCGCCGTGGATCGACGGCGTCGCGCTGGCGGCGGCGCTGAATGCGCGCGGGTTGTCCGGAATCCGCTTCTATCCGGTGACGTTCACGCCGGCGGCCGGCGCCAAGCTGGGCGGCCAACCATGTCACGGCGTCTTCATGATCGTCACGGATCGCGATCGCCTGCGTCCTGTTCGCGTCGGCCTCGAAATCGCGTCGGCGCTGTCGCGGCTGTATGACCAACAGTTCAGGCTTGAAGACGCGGCGACCCTCTTCGCCTCGAAGGTCGTCCTCGCGCGGATTCGCGCCGGCGACGATCCGGCGGCGATCGAAGCGTCGTGGCGGGCCGACGAAGAGCAGTGGCGTGCCCTTCGGGAGAAATACCTTCTGTATTAGGCAGCCTGAAGGGCTGCCTCCCGGTTTGGACCGTTTCCTCGAAGCTTCGCGCGTGCAAGGGTGTGCAGCGGTATTGACCCCTAATGCGCCGGCCGGTTCGGCCGAGAATATACAGTAACCCCCCTAAACTGACACAGAGGTCGACCGTGAAGCGGCAGTACTTGTTTTCGATCGCGATTGCTCTATTCGTGTGTGCTTCGGCGTCCGCGCAGGACCGGGCGAGTGTGTTTGGCAACGTCCGGTTCGGCGAGTCTCCCGAGCGTGTCGCTCAAGCGATGTCGGAATCCGGCTTGAAGCCGTATTACCCGGCCAAGATCGACATGCGATTCCCGCTCGACCAGACGTTCACGGGCATGCTGCTCGGGGAAAAGGCGCTGGTCATGGCGCTGTACTCCGATACCCGCGGCCTCGAAAAGATGATCGTCACGTTCCTGACCGACGATGAGAATGCTCTGCCGTTCTACAAGCAGTTCAAGGGGCAGTTGACGGACCGGTTTGGCGCGACTGCCGCCGACGTGGAGCGCTACGACTTCCCGTACGACGACGGCAGTCACGTCGGCCGCGAGCAGACGGCGATCCGCACCGGAAGAGGTCACGTTGGCGCGACGTGGGACTGGGCAGACACCGGCGACAAGGCCGGGCTCATCTCTCTGTCGATCGAGAAGAGCCTCACGATCTACCTCACGTACGAGTCGGCGAAATGGGCGATGGAAGCGGGCCGCAGGGCCAGCCTGTCAGGACCGGCCTCACAATAGCGCTCGAGCGGCGCTCGAAGGGCGGCTCGTTCGGGGCCGCCCTCACAACAGCCACGTCGGCTGATACAGCAGCACGTAGACGAGGACGCCCGTCACCGACACGTAGAGCCAGATCGGAAAGGTCCATCTGGCAATGGCGCGGTGACGCGCGTATCGCGCACTCAGCCCCCGCGAGAGCGTGATCAGCGCGAGCGGCACGACCGCAGCGGCGAGCGTCACGTGGGTGACGAGAATCACGAAATACAACGGCCGCACGAACCCCTGCCGCGTGAACCGCACCGATCCGACCTGCGCGTGATAGACGACGTAACAGATCAGGAAGATCGACGAGGTGACGAACGCCGCGATCATCACCTTGCGGTGCGTCTCGATGCGGCGCTGCCGGATCAGGACGTATCCGAGGAGCAGCAGGATGGCCGATAGTGCGTTGAGCGAGGCGTTGACCGCGGGCAGATCGTGAACGGTCACATGCGGCTGCCGATCATCGCGGTCCACAGCAGCGGCAGATAGACGATCGATCCCAGGAACAGGACGCGCGCCGAACGATCGCTGCGCGTCATCGCAAACCGAATGGCGAGCGCGAGCAGCGCGACGCTCATCACGAACGCGACCACTGCGTAGCCGGTCCCGCTGACGCCGACGATTGAGGGAATCAGTGTGACCGGGACCAGCGCCGCCGCGTACACCACCGCCTGACGCCCCGCTCGCCGTCCCCCCGGATCCACCACCGGCAGCATCGGAAACCCCGCCTTGCCGTAGTCGTCGCGATACAGCCACGCGATCGCCATGAAGTGCGGGATCTGCCACAGGAACACGATCGCGAAGAGCGCGGCGCCGCCGATCGACAGCGTGCCGTGCGACGCCGTCCAGCCGATGAGCGGCGGCAGCGCGCCCGGGACCGCGCCGACGAGCGTCGCGATCGACGTGCGCCGCTTCAGCGGCGTATAGATCGCGAGGTAGATGACGAGCGTCGCCAGCGCGAGCGAGGCTGCCAGCAGGTTCGCGCGCGCCGCCAGCAGGACGAGGCCGATCGTCGACAGGGCGAATCCGAACGCGCGCGCATCGGCAGGCGACACGCGTCCATCCGGCAGCGGCCTGAGTCGTGTGCGCCGCATCAGCGCATCGGTGTCGCACTCGTAGACCTGATTCAGGACCGCCGCGCCGCCGGCCACCAGCGCCGTCCCGGTGACGGCAATCGCCATCGGCATCAGTTCAGTACCGCGCGTCGCGCCCAGGTAATACCCCGCCGCGCTCGTCGCGACGACGAGAAAGTTGAGGCGCGGTTTGGTGAGCGCGAAGTAGTCCGCGATCAGCGCGGGAGCGCGCCGTTCGGCGACGCCGACGACGCGCGCCGTCGAGACGGCAGGCGTCTCCTTCATGCGCGGACGCCGCCCTCGTCCGGCTGAAGCCGGACCCGACGCGCGACGGAGGCTTCGGACGCTGAGGAATCGGCGAACCGATCGCGCCACGTGCGCAGTGTGATCACGAGCGACATCGTCAGAACCAGCGCGCCGCAGACGACGTGGACGCTGTTGATCCACGGATTGCGCGCCGTGATGATGGTGAGTGCACCCAGCGTCATCTGAACGATTGTCAGCAGAATGAGCTTGAGGGCCGGATTCGCCAGTTCGACCCGGTTGATGTCCCGGCGCCAGATATAGATCGCCGTCGACAACACCGCGATCGCGACGATGACCGCACCGACCCGGTGGGCGAAGTGTACGGCAATCTTCGCGTCCCAGTGATCCGGAATGAGGTGGCCGAACATCCACGGGAAATCCGGAATCGCCAGCCCCGCACCGGTGTGCCGCATCGTCGCGCCGACGAGAATCTGCGCGAAGATGAGGACGGTCGTCAGCGTCGCGAGGCGCCGCAGCGGGAGGGCCGTCGGCGCCACGGGGTCGACAGGCAGGCGATCGGCTTCGAGGTCAAAGCCTCGCATCCATCCCGATGAGGTGAACAACGCGATCGCGACCGTCATGCAGAAAAAGATCTCTGCGAGCGCCGCGTGCGCCGTGGAAACGGCCGGAGGCAGGAGAAACAGAACGGTAAGACCGCCGAGCAGGCCTTGCGCGATGACGGCGGCGAGCGCCGCGACGCCGAACCAACGGAGCCACCGGCGCGGCTCCTTCACCCACAACCAGACCGCGAGCACGATCATGAGGAACCCGACGCTCGACGCGATCAGCCGATGGCCGTGCTCGTAAAAGATGTTCGCCACCCACATCCGCGGCGGGAATGTGAACATGTTCCAGCCGTAGCTGGTGGGCCAGTCCGGTACCGAGAGTCCTGCATCGTGACTCGTGACGAGACTACCAGCCAGAATCAGGAGGACCGTGCTGGCAACGACGAATTTGGCGAAGCGGTGAAGCATCAGAGAGCGGGAGGACGAGCTGGATGGGTGGGAGGGGCGGGATGGGAGGCAGGGCGGTTTCCCATCCTGCCTGTCCTGCCCTTCCTGCCGGTCCTGCCTTAGTTATTGTTCGTGGCCGTCGGTCCGGCGGCCTTGAACGTGAAGTTGACTTCTTTCGATTCTTTCTCGCCGAGCGTCACCTTCTGATCCTGCGTGCCGAGCTTCTCGTGCCATGCCGTGACCGTGTACGTTCCGGCCGGCACGTCCTTGAGCTCGAACTTGCCATCGTCCTTGGTCACCGCGAAGTACGGGTGGTCGAGGACGCCCACGTACGCGTTCATCCAGCTGTGCACGTCGCACTTGAACGGCACCATCACCTCGGGCTTGCCGAAGGTGTGCGTCATCTTCATGCCCTGAATCGGCTGGCCGTTGTTGAACTCGGAGTTGCCCTTGGGCATCGCATGGATGTTGTGCAGCGTCGGATCGCTGTTGATGATCTCGAGCGGCTGGTTGACGCGCATGCCGAACACGTGCGGGTGATAGCGGCATTGCTTCTGGTCGATGGTCGCCTTCTCGGTCGGCGTGTCGTAGACGTAATTGCCGAGGCCGTCCTTCACGTAGACGAACACGTTGCCGAGCGTCTTGCCATCGCTGCTGACCACGTAGGTTTCCTGGAACTGCGGATCCTTGTTCTCGCGGATGCAGACCGGATCCGCATTCATCTTGATCGCTTCGTTCTTGGGAACGGCGCCCTCGACACTGACAGTGCCCGTCACGGTGCCGGCCTTCGACGTGTCGACTTTCTCGCCGGAGGGTGTTGCCCCGGGGGCGGACGGTTCCCCCGATTTGTTCGATGGCTCGCCACCGCCGCACGCGACCACGGACGCCGCGAGCGCGACCCCTAACGTTCCTATCCACACGTTTCGTAGGCGCATTGATTTCTCCTGAAAGAAAAAGAGCATTCGCAACAACCGCCTATTCTACTGCGGCCGCGACTCGTCGAGCTTGCGCTGCACGCGGTCCGCGATCCAATGGGCGTCCCACCACTCGACCGGGTTCACCATCCGGCCGCCGACGAGCATCGTGAAGTGCAGGTGATCGCCGCCAGCGAGGCCAGTCATGCCGCTCCGTCCGATCGTCTGTCCACGCGTGACGGTGTCGCCAACCTTCACGTCGAACGAGGACAGATGCCCATAGAGTGACTGGACGCCCATCCCGTGATCGAGGATGACGCAGTTGCCGTAGATGCCGAGCCAGCTTGCGTTCAACACCGACCCGGCATTCGCGGCGACGACCGGGATGCGGCTGGTCACGGCGAGATCGAATCCGAGGTGCGTCTGCTGATCGACCTCTTTGCCTTTGTAGAAGTAGGTGCGGCGATCGGCAAAGCTCGCCTCGACCTGCGAGTTGCCGAGCTGAACGAAGGGACCCTCCCACAACTTGCTCGGCGAGGTCTTGGCCGCGAAGGCGGTAATCTGATCCGCATTGATCTTGCGGAGCTCGCTGTTCACCTTCACGAACGCCGCGAGCATCTCGGGGCTGCCCGGCGCCGGCGCGGTCATCTTCAGCTCCGGCGCATGCTCGATGATTTCCGGAACCACCCGATCGATGAACTTGTCGTCGAGCTCGATGCGGCTTTTCTTGAACGGCTTGGGGAAGACGTTGTCGACGAAGGTCGTCTTCGCTTCGTTGCCCGCCTCATCGCGCGCGAACGCGACGATCGGCGCCCGCACATCCTGGTCGTAGAGCAATCCGAAGAAGGCGACGTAGACATCGGCCGCAGCGCTCACGCCGGCGCCCGCCGCAGGAAACCCGCGATACTCGACATCGCCCACGCGGACGCCGGAGGCAACATCGGGCGGCCTCGCGGTATAGACCACCATCTCCGATCCGCCGAGGTTCACATAGTGTTTCGTCGAGACGACGGCGACTCGCGGCGGGTCGAGTCGCACCTGCACGTCCTTCGACGCGGTGCTCGTCAGCTGACGCAGGTTGAGAAACGACGGCCGCGTCGCCGTGACGACGATCTTCGCCGCGCCCGATTTCAACTCAGGGATGCTTTTCTTGCCGACGGGGCGCGTGACGCGCAGCTGGTTCGGGCCGGAGGGCGCCACGGTCGCCTGTTGCGGATTGTCGAGCGCGAAGAGCGGGACCGTCTTGCCGTCCTGCTCGAGGGTGATCGCGAGCGCCGTGAACTTGGCATTCGGCGCCTCAGCGGTGACGTCGAGCGTGCCGGTCTGTCCGATGACACGAGTAGGCTGGTTGATCGCCAGCTGCGGCGGCGCGCCGCGACCGGCGACGACGTAGCAGACTCCAGCCGCGAGCGCGAGAAGCACGAGGAGCGCAACAAGCCAGCGGAACATGGATCCCATCATACAAGTTTGCTAAAATGCGGGATTCCGGGCGGGCGCGTGGCGGTATCGTCTAACGGTTAGGACGGATGGTTCTCAACCATCAAATCGGGGTTCGATTCCCCGTACCGCTACCAAATCTCCAGAGCTAAATCCCTTCAGTTCAGCGGCGGCTGGGTCTGTCGAGGTTGCGTCTTATGCATAGAGACGTCCCTTGATGCCGGGCTTGACCGAGCTTGCGCTCACCGCCGTGTTGCAGTCGCCTCCGCGGATCCACCGCTGCGAGCCGGCGACCGTCTCAGCTGATTCAATCCTCCAGCTCGAAGGCACGTTGCGGTCGGCCGACGAGCGTGAGTACGCGCGCATCACGATGCGGCGCGACGGCGTCACCCTGCTTGCGCGCGGCGCTGGCGGCGCGTTTGCGCCGAGTGCCCCGGATCGACTCAACGTTGCGATCCCTAAGGTCGTCACACCGGGTTCGTGGGAGGTGGTCGCCGAGATGGACGGCCAGACGAGCGAGCCGTGTACCGTCCAAGTCACCGACTGGAGTCCGCCGGCGTTGGAGGAAGCCTCGCCAGACGTCATCGGTCCCGGCGAGCGTCTGGCGGTCGTCGGCATGAACTTCCACGCGGAAGACGTGTTCGTGCTGGAGGATTCCTCCGGACGTGTGCGGACGATCGAGGCGGGTGGCTTCTGCTGCGCGATGGATTACCGGCCGCTCTACGTTCCGAGTGACATCGCGACCGGTCGAGCGCAGGTTCGCATCGGTGCGGTGCGGGACGGCGTCAAGCGCCTCAGCAATCCCGTCGAATTCACCGTGACGAACGAGCCTCTGACCTTCGAGTTGGAGCCGTCGGAAATGGCGCCGGTCGCGCGAGGACAGTGGGTGGAAATGGCGGTCAGCGCGAGGAGCTATGCGCGCCGCGAACGATCGGATCGAATCGAGGTGGAGTTCGCGCAGGGCGATCGAATCTTCGTGGTCGACACGGCGGGTCCGCAGAGCTTGCGCGTCCGCGTCCCGGAAACACTCACCGCCGGGTCTGTGACGCTTCGAGTGCGGCGGTGGAGTGAACGTCGTGTCTCAGCCTGGTCGGAGCGCGTCACGTACCGGATCCTCGAACGCCCCGCACCGCCCGTCGTGGACTGGATGGGCGTCGAGAGTGCCGAGAAGCAGGGGATTCGATTCGATCGTGATCGGGCCGTTGAATTCTCGGCTCACGCCGGAGATGTGCTCCTCCTTCACGGCCTGTTCCCCGTCGGTTCGTGCCGCCAACTCCAGATCACCATCGACGGGAGTGCCGGCCGCGTCCAAGTCCCCTGCGAATTTCAGGCGGATCACCGTGTTCGTTTCATGCTGCCCCCGACACTCCCGAGCGGTTTCTGGCGGCTTGCGGTGACCGCGACCGGCGCTGGTGGTCCACTCCGGCATGACGTGCCGATCGCGATTCGCGTCGAATGAAGCGGCGCCGCCCACGAGCGAGCGAAGCGAGCGAACCTCAGTTACCACACTCGAGCCTATTCGCGCGCGGGCCGACTGCCGTATCATCGCGCCCGGACTACGTCATTCCAGGAGTCACCATGCCAAACCCCCGACCGCGTCCGATCGCAGTCGCCCTCCTGCTCGGAATGATGCTGAGCATGCCCCTTCGCGCCGCCGCCCAGATCGCGACGGCGACGCTTTCCGGCGCCGTACGTGATGCCACCGGCGCTGCGCTTCCCAACACCACGGTGACGGTGAAGAACACGGCGACGAGCGCGACGCGCAGCACGACGACCGGCTCGGACGGCCGATACCGCTTCGCCGCCCTCGAACCGGGTGTCTACGAAGTCCGGGCGGAGCTCCCGAGTTTCAAGACGGCGATCCAGACCGGCGTCATCCTGACGGTTGGAGGAACGACGGAAGCCGACATCACGATGAGCCTCGGCCAGATTGCCGAGCAGGTGACGGTGGGCGCGGAAGCGCCGCTCATCGAGTCCGCCAAGACGGAATTGAGCCGCGTCGTGAGCACCGTGGAAATCGAGTCGCTGCCGATCAGCGGACGCAACTTCGTCGACTTCGTCAAGCTGTCGAGCGGCGTCGCGAGCGGCCGCGAGAACGTCGGCGGCGGCGCGTTCAAGGAGCCCGACGTCGGCGTCGGCTCGGCGGCGGCGCCGCGACTGTCGTTCGGCGGACAACCCGAGCTGAACACGATGATTCAGGTGGACGGCGCCGACAACGTGCAGACGTTCACCGGCCTGCCGCGCGCGACGCCGTCGCAGGAAGCGGCCAAGGAGTTCCGCGTGCTGAACTCGACCTACCTCGCGGAGTACGGCCGAGCGCTCGGCGGGTTCGTCAACATCGTGACCAAGTCGGGCAGCAATCGTATGGACGGGTCGGCGTATCTCTTCGGGGTGCACGACGCGCTGAACGCGCGGTCGGTGCTCAACACCCCTGACGCCGACGTCCTTCACCAGAGTCAGTTCGGCGGAACCTTCGGTGCGCCGCTGGCCGTCGATCGCACCTTCCTGTTCGCCAACTACGAGGCGCAGATCCGCGAGCAGTCCAACCGCTTCTCACAGGTCGTGCTCGACAATCTGGCGACGCTCAACGCGGTCCGCGCGCAGTTCCATCTGACACCCGAGAC
This sequence comes from Vicinamibacterales bacterium, assembly GCA_036848175.1. Taxonomy (GTDB): domain Bacteria; phylum Acidobacteriota; class Vicinamibacteria; order Vicinamibacterales; family CAVVIG01; genus QHWF01. Next base: position 8,414 of record DAIUKO010000020.1, on the reverse strand, counting down.
GACGAACCAGCTGCAGAAGAACCACTACAACTCGTTTCTCGGGAAGGTCGATCACCATTTCAATCCGAGCCACACGCTGTCGGTGCGCTACAACTTCCTCGAGTCGAACACCGATAACTTCCTCGGGGGCGGCGGTCGTGCGTCGCCGACATCCAGCACCGCACGCGACAACCTCACCCGCGATCAGGCGCTGGTCGCGAACGCCGTCTCGGTGCTGTCGCCGCGCATGGTCAACGAAGCGCGCTTCCAGGCCGCGCGCCGCACGTTCGACTTCACGTCGGTACTCAAGGAGCCGGCGCTGGAGCTTTCCAACTTCATCATCATGGGGAAGAGCACGTCGGACGTGGACTATTACGGCGAAACGAGATTCCAGGTCAGCGACAGCCTGACCACGACCCGGGGGGCGCATCAGCTCAAGGCGGGGTTCGACATCAACGAACTGCGGAACGAGTCGCAGTTTCACGCGTTCTTCCCGGCGCGGATCATCTTTCCGTCGCTCGCCGCATTCCAGAGCTTCACGCCCGCCGTGTTCTGGTGGCCGTATCTGGTCGGCGCGCCGACCTATCCGGGGATCGACCCGACATGGGTCCAGGACGTACCGACGCCGTGGCAGGACGACACCGGGTTCGACATCAATCACGGCTCTTACGGCCTGTTCGTGCAGGATCACTGGCAGGCGGACGAGAAGCTGACGCTCACGTACGGATTGCGCTACGACATCGAGCGCTATCCGAGCGAGTTCATCACCGAGAAGGATCTCAACAACTGGCAGCCCCGCGTCGGCGCATCCTACGCGTACAGCGCGCGCGGCGTCGTCCGCGGCGGCTACGGCGTGTTCACGGATCGACTCGCGTCGAGCGTCGGCCAGTTGTTCAACGCGACACTCTGGTCCACTGCCGGCTCGCTGCCGAACGCGCAGAAGCTGTTTCCGACGCTCGCGCCGCTTCAATCCCGGTTCCAGCAGCGCACCGTCGGCGGCCCGCTCGCGCCGGCCGCAGCGGTGACGTTTCTGACGACCGGTCAGGTACCCTCCACGAGCAGTATCGGCCTCGCCGATACGCTCGACGGCGCGATCCGGAATCCATACAGTCACCAGGCCAGCGCGCAGATCTCGCAGGAGATCAGTCGTGGAATCGCCCTGTCGGTGTCGTACCTGTTCCTCGGCGCGAGACAGGTACTGGGGCACACCGGGAATCTCAACGCGTTCCAGACCGGCGTCTTGCCGAGCGGCAAGGCCATACTCGGCGGTCGAACCTATCCGGAGGTCGGCGATCTCTTCGTCCAGACCAACACCGGCACATCGAACTACCACGGCGCGACCTTCGAGGCGGAGAAGCGGATGGCCAACGGCATCGGCTTTCACGCGAGCTATACGCTGTCGAAGGTGAGGACCAACGTCGATTCGCTGGCCAACCTGGCGGATATCCCGGAAGGTCAGGACATTCTCGGCGAGACGGCGCGCTCGCGGCAGGACGTGCGGCATCGCGTGACCGCCGCCCTGCTCAGTGAAGTGCCGTCCCGGGTGCGCGGATTCGGCGGCTTCCGCCTCAGCGGACTGGTGTCGATCGAAAGCGGCCGTCCCTTCAACATCTTCGCCGGCCGCGATTTCAACCTCGATGGCAACCCGAACTCCGATCGTCCGTCGAACATCCAGCGGAACCTGTACGACGGACCGGCGTACGCGAGCGTCGACCTTCGCGTCGGCCGCGACATCTCGCTGAACGACCGCGCGCGATTGGACCTGACGCTGGACCTGTTCAACCTGTTCAACCGTGTGAACGTCAAGGACGTGAACACAGTGTGGGGCAGCGCCGACTATCCGAACACGCCGCCGCCCGCGACCCTCGGCTTCGGCACGCCGCGCGATGTGTTCAATCCGTTTCAGCTACAGTTCGGCGTCAAGGTCAAGTTCTGAAGGCGCCATGGCTCTTCGCTGCGCTCGTGCTGACGGCGTCGCGTTCGTTCGCGGACGCGCCGCCGATCGCCCTGCAATCGCCTGACGGCCGGCGTGTCGTCACCGCAGTGGAGACCCGTGCGCCAATCACGCTCGACGGGTCGCTCGACGAAGAAGTCTGGCGGACCGGAGAGCCGGCCGCCGAATTCGTCCAGGCCGAACCTCACGAGGGAGAACCGGCGACGGAAGCGACCGAAGTCCGCGTCGCCTTCGACGCCGATGCGCTGTACATCGGCGTCGTCTGTCATGACTCGGGTGCGGACGGGCTCATCGTCAACGACATCCGCAAAGACTTCACGACCGGCGAACAGGACTCGTTCGAGGTCATCCTCGACACCTTCGCGGATCGCAGGAATGGATTCTTCTTCGCCACGAACCCTCGCGGCGCGAAGTCGGACGCGCAGATCGCGAACGAAGGACGCGACGTCAATACGAACTGGGACGGCGTGTGGATGGTCGCGACGCGCGTCGGCGCCGACGGCTGGTCGGCCGAGCTGAAAATCCCGTTCAAGGCGCTGCGCTTCGAGCGCGGCGACGGCCGGATATGGGGTGTCAACTTCAGCCGCCGCATCCGCCGCAAGAACGAGCTCGATTACTGGTCGGCGGTCCCGCGCGTCTACAACCTCTATCGCGTCAGCCTCGGCGGCACGCTCGCGGCCCTGCCCGACGCCAATCAGGGTCTCAATCTCCGCGTCAAGCCGTGGATCGCGGCGAACGCGACTCGCGGCGTCGGCGCCGCGGAATTCGACGACGGCCAGCACATCGGCCTCGACGCCAAGTACGGCGTCACGCCGTCGCTGACGCTCGACGTGACCGTGAAGCCCGACTTCGCGCAGGCGGAGGCCGACGAGCAGCAGGTCAACCTCACGCAGTTCAGTCTGTACTTTCCCGAGAAGCGCGAGTTCTTCCTCGAAAACTCCGGGATGTTCTACTTCGGCGACATCCCGCGCGAGTCGCGCGTCGGCAGCGCGCGGTTCTCGCCGCCCGAAGAGGAGATGCTGCTGTTTTTCTCGCGCCGCATCGGCCTGACGGCACTCGGCGACGAGATCCCGATCGAGGCCGGCGGCCGGCTCACCGGCCGCGTCGGCGGGTTCGGCGTCGGCGCGATGACGATTCAAACCGGATCGTTTGGCGAACGCGACGGCAACAACTACCGCGACGGCGACAACTACACGGTTCTGCGCGGCCGCCGCGACATCCTGCGGAATTCCGACATCGGCGCGATCTTCCTCTCCCGCCAGTCCACCGGCGCCTCGAGCGATCGCAACAGCGTCGTCGGGGTGGATGCGAATTTCCGCTTCATTCGCGCGCTCAGCATCAACACCTTCTTCACCAAGTCGGCGACGCCGGGCGTCGAGGACGGGCAGCTCGCCGGAAAAGGTTCGGTGACGTGGAACGACAACCGCGTGCACGCGCAGTATTCGCTGCTGAGCGTCGGCAATCATTTCCGCGATGACATCGGATTCATCAAGCGCGTCGGCGTGCGCAAGCACTTCGTCGACTTCGGCATCCGTCAGCGGCCCGAGTGGTTCCGGAAGATCGGCATCCGCGAGCTGCATCCGCACACGCGCTACAACATCTACACGGACCAGTCGAACCGGTTGATTTCGTACACCAACCACGTCGCCTACGCCTGGTTTTTCGAAAACGGCGGCTACCTGGAACTGCAGTGGAATCCGCGGTTCGAGCGGATCGTGACGCCGTTCAAGATCCGGCCCGATCAACGCTTCGCGGAAGGCAGCTACGGATGGAACGAGTACGCGATCGAGCTCGAAACCAATCACAGCAAGCAGGTCTCGCTGTCGGCGCTGATCACACTGGGAGGATTCTGGACCGGATCGCAGCAGTCAACGAAGCTGGGCGTCGTCTTCAGGCCGACCTACCATCTGACGTTCGACGCGGCGCTGCAGCGCAACGACATCACGCTGCCGTTTCCGATGCACGACTTCGCGACGAACCTGGTGACGACGCGGATCGGCTACGCGTTCAACACGCGGACCTTCCTCGATACGCTGCTGCAGTACAACACCGACCTGAAGCAGTTCAGCGCGAACGTCCGGTTCGACTTGATCCACCGCCCGCTGAGCGACCTCTTCGTGGTCTACAACGAGCAGCAGTTCACGAATCAGCCCACGCCCATCAATCCGGGGCGCGGGCTGATCGTGAAATACACACACATGCTGGCGTTCTGATCGCCGGCGGTCGGTGCTGAGCGCCGGCCTGCCAAGGACAGTGAGTACGCGTTAGCGGCGCGCGTAGCCGTAGCCGTCCTGATAGCCCTGCTGGAAGGCCGCGCGATACTCGCGCTTGTATTCGTCGCGCGATCCGTAGCGGTTGTCGTAGTCGTGGTCGCCGTCACGATAGCGCTTCGCCCGCACCGGATCGAATGCGCGTCGCGCGCGCGCGTCGTCGCGTCCCGCATCGAGACCGTCACGGTAGCCGTTCTGACCGGCCAGCGAGTACGAGCCGCGCGGCACGGCGACGCCAGGACGGCCCGGATATTCGGGATAGGTCGGATACGTGGGATAGGTCGGATACACCGGTCCGTTGGAGTAGCGGCCGTAACGGTTGTACGAGTCCGAGTACGCCGTCTCGAACCCGTTCCGATACGTCCGCCGATAGCGATCGAAGTTGCCGAATTCACGCCGATACCCGTCGTCCCCATTCCGCCAGTCGTCGTGGCGGTTGTACGAGAACGATCGCCGGTCTCTTGCGTCGCGCTCTCCCGCGCGCCGACCGTCGCGATACCCGTTGTCGTACGCGACGCGGTCGAGGTCATAACCGTAGCCGACGGGTCGTCCGCTCGGATACCCGTAGGTCTGCGCCGCGCATGCCGGCGCCGTCATCCACAATCCGCCGATGAGCAGTGCCGCTGCGAGATACCGATTCGACTTCAACATGGTGTGAACCCCTGCAGGCCTCGCGACGCCTGAGGTTTCAAGCGGTATGCCATGAAGGATCGCGTATTTTTTCGGCCTGTTTATGCGGAGTCGGGTTGGCGCCGTCCTCGGCGGGAGACGGCTCGGCGTTATTCGGTCCAGACGAGGACTAGCGAGCCGCGGCGGTCCTTCGTGTCGATCAGAAGTCCCGGGCCACGCCGCTCCAGGTCGTCGACCGTCAGCCGGACTCGCTCGGAATCGACGTCGATACCGTTGTCGCTGAGAAAGGACAGGTTTCGCGACGGCGCCATCCGCAGCAGCCAGAACGGAATCGAGACCCGTACGAGCTTGCCCGCGTGGCGATCGTATGCAAGTACGCGCAGCGTCTCGAGCTTCTGCCGCTCGGCGGTCGCCTTCATGAGCTCGCGATGGATGATCGGATCGTCGTCGTGGCGCAGCTCGATCAGGGGCTGCTGACCATCGAACCGCGCGCGCGCCTGTGTGAACTCCGACTGCGCGGTCTCGGTCGGCGTGAACGAGGTGTTCACGTGGCGGTAGATGAAGAACGCGGCGCCGCCGACCGCCGCCACCGCGAGCATGCCGACGATGATCACGGAGGCGATCACGATCGACACCCAGGTCGGCAGCTTCTTCGCGCTCATACTCCTCTCTTACGAGTCTCTACGGCGCCGTGTTCATCAGTCGGCGGGCCTCGTCGGCCATACCGCCGTCATTATCGCTGTCGCACAGCGTCGCCGCGGTCTGAAATTCCTGGCGGGCCGCAGCCGTCTTGCCCGCCTTCATCGCGAGCTTCCCGAGCTCGAGGTGCGTGCGGCCGTAGACCCACTTGCGCCCCTCCAATTGCAGCGCCTTTCGCAAATCTGCATCAGCGTCTGCAGCCCGGCCGAGCGCGGCACGCGCCGCGCCGCGCTTGTAAAACCAGAGTGCGTCCTCGCCAAACATCCGCTGCCGCGAATCGCCGGCGAGCCGCGCGAACCCTTCATTGAGGGCCCGCTCAGCGTCGGCCGGACGCCCGGCACGCAGATACGTCGCGCCGGTTTCCAGCCACACGAGCCGGTTGCGCGGATAGCGCTCTCGCAGCGCCGCCAGCGTTTTCAGCGCATCGTCGTAGCGTTTCTCGCGGTTGTAGAGAAGGATGAGCGCGAAGCGGGCGTCGTCCTGGTTCTCGCCGCCGAACGCCGCCGCTTCCTCGATCATGCGCAGCCCTTTCTCCTTCCCGCCGCCGAAGCCGACGACGTACGCCATCCAGCGAAGCGGCAGCGAGAGCGCCGACACGAGATAGCGGTACGTGCCGACGATGAGCCCGGCGTCCTTGCGGCGCGGATCGAGCGACAAGACCTGCTCGTGCTCGTCGTACGCCTCGCGAGCCGCCTTGAACGCAGTCATCGCGCTGCCTTCGACAGTCGCCGCGTACGACGCACGCAGGCCAACGGCGGCGCCGAGCTGGTAGTGCGCATCGGCGCTTTTGGGGTTCTGTGCGAGCTGCGTGCGCGCGAGCGTGAGGGCGTGATCGAGCGCCTCTCGAAAGGCGGTGGCGACCTCGGCAGGCGGCGGCTCCGCGTTGGGGCTGGGCCTGGTGACGGCGCGTCCGAGGTAATCGTCAACGGTCATGTTCCCGCGCCGGAACGTGATGCTGAGCCAAAAACCGGTCGCCAATCCTCGATACGCGGCCGCATCGAGCGGATCAGCTGCGATGGCGCGCTTGAAACCGGCGATGCCTTCGTCGCGATCGAGGTTGTAGATGTCGATCGAGGCCCGCGCGCGGAGGGCCTCGGATTCCCGGTTTGCGCGCGCCGGAACGGTCGCGGCGACGAGGAGCGCGACGCTCACGATCGCCCGAGTGCCGGCCGCGCGGCTCATAAGAACGATCTTACGCCCAAGCTTGCCTTGCGCCCGCTTGTGCCTCTTGCATACAATCCTCCCGTTTATGGACAAGACGGCGACTCACGTCCCGCACGCGCACGAGCTCCCGCACGAGCATCACGAGGAACTAGGGTTTTGGCGGAAGTACGTGTTCTCGACCGATCACAAAGTGATCGGGATCCAGTACGCGGTTACCGGCCTCCTGTTCCTCCTCTTCGGCTTCTGCCTGATGATGCTGATGCGATGGCAACTCGCCTATCCCGGCAAGCCGATTCCATTGATAGGCGCATGGCTCGGGCAGTCTCGCGCGCCCATGGGGATCATGCTTCCCGAGTTCTACAACCAGCTCGGTGCCATGCACGGCACGATCATGGTCTTCCTCGGCGTCGTGCCGCTCGCCGTCGGCGGCTTCGGCAATTTCGTGATGCCGTTGCAGATTGGGGCGCCCGACATGGCGTTCCCGAAGATCAACATGATGAGCTACTGGGTCTACTTCATCGGTGGCGTCGTCATGTTGGCCAGCTTCTTCCCGACGACGGGTGCCGCGCAATCGGGGTGGACGTCGTACGCGCCGCTTTCGGTGATCACGGCGACGTCGGGTCAGACGTTCTGGCTCGTCGGGATGATCTTCTTGATCACGTCGTCGCTCCTCGGGTCGATCAACTTCATCACGACGATCGTGCAGTTGCGCGCCAAGGGACTGAGCTACATGCGCCTGCCCTTCTTCGTGTGGGCGCAGTTCGTGACATCGTTCCTGTTGCTGCTGGCGTTTCCGCCTCTCGAAGCCGCGGGCATTCTGCAGTTGATGGACAAGGTCGCCGGCACGAGCTTCTTCCTCCCGAGCGGTCTCGTCATCAGCGGCAAGCCTCTGGCCGTCGCCGGACAGGGCAACCCGCTCCTGTGGCAGCATTTGTTCTGGTTCCTGGCGCATCCCGAGGTGTACGTGCTCATCCTTCCGGCGATGGGCATCGTCAGCGAAATCATCGCCAACAATACGCGCAAGCCGCTCTGGGGTTACAAGGCCCTCGTCTACTCGGTCGTCTTCCTCGGCTTCATGTCGTTCATCGTGTGGGCGCACCACATGTTCATGACCGGCATGGGCACGGTGATGAGCGCGTTCTTCCAGACGACGACGATGATCATTTCGATTCCGTCGGTCGTCATTCTGACGGCGCTGCTGCTGTCTCTGTGGGGCGCGTCGATTCGCTTCACGACGCCAATGCTGTTCTCGCTCGCGTTCCTGCCGATGTTCGGCATCGGCGGTCTCACGGGCCTGCCGCTCGGCCTCGCGCCTTCGGACATTCACCTGCACGACACCTACTACGTCATCGGCCATTTCCACTACGTCGTCGCGCCGGGGACGATCTTCGCGCTGTTCGCGGGTGTCTACTACTGGTTCCCGAAAGCGACCGGCCGGACGATGAACGAGCTGCTCGGCAAGCTGCACTTCTGGGGATCGCTCGTCTGCATCAACCTCGTGTTCATGCCGATGTTCGTTCAGGGTCTCGCGGGCATGAACCGCCGGATGTACGACGGCGGCGCGCAGTACGCCCACAACCAGACGGTGCTGCACTGGAACGTCGTCCAGGGCTACGCCGCGTGGGGGCTCGGCCTGTTCCAGCTGTTCTTCATCATCAACTTTTTCATGAGCATCAAGTGGGGCAAGGTGGTCGACAAGAATCCATGGGAAGCGACCA
>DAIUKO010000019.1:31323-41587 GCA_036848175.1 Vicinamibacterales bacterium | reverse complement strand
ACCACGGTCAGACCACGGTCAGACCACGGTCAGACCACGGTCAGACCACGGTCAGGTTCGCGAGCGGGAGCCGAGCCAGCGGAAGAACACAATCACGAGCAGGGCGGGGATGAACGGCCCCCACCACGCGTTTAGCCCGAACGCGCTCAGGGTGGTCGATCCGCCTTTCACGAACAGCATGATCGTCGCCGCCCACGCAAAGGCGCTGATGAGGTTCAGCGTGCTGAACTTCAGCGCGTTCATCGCGGCGTAAGCGCAGGCGATCGGAATCGCGGTCCGCAATCCCGGCAGGAAGCGGCTGACGAGCACCAGCCCGGTCTCGCTGTTGTGCATGTGCGTCATCACGGCGTCGCGGTACTTCCGCAGCCGCGGAAACCGATCGAGCCAGTGGATGCGGCCGCGCAGGACGTAGAACCACAGCTGATCGCCGGTGGCGCCGCCGAGCGCGCCCGCGGTCAGGACGAGCGGCCAGGACAGCCGGCCCGCCACCGCATCCGCGGACACCTTGCTGTAGTAGATCTCACCCTCGATGATGGCGAAGACGTAGATGACGAGGTAGGCGAGCATAACGGCGGAGACGTGGCCGAGACGATCGTAGCGCGGCTCGTCAGGTCCGCGATCGTTGAAGCACGTCACGGACCACTCGCCCGACGCGCTGCGCCTGCTCGTCGGTCAGCGTGGAGTAGACCGGAATCTGCATCGCGCCGGCGGCACGTCTCGCCCCGGGCGCGCCGGCAGGAACCACGGTTTCGTTCGCGAAGATGTCCATGTCGCTGCAGACGTCGACGTGCAGCGTCTCGATATCGACGCCGCGCCGCACGCAGCGGACGACCAGCTCATCGCGCTGCGGGCCGTAGACGCAGTACTGGTAATAGACGTGCGTGCGTTTCGGCGGGATGTGCGGCACGGTGATGCCCGGCAGATCGCCGAGCGCCCGGTCCATCACGCGCGCGTGCTGCCTCGTCCGCGCGGTCCAGCTATCGAGCATCTCGAGCGCGGCCAGACCCAGAACGGCCTGCACGTTCGGAAACCGCTCCGTGTACGACTCAGGCAGCGGTGTCAACGATCGGATCTTCTCCCACAGATACACGTCCGGGTTCGCGCCGATGAGCGACGAGACCCAGAGGATCGGAAACGCGCTGATCGTGAACACCCACGGCTTGATGAAGATCCGCTGCAGCTTGCCGACGAGCAGCCGGTTGTCGACGCGCTTCGCATCCGGCCACGGCTCCGCCTCGGCCAGCGCGCGCACTCGAGCGGCGACGGCCGCATCCCGGACCAGCGCGAGCCCGCCGCCGTAACAGTTGAGCGGCTTGAGCGTCTGAAAGCTGAAAAGCGCCGCGTCGCCGAACGTGCCGACCGGCTTGCCGTCGTAGGTGGCTCCGAGCGCGTGCGCGCAATCCTCGATGACCGTGATGCCGTGCCGCGACGCGACCGTCATGATCGCGTCCATGTCGCAGGGCAGGCCGTAGAGATGGGTCGGCACGACGGCGCGCGTGTTCGGCGTGATCGCGCGCTCGAACGCCGACGGATCCAGCGTGAACGTCGCCGGGTCGACATCGGCGAACACGACCTTCAACCCCGCCACGCGCGCGAGCTCCGGCACGACCCAGAAGGTGAGTGCCGGCACCACGATCTCCGACCCGCGCGGCAGGTCCAGCGCTTTGAGAATGTAATAGAACGCCATCCGCCCGTACGACGCGGCAATGGCGTGCGCCGCGTCCATCCCGGCGCGGCGCGCGAACGCCGCTTCGAACGCGGCGATGTCAGGACCCTGAATGAACTCGCCGCGGGCCTTGCAGCCCGCGACGAGCTGCTCGGTGTTGGGCAGGACTCGCGCGCCGTAGCGCGAGATCGCCGTCACCGACACGTCGGAGAGCGCGAGCGTCAGCACGCCACCGGTCGGGAGAAGTCGGCGATTTCCTCGCGCGTATGCCGCGCGTTGACGCGCCGATCCAGGCGTCTCACCCATTCACGCACCGCCGTATTCTGGATCTTCAGGAAGTTGGCCAGATACGACGGCCGCATGTAGAACCGCGTGTACGCCGCGCCGAGGAGAAAGCGAAGCTCGCGCTCGGTCAGGTTCGGATGCTCGAACGTCGGCGTATAGCCGTCGTACTTTTCCCAATCGCGCTCGATGAGCCGCGGCTCGAGCTGCTTGAACATCGGCGTTCCCGGATACGGCGTGAGAATCTTGAACTGCGCGAACGTCGATCCGAGCTCGGTGGCGTAGTCGATCGTCGCGGCGATCGAGTTCCAGTCGTCCTGCAGGAAGCCGAAGACGTAGAACGCCGCCGTGACGATGCCCTTCTTCATGCAATGGTCGATGATCTCGCGCTGCTTCGCCGCTGGAATCGGCCGCCGTCCCGATTTCCGGAGCGTCGCCGGATCGAGTGATTCGACGCCGAAGCTCATCGCCCGAAATCCCGCTTCGTACAGTCTGTCGAGCAGTTCGACATCCAGCCGATCGAGCCGCGTCTCCGCTTCGAACGTCAGCGTGAGACCGCGCGCCTGAATCTCGTCGCACAGGGCGAGACACCGATCGCGCTGCTCGCTGAACAACGGATCCCGGAAGATCACATACGGCCGGCGGACCTGATCGCACAGACGCTCGAGCTCGTCGGCGATGTTGGCGATCGACCGCGCGCGATAGCCGGCGAGAATGCGATGCGGGCAGTAGGTGCAGTGTTCGGGACAGCCGCGGCTCGCGAGCAGCGGGAAACCGCCGCCCACCGGCCGCGACGACCACTTGATGCCGAGCCGCGCGCCGCGATCCTCGGTCACCAGGTCCCAGCGCGGGAACGGCAGCGCATCGAGATCGTTGATCTGCTCGCTCGTCGTGATCCCCGACGGCACCTCTCCCTGCGCGAGGCGCATGACGGCGGCCTCGGGCTCGCCGTTGAGGATGAAGTCGCAGTGGCCGGCGAACAGCTCCGGCATCTTCGAGGCGGTGATGCCGACGAAGCCGACCTTCACCCCTCGCGCGCGCAGGCGATCGGCCCACGCGATTTCGTTCTTGTAGTCGACGAGCGACGACAGGACGATCGCGACGTCGGGCGCCGGCCCCTCCACTTCGCCGCGGGTCCACGTCACCTCGTGGCCGCCGCGCGCGAGGATCGCCGCGACGTAGGCCATGTGAACGCTCGGCACATCGTGGAACTGTTTCTTGACGTACGAAATCACCGCGGTCACGCGCGAAAACGGATCGAGACGGGATCCGTAGCCGCCGACGACCGTGTCCTTGCTGACGAACCCTCGAATGGACTTGAGATCTGCGAGCACGACTCGCATGCATCACCTCTCAGTTGCGACACCGGGAACGACCTCTGACACGCCGGAGCGGGATCAGGCCTGGGTCGGTGGTCCGCGAGGTGATCGGGGAGAAAACGTGTGGATCCGAGGAAGCGGGACGGTGGAACCGTGGAGAACACCGAGCGATCGGAGTACCGGGACCGCGCGATCGTCAGCGTCGATGCGCGCGGCGGAGTTGTCGCTCTGAATCGCCTCGTCGTCGTCGCTGAACGTGGCGCGCGTGCCCCGCTTGAGGTGCGCAGTCGCGTCGCTCAGTCCCGCCATTTCGCGCTTCGACGGCAGCGCCACCGGTCCGCCGGCAGCCTTCGTCTTGCGCATGAGTTTGCGCGCCGGCGACGCCTGCGCCGAGCACGCGCGCCCGACGATGTTCCGCGTCGGACCGGGCGACGCATAGCCGGCCGAGACCGACAGCAGCCAAAGCGCGACGATGCTGCCGGCCTTAGTCAGAAACCGGACGCTGAGGAGATGTACTCGCATTGAAAACGGGCGACGGCGAGCCGAAAGCGGCATCACTATCCCACAGCCTGCGCGACCGTGCAACCGACGGCCGCGACCATCACGTCACCTATCGCGACCATTCACGTCACCTATAATGACGCCTCGCGCGAAAGACGGGCCGGTTCTTACGGACTTTTGTGGATGATCGCTGCCGCTTCGCTCTCTGCCGCCGAGTCCCGAAGCCCGAATTCCGACTCGCGACCCGTGGCCGAAACGGCTGACGTGCTCGTGGTCGGCGCCGGCCCGGCCGGCGCGACCGCGGCTCGCGCGCTGGCGCGCGCCGGCATCCGCGTGCGGATGCTTGACCGCTCAGCGTTCCCGCGCAACAAGCCGTGCGGCGGCGGCATCAGTCGCCGCGTCGTGACGCGATTTCCGTATCTCGAACGCGCGCTCCTCCGCATCACCACGCACACGCTCTCGCGGCTGTACCTCGAGGGACCCGATGGCGACGCCGCGGTGATCGAATCGGATGGCCCGGCGGCGCTGATGATCCGCCGCGTCGAATTCGACGCGCTGCTCGTCTCGCTTGCCGTTGAAGCGGGCGCCGAGCTCGTGACCGGCGCGGACATCGTCCAGGCGCGCGAAGAGTGCGATGGCGTCGTGCTCGACAGCCGTGACGGCCGGCGATTCGCGGCGCCAGTTGTCGTCGCGGCCGACGGCGTCTACAGCGTCGTCGCGCGCCGGCTCGGGCTGACTCGGGGATGGCCCGCGACTGCCGTCGCGCTCGACATGATGGAGGAGACGCCGCGCGAGGCGCTGCGCGACGTCGATCCGTCGACGCTCTGGGTCGCATACGGCTTTCGTCCCGCGTCGAACGGCGCCGCGGCGGCCCCGGCCGACAAGCGCTGTCCCGAAGGGTACGCGTACATCTTTCCGAAGCGCGACCACGTCAACATCGGCATCGGCTACGTGCTGTCGTACTACCGCGAGGCGATCGACGAGTCACCGTACCAGTTGCAGCGCGACTTCGTCGATCGACTGCGCGCGCGCGGCATCGTCACCGGCGAATCGATGCGGCGCAACTTCACGCCGTTCCTGATCCCGGTCGGCGGGCCGCTGCGGCAACCGGGGCGTGGCCGCGTGCTGCTGGCGGGCGACGCCGGCGGCTTCGTCAACGGGTTCACGGCCGAAGGAATTTTTTATGCCATGGTGTCGGGTGAACTCGCCGCGAAAACCGTCATCGCATCGACGAACGTGGAATCGCTTGCCCGCCGCTACGCCGCCGCCTGCGATGACGAAATTGGCGCCGAGCTTCGAGATTCGATTGAGATCCAGCAGTACTTGTTTGCCGATCGCCGCAGAATCGCGCAGATTATTCGCGGCGCGCGCCGCGAGCGGGCGACGACCCGGCTGATTCTCGATTACGCAATGGGGCGGCGAGCGTATCGCGAAATCCGATGGCGAATTCTGGCCCGTCGGCCGCTGTTGACGAGCCGGCTCCTCTGGAACCGGCTTACCAAAAAAGTTATTGTCGCCGGCGCGCGTCGTCTTTAGGATGTCACTAGCCATGGCCCGCACCTCCGAGCGTGAGCTCGAACACCTGCTGCGGCGCGCCGGATTCGGTGCGCGGATCGACGAGCTCGATATGTACGGACAGATGTCCGTCAACGAAATCGTCGACACGCTGGTGAACTTCGACGGGATCGTCGACGACGTCGACGGCAACATTGGAAAACCGGGCTACGTGCAGACGACGACCCGCGGCGTCTTCTCGCCGAATTCGAACATCACCGACGCCCGCCAGCGCTGGTTGTTCCGGATGGTCCACAGCGATCGCCCGCTCCAGGAGAAGATGGCGCTGTTCTGGCACAACCACTTCGCGACCGGCTACAGCAAGATTGCCGGCGCCCTTGGCGCAACCGAGGGGACGCGCTACATGGCCGCGAAGGCGGCCGAGGACCCGGGCCGGGTGCGCGGTCAGATCGAGTTGTTCCGCGACATGGCCCTCGGCAGGTTCCACGATCTGCTGCTGGCAGTCGCGAAAGACGCCGCGATGCTGGTCTGGCTCGACGGCCGGACGAACACGAAGGCCAAACCGCAGGAGAACTTCGCGCGCGAGATCATGGAACTGTTCACGATGGGCGTCGGGAACTACACCGAGCCCGACGTCTACGCCGGCGCGCGCGTGTTCACCGGATGGAATCTGCAGCGGCCGGGCCTGGCGAGCGACGGATCGCAGCACTACGAATTCATCTACGTGCCGGCGCAGCACGACACGGCGGCGAAGACCTTCAGCTTCCCGATCTATCCCGACGGCAGCAAGACGATTCCGGCGCGCGGCCAGAACGACGGCATGCAGGACGGCATCGACTTCATCAATGCGCTCGCCGCCAATCCGAATACCGGCCGCTACCTCGCGAAAAAGCTGTTCCGTTTCTTCGTCAGCGAGTTCCGCGAGCCCGATGAGAGCTTCGTCAATCGCATCGCGGGCGTCTACTCAAACAGCAAGTTCGACATGCGGATCGTCATGCGCGAGCTGCTCCTGTCACCGGAGTTCTGGGATCCGAAGTCGTACTGGGCGCGCTACTCGTGGCCCGTGGAGTTCGTCGTTCGTGCGCTGAAGGACGTCGGCTGGCGTGGATTCTCGGTGGACTCGGCGCTCACGCCGCTGTCCAACATGGGGCAGATCATGTTCGATCCACCCGACGTCAGCGGCTGGGACGCGGGGCAATCGTGGTTCTCGAGCGGCGCGATGCTGGCGCGGATGAATTTCGCGTCGACGCTCGCCGCCAACCAGAAGTTCAATCTCGCGACGTCGGCAAAGACGGCGAACAAGTCGCCGCAGTCGTTCATGTCGTACTTCATGGACGCGATCGCGACGCCGTCGGTCGACGGCGCGGTGCGGAGCGAGTGGATGACCTATCTGACCGCGACCGGCACCTGGACCGGCGCCGACGCGCAGCTGCAGGCGAAAGGGTCGGGGCTCGTCCACCTCATCGCTGGATCGCCGGAGTACCAACTGCAATGAAGGTCACCCGACGGCAGTTCGTGAAGGGCGGCGTCGCCGCGTTCACGGTCACGTTTGCCGCGCCGGAGTTCCTGTCCGATCTCGCGCGCGCCCAGGGCGCGCAGGTGCGTAATCTCGTCGTCTTGAATCTGAGCGGCGGCAACGACGCGCTCAGCATGCTGATCCCGTACAACGATCAGTTCTACTACAGCCGCCGGCCGACGCTGGCGGTGCCGGCAGGCCAGGTGCTGCAGATCGGATCCGACTCGTCGAACGTCGCGCTCGGTCTCCACCCGCGGCTCACCGGTCTGAAACAGATTTACGATCAGGGACGGCTGGCGCTGATTCAGCGCACCGGCTACGAGAATCAATCGCGGTCGCATTTCCTCGGCACCGACATCTGGTCCACGGCCGACCCGAACAACTCGCAGGCGCTCGGCTGGGTGGGACGCTATCTGGACTCGCTGCCGTCGCCGGTCGATGCGCTGGTCGGCTGGAACGCCACCGGCGCGCTGCCGCACGTGCTGCAGGCGGCGCACACCGCGGTTCCGTCGATTCCCAATCCGGCGACCTATGCGTTCTCGAGCCCGAACGCCGGCAACGAAGCCACGGCCGAGCGCACTGCCGCCGTCCGGATCGCATCGCACGTGCCGGTCAATCAGCCTGAACTGGCGTTCGTGTACGAGACGGCGGCCGCGGCGATGAGCACGCTGGGCCGCGTCGCCACGGTCGCGACCTACGCGCCGACGCTCACCTACCCGAACAGCGGCCTCGGGGCGGCGCTGCGCGCGGTCGCCGGCGCGATGGTCAGAGGGATCGGCACGCGAGTGTTCTACGTCACCACGGGCGGCTTCGACACGCACTCGGGGCAGAACACCAACGCGGCCAACGGCGCGTACTTCAATCTGATGGCGACGTTGAACGACGCCGTCCTCGCGTTCTACACCGATCTGAAGAACCAGGGACTGCTCGACGACACGCTGGTCGTGAGCTTTTCCGAGTTCGGGCGCCGCATCAGCGAGAACGGCAGTCAGGGCACCGATCACGGCGCCGCGTCGACGATGCTGGTGATGGGCGGCCGCGTCAGCGGCGGGTTGTACGGCACCGCGGCGAACCTGAACATGGACCCCAAGAACCCGACACTCGAGAACAACAACGGCGACGTCCACTACGAGACCGATTTCCGGTCCGTCTACGCGCGCGTCATCGACGGCTGGCTCGGCGCCGATTCGGTCAGGCTGCTCAACGGCGATTTCCGGAAGGGCAGTCTGAACTTCCTCTGAGGCGGGCGACACACACTCCCAAAGGCAGGCCACGAAGACACGAAGACACGAAGGTCTTCTCTCTCTCTTTGTACTTCCGATTCTTCGTGCCTTCGTGCCTTCGTGGCCTGCTTTTCTTCGTGCCTCGACGCGTGTCTCGACATTTGACGGTAGACTAGTGCGCGCCTGACGCGCCGCGACACGCATGCCGCCAATCAAACGCACGAAGTTCAAGCTCGCGCCCGAACAGTTGCTCGAGATGTTCTACTGGCTCAAGTTGAGCCGTGCCTTCGACGAGCGTCTCAGCGTCCTGGTCAAGCAAGGCAAGGTTCGCAGCGGCGTCTACACCGGCATCGGCCAGGAAGCGATCGTCGTCGGCACCTGCTACGGGCTGCACAAGGAGGATTTCATCGCGCCGCTGCATCGCGATCTCGGCGCGTTTCTGGTGAAAGGCGTCGAGCCGCGCGTGATGATGTCGCAGATGTTCGCGAAGACCACCGGCCTGTCGAAGGGACGCGATTCGGCGCTGCACAGCGGCGTGACCGAGCTCGGCATCTTCGGCAATACCAGCATGCTCGGCGCGAATCTGCCGGTGGCCGCCGGCATCGCCCTCACCTTCAAGATGGAGAAAACCGATCACGTCGTCATCGCCTACTTCGGCGAGGGGGCGAGCAACGTCGGCGATTTCCACGAAGCGCTCAACTTCGCCGGCGTGCAGCAGCTGCCGGTGATTTTCGTCTGCGAGAACAATCAGTACGCGTACTCGGTGCCGGTCGAGAAGAGCATGGCGATCGACGACGTCGCGGACCGCGCGCACAGCTACGGATTCGACGGCGTGGCGATCAACGGCAACGACGTGCTCGCGGTCTATCAGGCGACGCAGGGCGCGCTGGCGCGCGCCCGCGGCGGCGACGGCCCGACCCTGATCGAGTGCAAGACCTACCGCTGGCACGGGCACTCGGAACACGACAAGGCCTTCTATCGCACCGACGAAGAGCTCGCGATGTGGAAGAGCCGCGACCCGATTCCGACCTTCACGACCTACCTGCGCACGCGCAACGTGCTCGACGACGAGAACCTGAAGGAGATCGAGGCCAAGGTGACGTCGACGATCGATGACGCGGTCGAGTTCGCGATGAACGCGCCGGATCCGGATCCGCGCGAAGCGATGGCCGATCTCCACGCATGAACGCTCCATCACCGTGGTGGAGCGTTGGACGCATATGAGCAAGGAACTCTCGTATCTCGAAGCCATCCGCGAAGCGCTGTTCGAGGAGATGCGCCGCGACCCGAAGGTGTTCGTGCTCGGCGAAGACGTCGGGGCGTACGGCGGCGCGTTCGGCGTCACGCAGGGGCTATACGACGAGTTCGGTGAGATGCGCGTCGTCGATACGCCGATCTCGGAATCGGCGATCGTCGGCATCAGCATCGGCGCGGCGCTGCGCGGCTATCGGCCGGTTGCCGAGATGCAGTTCGCCGACTTCATCTCGTGCGCGTTCGATCAGATCGTCAACCAGGCGGCGACGCTGCGCTACCGCTACGGGGGGCGCGCGGCCGTGCCGATCGTCGTCCGCGCGCCGAGCGGCGGAAACGTCGGCGGCGGACTGTACCACTCGCAGAACCCCGAGGCGTGGTTCGTTCACCGCCCCGGACTCAAAGTCGTCGCGCCGTCAACGGCCTACGACGCGAAAGGACTGCTCAAGGCCGCGATCCGCGACGACAATCCAGTCATGTATTTCGAGCACAAGTATCTGTATCGGCGCGCGAAGGGCCCTGTGCCGGAAGGCGATGAGATCGTGCCGATCGGCGTCGCCGCGACGCGCCGCGACGGTACGGACGTGACGCTGCTGACTTACGGCGCGATGGTCCTGCCGTCGCTCGAGGCCTCGGATCGACTGTCGAAGGAAGGCGTCGAAGTCGAGGTCATCGACTTGCGGACGCTGCTGCCGTACGACAAGGCCGCGATCTTCGCGTCACTCGAGAAAACCAGCCGCGTGCTCGTGGTGCACGAGGACGTCAAAACACTTGGGATTGGCGCGGAGCTCTCCGCCGTGATCATGGAAGAACGCTTCGATGCGCTCGATGCGCCGGTGATGCGCGTCACCTATCCCGACACCCACCCGCCCTTCTCGCACGTCCTCGAAGCCGCGAACCTGCCGAACGTCGATCGCATCAGCGAAGCGCTGCGCAAGCTCGCGGCGTACTGACGCTCGACGGGATTCGGGACTCGGGATTCGGGATTTGA
>DAIUKO010000019.1:30135-31223 GCA_036848175.1 Vicinamibacterales bacterium | reverse complement strand
CCAGCGGCGTAGACCTTCAGGCCTGCTTTGAAAAGATCGCGCGAAGCGCCTCGTCCAGGTGCGTGTACTTGAACGTGAAACCCGATTGCGTGGCCTTTGCCGGGACGGCGCGCTGGCCCGAGAGCAGAAGGCCGTCGGCCATTTCGCCGAGCATCAACCGGAGCGCGAACGCCGGCGCGGGCATGAACGACGGCCGATGCAGCGCCCGGCCCAACGCGCGCGCGAACTCGGTATTGGTCACCGGAGTCGGCGCGGTCGCATTCATCGGTCCGGTGACCGCCGGCGTCGCGATCGCCCAACGCACCAGGCCCAGCCAGTCGTCGCGGTGGATCCACGGCCAGTACTGACGACCCGATCCGACGGGCCCGCCGGCGCCGAACTTGAACGGGGGCAGCATCTGCGGCAGCGCGCCGCCGTCTTTCTCGAGGACGAGGCCGGTGCGCACGCAGACGAGACGAGTCCGATCGCCGGCGCGGGCGGCTTCGCGTTCCCACTGTGCGCAGACTCCCGCGAGAAAGTCCGATCCTGCCGGTGCGTCTTCGGCGACCGGCCGATCGCCGAGCGGGCCGTAATAGCCGACGGCCGATCCGCTGATGAACACCGGCGGCGGGCTCGCCGCTTCCCGAATCGCCGTCGCGAGACTGCGCGTCGCGAGAAGGCGGCTGTCGAGGATTTTCTGCTTCTGCGCCGCGGACCAGCGCTTCGCGGCAATCGATTCTCCGGCGAGATTGACGACCGCGCCGGCGCCGTCGATGGCCGATGCCCACGAGCCTGTCCCGCCGTTCGGCGTCCACGTCGCCAACGATGCCGTCGAACGATCGGCGGCGTGCGATCCGCGCGTCAGCACGACGACATCGTGACCGTCGCGCGAGAGCAGAGAGACGAGCGGCGCGCCAAGGAATCCGGTCCCGCCGGAGATGACGACTCTCATGCAGGCCTCCAGTCGCTTCGAACCCCGAAGGCGCTGAGAATATTCCGGATCGAGCGCGTTTTTGTTTGGGACGTTATGTCAGCCTTCGGACCGATCTGGACGGTTGTGAAGAGCGCTCTCTAGAAGATCGAATAAGCGAGCCCGACTTTCAGGCCAA
>DAIUKO010000019.1:0-30035 GCA_036848175.1 Vicinamibacterales bacterium | reverse complement strand
CCTCCTTGCCTCGACCGAAACGCCAGAGCAGTCCGATGCCTTCGCTGCCGTGCGCGTCCCGTCCACCGGGAAGCTTCACCGCGAAATCGGCCCCGAGCGCGAACTTGCTGTCGGTCTGAGCGCCAGCGGTCGCGGAGATTGAAACGAGGAAGAACATACAAACGATCGTCCGAACAGTCGTCACGCGCGATGTTTTAGCAATCGGCACGCCACCGCGATCTGATCTGCTGAGGTGTGGCCTGGCCAGGACTCAGTGACAGGAATCGATGCCGTGATCGAGCGTACGGCCGCTGGTGGCCTCGATGAAATCCCAATCGTAGTCGCGGTTTCGAAGCGTCAGCTTCAACACGCCATAGGTTGTGAACTGCGCAAGGCTGTTGGCGCGCGAGCCGAACACGTACAGCGACGCGCCGCCGGTGCCGACGATGAATTCACGGATGCCGGTCGGCGTCGGGAGGCCGTCAGGAGTCATCGGCGCAAAGCGCTCGTATCCGTGATCGTGTCCGTTCACGACCACATCCACGCCGAGCGAAAACATCAGCTGCCAGACATCGCGAAACAGCCCGCCGGCGCTCGGCCCTGAGGTGAAGCGCGGATGATGAAAATAGACGAGCGTGCACGCTGGCCGATTGATCGAGAGGTCGTCCTGCAGCCAGGCATATTGTTCCGATCCCGCGGACATCGGCACGTTGCTGTTCAGCGACACCACATGCCAGCGCCCGAGCGAGTAGCTGTAGAAGCCGAGGCCGAAGTCGCCGGCGTTGCCGCCGAAATACTGGAAATACGGAACCGCCCCGGCCGACTCGTACTCGTGATTGCCGGGGCTCGGCCGCGTCCGCCGCTTGTGCCGTCCCCATGACCGGTCGTAGCAGTTCGCGAAGTCGGCGGCGCTTCCGGTGGGATAGGCGTTGTCGCCGGCCGTGAATACCGTGGCGTCCGGCATGGCGTCCAGGAGCCTCGCCGTCGACTCGGCTGGACGGCCTCCGTCGTTGTCGCATTGCGCGATGTCGCCGGCGCCGACGAGGATCGCGGTGACAGGGGGCTCGGGAATCGGATCCGGACCAGGCCCCGGCAGAACGCTTTCATTCGACTGCGCGCAGGCACAGGCGGCGGCAAGAATCGGGACCAGCACCCACGACAGAACAAGGCTCGACCGCGGCACGTCGCTCAGATTATGCGCGAATTGCGCGTCGCCACCGGTCCGCTGGCGCGAAAATGAGCCGATATCTCGCCGAATCACGCGTGATGGTATAGTCCGGCCCAGCTCATTCGCACGCGAGGCCTCTTTCATCAACGCCCCATGCCCAATAAGGCTATCGGCGAAAGGCTCGTTCTCTCTCCGCTCGAACCGCTCGTTGCCGGCGGTCCCGCGGACGCGCTCGAGCGTCACGTCCGCCAGCTGTTTCACAGCGGATACCGCTGCCTCGTCGTCGATCTGTCGAATGTTCCGGCGATCGACAGCGCCGGGATTGGCGCGCTCCTGCGCGCGCAAGCGGCGGCGGCGCGAACCAACCGCACGCTGCGAATCGCCGGCGCCCGTCCGGATGTCATGCGCGATCTGGACATGACGCCATTGGCCGACGTGTTCCAGGCGTCCGAGCCGGATGCACCGTGGGGCGGCGCTCTTCCCTCACCAGCCGTCCGGATCGCCGCGGCGACTCTGGTCGGCACCGCGCTCGGCGCGGCGCTGGTGTGGGCTGGGTCGAAAACCTGGCGCCGCAGGAAGCGCTGATGATGTCAACTGACGCGTCGGCGCTCGATCGGCTGATCGTCGACGTCGACGAGCGGCGCTCGGCTCTCATCGGCGTCATCCGCGGCGCGCGCCGCACGATCACGCTGTCCCTCTTTCGCTGCAATGACCAGGCGATCTTCGACGAGCTCGCTGCCGCCGCGGCGCGCGGCGTCGACGTCGACGTGCTGGTGACGTCACGGTCGAAAGGCGGCAAGAAACACCGCGAAAAACTCTGGAGTGCCCTCGAGGCGACGGGCGCATTGGTGCACGCCTACACCGATCCGGTGGTGAAGTACCACGCCAAGTACCTCGTGGCCGACGATGGCCCGGCGGTCGTGGCGTCGCTGAACTTCACACGCAAGTGTTTCAGGAAGACCTGGGACGCGCTCCTGATCACGCACGATCCCGACGTCGTCTCCGGACTGAAGCAGTTGATGGCGGCCGATTGCGATGAGGCGCCGCTGCCGCCGGATCTGTCGCCGCGCCTGATCGTCGGACCCGAACGCGCGCGTGCGCAGTTGACCGCGCTCCTCGAGAACGCGAAGACGAGCATCAGAATCATCGATGCGAAGCTGTCGGATCCGGATCTGGTCGATCTGCTCAAGAAGCGCCGTGCCGACGGGATCGCCGTCGAGATTTACGGCGACAAATGGATCGGCTCGCTCAAGTCGCACGGCAAGATCATCCTCGTCGACGATTCGACGCTCGTCGTCGGCAGCCTGGCGCTGGCGGCGTTGAGCCTCGATTTTCGCCGCGAGATCGCGATCGCCGTGACCGATCCGGAGGCTCTTGCGGTGGCGCGGCAGCTGTTCACGACAATCGACGCCGCTCGGCGCGACGCCGACGAGGCGCCGCCGGCGGCCGCCGGCGAAGCGTTGTTGTGACGCTGCTGGCGTGTCTGGCGGTCGCGTTGACGCTGGCCGCGCCGGCCCCTGCCGATCCGCAGGAGAATTCGCAGCCCGCGGCGAAGACCGCAAAGGCCAAGAAGAGCAAGAAAGCGAAGAAGGCCAAGCACGAGGGGCAGGAAGGGCGCGATGGGCAGGATGGGCAGGAACAGAACGCCACCGATCAGACCGAACCCGAAGGCGGGCGCACTCGCGTCACCTGGAAGCAGCATCCGAGCCTCCGCGTCGGATCGATCTTCCGGGTAGACCTCGAGGCGAAATTCCAGGAAGACGTCCACGCCAGCTACGTGGGCGCGCCGGAGCTCGATCGGGCGGAGCTCCATCGCAATCGCCTCGGCGTGCAAGGTCACGTCTTCAAGCAGATCGAGTACGAGGTCGAGCGCGAGTTGACCGAGAAAGAGCTCGACGCGGGGAAGGCACCGAAGTCGCCGTGGAAGGACGTCTACCTGAACCTCACCTACGTCAAGAACGCGCAGGTGAAAATCGGCAAGTTCAAGGTCCCCTTCGGCCTCGATCAATTGACGGGCGTCACGCACAACGACTTCGCCTACCGTTCCCTCGGCGCGATCTATCTTGCGCCGGCGCGCGACATCGGACTGATGGTCCACGGCAGCTTTTTCAAACACGGACTTCAGTACTCGACCGGCGCGTTCCGACACGACGGCGACAACGCGCGATCGAGCAAGATTGCCGGCGGCGACGAGACCTTCGCGGCGCGCGTCACCGGCACACCATTTCGCGCGGCCGCTCGTGGCCTCGGCGACATCGAGCTCGGCACGTCATTCACGATGAGCCGATTGTCAGACGACTCTTTCCGGCCGAACGGTCTGCGCGGCCGGACCGTCATGACGCAGCACGTCTTCTACGAGCCGGTCTACGTCAAAGGGCAGCGCCGCCGCTGGGGAGGGGATGTGGATTGGACAGCCGGACGGGCATCGGTGCGAAGCGAGTACACCTTCGTCAGCGACGACCGCCAGCAGCAGGGGATCGGCGACAACGATCTGCCGGACGCGCGCGCGCGCTCCTGGTACGTCTCGGGTACGTGGCTGCTGACTGGGGAGGCGAAGTCGCGACCCGTGAAACCGGCCGGCGACTTTCTCCACGGTGGATGGGGTGCGTTCGAGCTGGCGGCGCGCTACGAAGGGATCCGCTTCGACAGCGCGGGGGGCAGCGACACACCGTTCCGCAACCCGCGCGCCGAAACGATCATGCCGGCAGGGGAACGCGCGCTGACTCTCGGCGTCAACTGGACGATGAACCGATTCGTGAAGCTGCAGGTCAACGGCATCCGGGAACACCTCGATGACAGCGAACGTAATCCCATACCGAACGGCGCGGCATTCTGGAGCCGCGTGATTCGTCTTCAGTTCGTTCTGTAGCAGGAGAGTGTGATGTTCCGCCGCCGGTCTCATGTGCACGCCGCGGTCGCAGCGCTGGTCGTCGTCGCCGGCCTCGTCGAGCCGGCGCGCGCACGCGCGCAGAGCGATCCGGCTGCCGCGCTCTTCGACGACACGGTGGTGCACGAGATCCGCCTGACGATCAGCACGCGTGACTGGGAATCGTTGAAGGAGCACTTCAAGGAGAACACGCGATATCCAGCCGATCTGCGATGGCGCGATCAAACCGTCCGGAACATCGCCATCCGCTCGCGCGGAAACGGCAGCCGCAGCGGCACCAAACCGGGCCTGAAGTTCGACATCAACTACTACACGGCCGATCAGCGGTTCGTCGGGCTGAAGAATCTGGTCCTGCGCAACAACACCCAGGACGCGTCGAACATGCGCGAGCTGGTGGCGATGAAGTTCTTCCGCCACATGAACGTCAAGGCGCCGCGCGAGTCGTTCGCGCGGCTGTTCGTCAACAACGCCTACGCCGGGCTCTACACGATCGTCGAGGACATCGACAAGGACTTCCTCGAGAAGAACCTCGCCGAGAACGACGGCTATCTGTACGAGTACGACTACGACGAGGAGAGCCGCATTCCGTACGCGTTCGAATATCTCGGCAGCGATCCGGCGAAGTACGTGCCGCTGCCATTCAAGGCGCAGACCCACGAGACCGATCCCCGCGGCGACGTGATCGAGCGCTTCATCTGGACGATCAACGAAGCGGGCGCGGCGGCGTGGCGGCAGCTGATAGGCGAGTTCCTCGATCTGAAGGCGTTCATGCGTCAGCTCGCGGTCGAGAACTTTCTCGCCGAGGAAGACGGCCTCACCGGCGACTACGGGCCGAACAACTTCTACGTGTATCGCTACGAGAAGAAAAACCTGTTCATGTTCATCCCCTGGGACAAGAGCAACACGTTCTGGGAGACCGCCGACTACTGGATCTTCCGCAACATCAAGGATGGCCCTAACGAACGCCGGAACCGCCTGGTGATTCGCGCGCTGCAGTACGACGACCTGCGCGACGAGTATCTGAACGCGCTCTTCGAATGCGCGAATGGCGTGGACCAGAACGGCTGGTTGGAGCGCGAGGTCGGCGCGCAGTACGAGCTGATCAAGTCGGCGGCGTCGAGCGATCCGCTCAGGCCGTTCTCGAACGATCAGTTCGAGGCGGCGATCGCCGACCTGAAGACCTTCGCGCGGGACCGCAGCGCGGCCGTCAAACGGATGGTCGCGGAAGCACGGAACTAATGGTGTGTCTACTCGGAATGACTAGCGGACCGCTCCGCTCCACCCCACCGCGCAGGCGTGCGCGGTGGGGACCCCGGCGTTGTCGCGGCCCGAAAATCGCCGTCGAAAGCCTGTTGTGACCAGTACTACTTCAGTGCAGACACTCCATTAGCACCGCCGCGCGCGCCCGCGCAGATGCGCGGTCATGCGCTCGACGAGCTCGGGCCGGGTCGCGCCGAGCATCACGTCAGGCACCTGCTCGAAGCCGAACTCCACGAACCCGCGGCGGCCACGACCGCGGCGTCCCGCGGCACCATCAACGAAGCGCCGCTCGGTCGGCCGCGGCGCGAACTGAAAGAGGTTGGCGAGCCACGCGCCGCCGATCCCGGCAGCGCGACCGAATGCCACCGCGGTCTCGACGTACGGTGCGGCGACGACGCTGCGGCCGTCGGCGAGCGCCGGCCGGATCTCCCAGCGCAAGCGGAACGCGAGATCGGCGGCGTAGAGCAGCAGGAGCGTCCGCACCGAGGGCGGTCCCGCGTCGGCCCCGGCCACCGCGAGTTCCTCGAACACCCCTGACGCATCCCAGCGGCTGATGCCGCTGCGCTTCGCCCGATCGATCGACGTCAGCGCGGCACGGGCGGCGGCGGCGATCGCGGCGCCGGCGACGCCGTCGACGGCGATGAGCGCCGGCTTCCGCGCCGTCACGCCGCGCCTCCGCCGGTCGCCAGCCACTCGGCCACGGCGTCGGCGTTCCAATCGGACCACGGCCGCTGCTCGCCCTCGCGAAACAGCTGGCGGATCTGGTGATGCTGTTCGCCGATCGATCGCTCCGCGTCGACAGTGATGAACTTGAAGATCAGCGCCAGCGATTCGTACTCGCGGATGACGCGCGTGATGAACCGCTGGTAGCTCTCGACCGGATCGTCGACATTGGTGACGTCCTGGCCGGCTTCGTAGAATCGCGGCGTGCGCGTGGCGAGGACGCGCTTGCCGGAGGTGCCCGGCGAGACAGCGAAGTAGAACACGAGGTCGGGCCAGAGGAGCGGCTGATAGAGTTTCAGCACCCAATCGAGATCGAGTCCGCGCGCGACGTCACGGGCCAGGCCGGTGAACAGAAATCGATCGGCGACGACCACCTTGCCGGCCCAGAGCGCCGGCAGAATGACGTGCTCGACGCGATGCCGGAAGTCGGCGCCGTGGAGCAGCGAGAATTCCTCGGGACTCAGCGCGCGAACGTCTTTGCGGCTCTTGATGATCGGCTTGATCAGCTCCGAGGAGTTCCACTTCGTGGTGACCACGTCGTAGCCTTCGGCCTTCAGCCACGTCTTGAACAGTTTTCGCTGCGTCGTCTTGCCGGAACCGTCGGCGCCTTCGAAGGCGACGAGCAGCCCGCGGCGGCGCGAGCCGTCGGTGAAATGTTCACGCGCGCGCCGGCGCCAACGGCTGAGAGAGGTCATCGTTCAGAAGGTCTGGCGCGCGACCCACTCGCGCAGCAATGAATCGACCACGGCGTAGCGATCCCCGTCGCGCGTCACCACATCGTCGCGGACCAGCGCCGCCAGCGCGCGCTGGACGGTCGACGCGCCGGCCAGGCGGTGGCGAATCCGGACGTCGGCCGAGAGCAGACCGCGGCCGCCTTCGAGCACCACCGCCCTCAGCGCCGCCCGCTGGGTGAGCGTCAGATGCTGCCACACGGCTTCGAAAATCATCTGGTGTTCTGCGAGCAGACGTCTCAGCGCCTGATGCAGATCCTCGAGCGTCGCGCGCTTGCGATTGCGGCCGCGCACCTCGTCCCAGGTCTCGTGCGCGAGCCGCTGGACGTCGTAGGGCAGATTCTCGGTGAGCTCGACGATCGCGGCGCCGAGCCCGGGTTCCGGCTTGATGCCCGAGCGCGTGAACCGGCCGTCGATGAACGCCGCAAACTCCTCGGCGGGAATCTTCTCGAGGCGCATCACCGGCCCGGCCTTGTAGAACGGCCGCCGCGGCGACAGCATGCGCTCCATCAGGCTCGGTTCCGATCCGGCGAAGACGTAGCCGACCTCGCGTTGATGCTGGACGGCGGCGCGGAGCGCGTGTTCGACCGAGCCGCCGTCGTAGCCGCCGATGGCCTGGAATTCGTCGAGCGCCACGATCACCTTCCGCCGCCGTGCCTGCGCGAGGCGCGCCGGCAGGGTGAAGACCTCCTCGGCGAGGCGCGACACATCGCGCTCCGTGCGCGCGTTTGGGAACGACACTCTGGGGCCCACACGCGGGTCGGCTCTTACGCTGGCGTCGGTGTCCGTCCGTCCTGGTAGGGGCGGACCCGTGTGCCCGTCCCCGACGTCGATGCGGGTCGACGAGATCGCCTCGCGCAGCCAGGCGCGTGCGCGATCCCAGGTCGTTTCCGCGGCGGCGAGCGCCCGCGCGTAGCCTTCGAGGAAGGCGACGTACGAGCTGAAGCTGCTGACCGTGACCTCGACCGTGATTGCGCCGCGCCGGCTCATCGTCGCCAGCGCGCGACGGATCAGCGACGACTTGCCGTAGCGCCGCGGCGAGATGAGAAAGACCTTCTGCGCGGCATCGAGGTCCTGCGTCAGGCGGCGCAGCTCTTCGACGCGGTCGGCGAACGCGGCCGCCGGCACGACCTCGCCATACACGAACGGATTCTGTGTTACGTCAAACAGCGTAATGGTTACGCATTATAGCGTAATACTGAACCTGGACGGGATTCGGGAGTTGGGATTCGGGATTCGTGGGGATTCGGGAGTTGGGATTCGGGATTCGTGGGGATTCGTGTCGATCAAATCCCGAATCCCAAATCCCAAATCCCGTCCAGCGTCAGTAGTAACGCTTGGGCAGATCGAGGACGACCCTGCGGCGGGCGAGGTCGGCGAGCTCGCCAGTGACGGTCGCGGCTGGCAGCGCAGCCAGCGCAGAGCCATCGACGACGACGT
The DNA here is from genome assembly GCA_036848175.1 of Vicinamibacterales bacterium. Taxonomy (GTDB): domain Bacteria; phylum Acidobacteriota; class Vicinamibacteria; order Vicinamibacterales; family CAVVIG01; genus QHWF01. Next base: position 21,847 of record DAIUKO010000019.1, on the reverse strand, counting down.
CGTCGGGCAGGTACTGGCGGCAGGCGCCGTATTCGTCGGCGTAGTCGCCGCTGGGAAACTCCAGCCGCAGGCGGACGCGGTCGCCGTTTTCTGTCGCGGCGTAGAGCGGGTTGAGACGGAATTCGCCGGTCGCGGACGATGGCGGCAAGGCGTCGAGCGGATGTGTGGCGAATACCCCCGGGTGTCGTGAGGCAATGATCGTCAGCGCCGGATCGCGATCGAGCACCGCGTCCGGATCGCGTCGAGACAGATCCAGCGGACCGCCCTTGACGACGTCCGCGAACAGACTGGCCTCACCGAAGACGCGCGGCTCGAAGGTCTCGAAGAGGTCGCGATAGCCCTCCGGCGACAGCGGCTGGCCGTGCGATGGGCTCCACGTGCGCTCGTTGTGCGTGTGCCCGATGAGCAGCGCGCCCGGTTCGTGGGGCCGGCTGAGGCCGGAGGCCGACGGACTGCCGATCAGCCGCTCCATCTCGCCGACGAACTGGCGCTTCGTCCAGATGTACATGAAGGCGTCGGTGCACATCGCGAAGCCGAACGCGCCGCGCGCGAACGGAAACGGCGCGTTGCCGTCGCAGCACACCGGCTCGCAGCCGGGCGCTGTGAATCGGCGCGCCAGCCACACTTTTGCGTAGTAGAGATCGGCCAGCACAACCGGCTGCGACGAGAGGTCGATCAGCGATCGCGTCAGGTGTCCCGATCCGCCGCAGATGTCGATGGCGCGCCTCTCGCCACCGAGGACGGTTGTGGCCACCGAACGCACGAGTGCCTGCGCGACGACGTAGGTCGGATCCGAGAAGCGATACAGAAAATAGCCGCCCTCGAAATTCGGCCCGAGCGCCTCGACGGTCTCGCGATATGTCGCCGTCTCGGACGCGGCGATGGCGTCGAACGCTTCGGCCTCGCGCGCATCCTCGAGCCCGACCATCATCCGCCGCGCAAGATCGGGCCGGCTGGCCTGTACGTAATCCCGTGCCGCGGTCGCGTTTGGCTGCAGGTGAAGGACGGGAATGCCGTCGACGACCGGAAAGATGCAGCAATGGCAGCCGAGGATGCCGTCCACGATCTCGTCGTCGGTGCGGCGGTGAAACAGCGACTCGACGAGCTCCAGCCGGCCGCCGCAGTAGGGGCAGCGCAGGATTTCAAGTATTTCGGGTCGCATTCGCCTCTAACAGATGATTGACGTCGATTCTGATCGGTTGTCCCAATGCTTCGAGCGCTTCTAATCGCGTCAAGCCTTCGCGGCGGAAGTACTCGAGGCCGAGGAGTCTGCGCGCCTCATCGTCGCCGAGCCACGCGATCGCGTTGTCGCGTCCCATCTGTGTCCGGTGACAGCGCAGCGCCGCCATCTTGCGCGCGACCCAGTCGCGGACGTTGACGCTGAACGTCGGCGGCTTCGCTCCGGCGCCGAACGCATCCGGCGCGATGCCCCAGAAGCCGGAGTCCGGCGGCGCGCCGCCCTTCGCCTGCGCGGCCTCGACGACGTCCTGGATCGCGCCCGCCGACATCGTGACGTAGTAGAGCGGCGGCGCTTTCGAGCCGAGCGATCGCACCGCGGTGTAGGTGCGCTCGTGCACGCCGACGTGATCGGGATGCCAGTACAAGCCGTCCTCTGCGAAGGTAATCACCGCATCGGGCCTGTACTCCTCGATGGCGGCGACGATTTCCGCGTGCAGCTGCGGCACGTGCGCCCAGCGCAGGTCGCCGTCGGGATGATCGAGCACCATCAGCTTGGCGATTCCGAGAATCGCCGCCGCCTCCTGCAACTCGCGCGTGCGCACGCTCGCCAGATCCCCATCCGGGACCAGCGCGGGATCGCTGATCGATCCGTTCTCGCCGCGAGAAGCGCAGATCAGGACGACGCGCGCGCCGGCATCGGACAGCAGCGCCAGCGTGCCGCCACAGGCCAGCGACTCGTCGTCGGGATGGGCGAAGACGGCAAGGATCGTGCGATCGGCCATGGGCCGCTCGGCCACCGCAAGCGCGCTCTGAATGTGCAGATCGCTACGACGGTCGTGACCCACGATTCGCCTCCACGAGTCGGGCATAGACGTCGACGTACTCGTTCACCATCCGCGCGGCGCCGAAGCGCGCCACGGCGGACTGATGAACGCGCTTGCGATCCAGATCGAAGACGCGCGTCAGATCGTTCACCATCTGTTCGAAGTTCTCGAACACCACCCCGGTCACGCCGTCATCCACGACTTCGCGGACGGCGCCGCGATCGAGCGCGGCGACCGGCGTCCCGCAGGCCATCGCCTCGGCGAGGACGAGACCGAACGGTTCGCGCGCCTGAATCGGATAGAGCAGCGCGCGGGCGCCGCCGTACAGCTTCACCTTCGCCGCGAAGTCGGCCTCCCCGTAGTAAACGATGTAGCGGCCGTCGACGTGCGGCGCGACCTTTTCACGGTAGTAGTCGTCTTCGGCGGCGGCGAGAATCAATCGCATGCCGACGCGCTTGGCGATCTCGATCGCCTGCAGCACGCCTTTGCCGTCGGTGAAGCGGCCGAGAAACAACAGGTAGTCGTCGGGCTTCTCGCGGAACGTGAAGGCGTTGGTATCGATGCCGTGCAGCACGGTGGCGATGACGTTGAGTCCGCTCAAGAGACGCGCCTGCTCGTTCGAGATCGCGACGAACGGCGCTTCGGGGTAGCGCGCCCACAACTTCACTTCCGCAGTGCTGGGCGAGTGATGCAGCGTCTGGACGATGGGCGTCGGCGACAGGCGCGCGAACGCGAGCGACATCGGATAGTACGCCGCTTCGTAGTGAATGATGTCGAAGTCGGCGGCGCGCTCGACGGCGGCGGCGAGGTTCAACATCTCGTAGAGCTCCCACGGCCACATGTTCTCGTCGTGCCAGTAGCCGTGCGGGTAGATCGCGTGCAGCGTCGCCTTCGTCGTCGAATCGCCGGTCGCGAACAACGTCACGTCGTGCCCGCGCTCGACGAGCCCTTCGGTCAGGAGCGAGGTCATCGTCTCGACGGAGCCCGACTTGGGTGGCGGAATCGTCGTCGCAACCGGCGCGATATGGGCGATTCTCATGAGCACGCCGTCTCGAGGAGCCGTGGCAGCACGCGGCGCGCATCGAAGTGCTCGCGCGCGATGTCGACGGCGCGCCGGGCGTGGCGATCGTAGTGAGCGTTGATTTCTTCGACGCCGGCCTTCGCCTGGTCCAGCGTCGAGAACGCGAGCAGGCCTTCGCCTGACGGCAGGTGTGCGGTCCAGCCCGTATCCTGCACCAGCGCCGGGCGTCCGGCGGCGAGATAGCACTCGGTGCGATCGCTGAACCAGCCGGAGCGGTTCGCGACGTAGGTGTGCTTGGCGACGCCGAACTCGGCCTTCGACCGCTGAATGAACTCGCGATACTGGTGCGGCGTCCGGGAAACGGCCATCGCGTCGACCGTGTTCCAGCCGTGCTGCTGCAAGAGCTGCTGCGGTCCGTTGATCGCCAGCTCGAAGGGCTGCGGCGTCCGCGACGGCAGATCGATGAATTTGACGAACTCCTGATCCTTGTTGCCGCCGACGTCGGTGAAGCTCTCGATCTGCCACGTCATCACGGTCGTGAAGCGATCGCGCGGGTTCACGTCGCTGCGCCAGTCGGCGATCGTAATCGGCTGCCACGTCTTCTGCCATGTGAACTCGCCGGTCGGAATCGGCGACGCCGGCGTGCCGATGTTGGCGCCAAACGTGAACAAATGATCGAATCGTCTGAAGAATTCCACGTACCACGGCTCTGCCTTGGCGATCGCGAGCTGTGTGAAGGCCGGGTCGGAATCAATAAAGATTTTGTGAGGAATACCTGCGTACTCGTCGCGCCAGAACCAGGAGCCGCCGGAGAGGTTGACGAAGAGGTCGGCGCCGGCGGCGTACTGCTTGACCGCTTCGGCACTGCGGCCGTGATAGCTGGCGTCGTAGTTCACGAAGGCCCAGCGGTCGCCGAGGCCGAACGGCTCGAGCGCGTTGTTGATGTAGGTGGTTCCGTACGACGGATCGGTGGCGCGCGTGTTCTCGACCGGATCGTAGACGCACTCGCCGGTGTCCTCGATGTAGAAGACCTCGTGGCCCAGCGCGCGCAGGCCGAGGAGATACATCAGCGAGCACCAGGTGACGCCGCCAAACGGATAGCGGGCGATGATCCCCGCGAAGAGAATTCTCACCGCCGGGCTGCTTGAATCAGTTCATCGACGCTTTCGGGCTCGTCGAGCGACTTGCCGACCGAGAGGCGCGCGCACATGCGTCGGTACAACTGACTGCTTTTCAGCAGCTCCTCGTGACGTCCCTGCGCGGCGATTTTGCCGCCGTCGAGCACGAGGATGCGGTCCGCGTCGCGGACCGTCGACAGGCGGTGCGCGATCACGATCGTCGTCCGGCCGGCGCGCAGCCGGCGCAGCGCGGCAAAGACGATCTCCTCGGAGATCGCGTCGAGCGACGAGGTCGGCTCGTCGAGGATCAGGATGGGCGCGTTCTTCAGAATCGCCCGCGCCACGCTCAGCCGCTGTCGTTCGCCGCCGGACAGACCGCCGCCCGCTTCGGCGATCTCGGTGTCGTAGCCCTTGGCGAGATGCGAGATGAATTCGTGCGCGTGCGCCGCCCGCGCGGCGTCCTCGATCTCCTGCGGCGTGGCGTCGAGCCGGCCGTAGCGGACGTTGTCGCCAATCGTGCCGGAGAAGAGCACCGGATCCTGCAGCACGATCGCGATCTTGTCGCGCAGCGATCGCACGCGGTAGTTGCGGACGTCGATCCCGTCGACGAGCACGCGGCCGGTAGTCGCGTTGTAGAAGCGCGGGATCAGGCTGACGAGGGTCGTCTTGCCCGCGCCGGTCAAGCCGACGAGCGCGACCACTTCTCCGGGTTTGGCGCTGAAGGTGATGTCGTGGAGGACGTTGGTGCCGTCGGGATAGCTGAAGCCGACGTCATCGAATCTCACGTCGCCCTTGATGCTGGTGGCGTCGATCGCGTCCGGCGATTCCTCGGTCTCGGGAATCAGCGCGAACATCGTGCGCACCCGCCTGGCGCCGGCGAGCGCGCCCTGCAGCTGCCCGGTCGTGTGCGCAATCGCCGAGAGCGGTCCGTACACCGCGCCAAGGTAATAAATCACGATGTAGAGGTCGCCGATGCTCAACTGACCGCGCAGCACGAACCGGCCGCCGACGATGACCACGAGCGCCGTGCCGAGAATCGTGATCGCGCTGACGACGACGGAGAACAGCGACGACTGCCAGGTGATCGCGATGCGCGCGTTCATCGTCGTATCGCCGGCGGCGGCGTAGCGCTTCAGCTCGTGCGGCTCGCGCGCGAAGCTTTTCACCAGCCGCATCGCGCCGAACGTTTCGTACAACCGCTCCAGCAGCTTCGACTCCAGCTCCTTGACACGCTCTTCACGGTTCACCAGCGTCGAGGTGTAGTAGCGCAGGCACAGATACAGGAACGGAACCACGGTCAGCGACAGCAGCGCGATGGTCACGTTCTTGTAGAGCAGGATCCCGAACATCACGATCAGCGCCGTGAGCGAGGTCGCAAGCGGAAAGATGCCGCTCATGACCAGGTTCTCGATCGCGTAGGCGTCCACGTCGACGCGATACACGGCGTCCGCGGTGCTGGTCGTGATGTGGTGGTGCAGGCCGAGGCCGGTGAGGTGCTCGAAGAGCCGCTGCCGGAGCGTATAGACCATTCGCTGGCCGGCGTCGACCTGCACCTGCGTGCCGTAGGCCGAGACGAACTGGTTGGTGATCTGCAGCACCACGCCCGCAATCACCACGAGGACGAGCAGCGCGACGCGGTTGTTGTGCGTCAGCGCGGCAATCAGCGGCTGCACCGCCGGGGGAAACGTCTTGCCGCCCAGGTTCGCCGGCGTCAGCACGTAGTCGATGACGATCGCCATCGGCCAGGGCTGCAGCGCCCCGAGACCGATCTCCGCCAGCAGCAGCACGGCGAGCAGCGCGACGCGCTTCCGGTACGGCCGCAGGAATGACAACGTCCAGAGCAGCAGTCCTTGATCCTTCATCCGCCGATCCTTATCGGTGCGGGCGCGCGGCGGGGGAGGAGGTTGGGCGCGATTCTGGGAATGATCAGTGGAACGATTCGATCGTCGGTCTGATCGGCGACGTACAACCAGCCGCGATGAGGGCCCAACGTCGCGTAGGCGAGGCGCGACGGGGCGCCGAACGCGTCGCGGCCTTCCTCAGTAAGGTCGCGGATGAGGCCGTCGGGGCCGACGGCTCGGACGTGGCCGTTGTAGAAGTCGGCGATGAAGACCGTCACCTTGTTGCCCGGCTCCGGCATGAGCGCGATCCCGGCCGGTCCCGACAGCATCGCATTGGCCGCCGGTCCGTTGTCGCCGCCAGTACCCCATTTGCCGTTGCCGGCGACGGTCGTGATGATGTGCGTCTTCGCGTCGACCTTGCGGACGCGGTTGTGATGCATGTCGGCGATGTAGATGTCGCCGTTGGGCGCAATCGCGACGTCGCTGGGCATGTTCAGGTGCGCGCTCGTCGCCGGACCGCCGTCGCCGATATCCTGCGCGTCGCCGGGCTGGCCGTCGCCGGCGACCGTGTGAATGAGCCCGGTGTTCGCTTCGACGACGCGGACGCGGTAGTTCAGCGTGTCGGCGATGTAGATGTCGCCGTTGGGGGCCGCGGCGACCGCGCCTGGCGTGTTCAGCGCCGCCTCGATCGCCGGTTTCTCGTCCCCGTCGTAGCCGTTCTCGCCCGAGCCGGCAATCGTCGTGATCACCCAGGTCGGCTTGTCGATGCGGCGTATGCGGTCGTTGTGTGAATCGGCGACGACGAGATCGCCGTCGGGCGCGACGGTGACACCGTCCGGCGTATCGAGCTGCGCTTCGAGCGCGGGACCGTTGTCGCCGGAGAAGCCGCTGCCGAGGTCGTGATTGCCGACGATGGTGGTGATCACGCTCGTGATCGGATCGATCCGGCGGATCACGTCGTTGTTGGAATCGGCGAAGTAGACGTCGCCGTTGGGGGCCGCGACGATGCCGTTCGGCGTGTCGAGCCACGCCTGCATGCCCGGTCCGAAGTCGCCGGCGTAGCCCTTGCGCCCGCCGATCACCGGACCGGTCGTCGCCTCGCGCAGCATGAACGTGCTCGCCGCGAGCGACAGAATCATGATCGTGAAAATCATCGCGCTGCGCAGACCGTAGGTCCGCAGCGGCGATGGTGCGATGAGCGGCACGCGCGCTGGTTTGCCGCGAATCACGACCATGCCCGACCCGAGCGTCACTTTCTCGATGCCACGCCTCGCGATCGCCACCGCCTGCGCCAGGCGCCAGGCCACGAACGCCGCCAGCGCGACGGTCACCACCGCTGCCATCATCCCCGCCGGAGGCCAGCGCAGCGCGACGCCATAGGCCGCGCCGACGAGCAGCGCGCTGCCGAATCCGAGCGCGGTGACCACGCCGAAGGCGGTCGGTCGAAGGTGCGTGCTGATGCGCACCAGCGACTTGCCGCCGGCGTGCTCTTCGACGAGCGCCCGGACATCGAGCCACGCCCATCGGCCGACGAAGACGCTGACGTCGCGATCGTCGGACCAGCCCTCGTCGATTTCGATCGTGCGAACAGCGCGCGAGTGCCGCAGCCAGTCGGTGAAGCTGGCGAGCACGCGAGCGGCCGACGTCCAGGTTTCGCTCCAGAAGCAATCCTCGGTGACGGTTCCCGAGATCAGGAGAAGCGCGCGCCCCGACTCCTTCAGCGACGGCCGGGGACCGCGGCTCCGCTGCGGCTGGGCCCGCGGCAGCGCGACTTCGGGCGGCGAGAGCAGTCCGCGAATCTGTCCGCGGATGCGGGCCAGCGGCTGAATGAAGTGGAGATAGGCGACGGTCGCTCGGTACCAGAGTCGCCACAGGAACGTCAGAGGCGTCGCGCGCGGTCCGACGCCGCGCAGCGAACCGACTTCCGAGCGCATCGCGTAGGCGATGTTCTTGGCGATCGTCGCCGCCAGACCGACGCCTCCACCGCCGAGCAGCAGCGTGGATGCCCAGAGATGTTCACCGGTGGCCGCGACGATCGCGCCGGCGATCATCATCAGGAACGAGATGAGCTGCCATCGGATCGAGTGGGGCAGGAACGCGAACGGATGCACGTCGGTGCGATACACCGAGGGGAACGCCGCCGTTCCCCAGACGCCCGCGTTGATCTTCGTCCCCCACAGCGATCGCACGAAGGGGAGCGGGCTGTAGATGCGGCCGCGCCACAGCATCCGGCCGTCGAGAAACTTGTCCGGGTGATGCGCCATCAGCCACGTTTCGCCTTCACCGTAGCCGAGCTGCTGGCGCCAGTAGGCCTTCACCGACGAGCGATGGTGATGCCAGACGAGCGCCGCCGACGCGAATCCGATCCTCCAGCCGCGCGCCTGCAGCCGCCAGCAGACGTCCACATCGTCGCCGGCGCGGAGGTAGATCGGATTGAAGCCGCCGATCGCCAGCAGCGCGTTGCGGCGGAAGGCCATGTTGCAGCCGGGCACGTGCTCGGCGGTCCGATCGTCGAGCAGCACGTGCGTCGGCCCGCCGGGCGCGCGGGCAATGCACTGCGCCACCGGCGGATCGTCGGCGGGCACGACGTTCGGTCCGCCGGAGCCGACGACGTCGGAGTTGAGGAACGGCTGCACGAGAAACGTGAGCCAGTCGCGATCGACGCGCGTATCCGCATCGGTGTAGGCGACGATCTCGCCGGTTGCTTCCGCGAGGCCCACGTTGCGCGCCGCGCTCAACCCGCCGTTGGGGATCTCGATGACGCGCACGCGGGCGTGGCGCTTGCCAATCTCGCCGGTGCGGTCCTTCGAGCCGTCATTGACGAGGATGATTTCGAAGTCGGGATAGGTGAGCTTCTCGAGCGAGACCAGGCAATCCTCGACCGTGTCGGCGGCGTTGTAGGCGCAGACGATGACCGAGACGCGCGGCCACGTGCGGCGGCGCTCCTCCGGAAACGGCGCGTCGGCGAACGCCGCCGCGACCGCCGCTGCGGCCGGCTTCATCTTGCGATCGCGATCGACGAGGCCGAAGCTCCAGTCGGTGACCGGATGCCCGCCGCGCCACCACTCGTCGGTCCACGCAAACGCAATCGCACCGCACCCGCCTTCCTCGAACGCCGCACGGACGTGCGTCGAGGTGATCGCCGCCTGCCCCGCCTCGCCTTCGCGAATGCTGTCGGCGCCCGCTTCGGCCAGCAGCAGCGGCTTCTGACCGGCGATGTGCTGCAGCCGCGCGAGATAGGCGCGGAGCTCCGGTTCGTGATGCAGGTAGACGTTGAATGCGCAGACGTCGTAGAACGAGAGATCGAGGAACTCGGTCGGCGGAAAGTTGACGTAGGTGAACAGGCTGTTGGGCGACGTCGCCTTGGCATCCTCGTAGAGGTTGCGAAGAAACCGTTCGACGCGCATCCGGCCATGCCATCGCACGACACCCGCCGGAATCTCGTTGCCGAGCGCGAACATCACTATCGCCGGGTGATCGCGGAGCTCTTTGACTTTCGCGGTGAGGTCGCGTCGGATCGAGCGCTTCAGCTTGTAGTCGTCGAGAAACGCCACATGCTGCGACCACGGCAGCCCGACCATGACGCGAAGACCGTGTCGCGCCGCTTCGTCGAGCAGCTCACGCCGGGGCGGCGTATACGTGCGGACGGTATTGATCCCGAGCCCCGCCATCAGGCGGAAGTCTTCGGCCACCTGCTCGGGCTTCGGGAACTGATAGCCGTCGGCGTCGGGAGCGAACGTCCCGTACGTGACGCCCTTGACCAGGAAACGGTCGTCGGCGACACCGTGTGCTCGTGCCGCGTCGCCGGCGCAGCGCAGAAACTTACCGTCGGTGACGATCCGGACGGTCGAATTCAGCGTGGTATCGCGACGGACCTCGAGGTCTGCCTGAAGTGCGGTGCTCACAGTCTGGTAGCGCCGCGTCGTAGCTCGACTGTTTGGTCAGACGCAGCAACTACGATTGTATCAGTCGTTTGGCGGGCTTAGCGGGTGATGCGGACGTCGCCACTGAATGTTTTGACGCGCAAACGTCCGTTTCCGCCGCTGCCGAGCTCAGCGTTGAACGACCGATGGCCGGAGCTTCGAAGGGTCAGCGGCAGATCGGACTTCAGATCGCCGCTGAACGAATCGAATGACACGGTGCCCGCCGCGTTGGCCGAAAGCTGCAGATCGACGCTGCCGCTGAACGTGTTCACGTCGATCGATTGCCGGTCCTGCCACAGGACATTGTTCAGCCGCACACGCGATGAAAAGGTGTGCACCTTGTAAGACCCTTCGACGCCGGTGACGTCGACCGGCGCGCTGAATACATTGATGTCGAGGTTGGTCCGGCGCGGCACTTTGATGTCGAAATCGGTTTCGACGACGTTGTTGTTCCGTTCCTCCCACGAACGATCGCGATGGTTGGCGTCGACGACGACGGTATTGCCGTCCTTGTGGACGTCGAGCGTGATGCGGGCGAGCCGCTCGCGGCTGGCCCGGCGGACCGCGTCGACGACGATTTCGGCGCCGTCCGAGGCGGTGATGGTCACGCGGCCCGAAAAGTTCTTGAGCCGCAGCGTCCCGCCGGGGTCCGACGCGATTGTTCGCGTGACGCGTTCGGTTTCGGCGAATGCGCCTCCCGCGGTGAAGCCAACAAGCGCAACAGTGCCGACGACGAGGATGGCGCTTCGCATAGCCCCTTTGACGGGATGCCCGGTGTAAACGTTCGCCATTATTCGTGGGCTCACTCGTGGGGCGGCCCGTTCAGGGCCGCCGTCAGCGCACCTTCAGTGTCCCCGTATAGATCGCCATGCCCACGACTGCGTCGATGCCGAGCGCGTCCAGGTCGTCGATTTCTTGTTGCGTGGTGATGCCGCCGGCAGCCGTCACACGACGCGCGGTCGCGCGGCGGACCTCCAGGATCGCCTCGACATCGGTGCCGCCCATCAGCCCTTCGGTGTCGACGTGCGTGTAGAGAAACTCGTCGCAGTACGGCTCGAGGGTTCGCACCGCCTCGACGGCGGTCAGTGGGAGCGTCGTCTTCCAGCCGTGGATCACGACTCGGCCGCCGCGGCTGTCGACTGCAGCGATGACACGCTCGCGGCCGACCGCATCGCGCAGCGCTTGGGCGAACGCGAGATCCGGTTCACCGTTCCTGAACAGGGCCGACCCGGCGATGATCTGGCGCGCACCGCTCTCGAGCAGCTCCTGCGCGCGTTCGGGCGTCCGCACGCCGCCGCCAACCCGGCAGGACAGCGTGCCCGCGATCTGGCGCACGAGCGCCAGGTTGTCGCCGCTGCCCATCGCCGCATCGAGGTCGATCACCTGCACTTTCGGGAAATGCTCGAACCGCCGCACCCACCGGAACACGTCGTCGTCGCGGATTGCGAGGCGCTCGCCCTGTACGAGCTGCACGACGGCGCCATCCTTGAGATCGATGGAGGGAATCAGCATTGGTTGAACCACGAAACTGCGAAACCACGAAACCGTTTCGGGTTCCGTGGTTTCGTGCCCTCACAGGCGTACGGCGATGCCCCGTTGGTGAAGGTAATTCTTCAGCGCGCGAACGCTCGTCTCCGCATAGTGAAAGATCGACGCGGCGAGCGCGGCATCGGCGCGCCCTTCCGTGAACACCTCGACGAAGTGATCGAGCGTGCCGGCGCCGCCTGACGCGATCACCGGAATCGACACGGCGCTCGAGACGGCTGCGGTCAGCTCGCAGTCGAAGCCGCGCCTGGTGCCGTCGCGATCGATCGACGTCAGCAGAATCTCGCCCGCCCCGCGCGATTCCGCTTCGCGCGCCCACTCGACGGCATCGCGGTCCGCCGCCGTCTGACCGCTGCGTGCGTACACGGCGAATCGATTGCCGTCCTTCTTGGCGTCGATCGCGACGAGAACCGCTTGGCTGCCGTAGCGGTGCGCGAGCGTGGCGATCAACGCCGGATTGGAGAGCGCCGCCGTGTTCAAGCTGACCTTGTCTGCGCCTGCATCCACGGCCGCAGCCGCGTCGGCTTCGGTGTGGATGCCGCCGCCGACGGCGAGCGGGATGAACAGCTCGCGCGCGACTGCGCGGATGGTGCCGGCCAGCGCGCGCCGCGCTTCGAGCGTCGCCGTGATATCGAGGATCACCAGCTCGTCGATCCCTTCGACGTTGTAGCGCCGCGCGAGCGCCGCGGGGTCGCCGGCCGATCGCAGGCCTTCGAAGTTGATGCCCTTGACGACCTGGCCGTCGCGGACGTCGAGGCACGCGATGATGCGCTTGGAGAGCATGCTAGTAGAACGTATCCACTGAAGTAATTACTGGTTACAACGAGCCTTCGACGGCGATTCTCGGGCCGCGACAACGCCGGGGTCCCCACCGCGCACGCCTGCGCGGTGGGGTGGAGCGGAGCGGCCCGGTCGTGATTCCGAGCAAATACTCCACTAGCCGGCCAGCTGCAGAAAATTGCGAAGCACCTGCAGTCCGACGTCGCCCGACTTCTCCGGGTGAAACTGGACGCCGGCAATCTGTCCGTGCTGGACGATCGCGGCGAACGTCTCACCATGCTCCGTCATCGCCACCGTATCGCTCGTCACCGGGGCGACGTAGCTGTGCGTGAAGTAGACCTGCGAATCGGTCGCCACGCCGTCGACGATCGACGCGTCGCGGTCGATCGACAGGCGGTTCCACCCGACATGCGGAACTTTGATCCGCGGGTCCGGCTGAAGCCGGACCTGCCCGAGCCTGTAGCAGCGTCCGCCGAGGATGCCGAGGCCTCGAACCTCCGGCGCTTCGTCGCTGCCCTCGAACAACCATTGCATGCCGAGACAAATCCCGAGAACCGGACGCCCTTCGCCGATTCGTTGAACGATCGCGTCGGTCCACGCCCCTTCGAGCACGCGCGTCGCGGCAAAGTGCCCGACGCCGGGGACGATCACGCCTTGCGCCGACGCGAGCTCGGTCGGATCCGACGGCACGACCACGTCGGCGCCGACGGCGGCGAGCGCCTTTTTGACGGACGTCAGGTTACCGGCGCCGTAATCGATGAGTGCGATCACAGCAGCCCCTTCGTGCTGGGCAGCATCCGCGCGAGGCGCTTGTCCTTCGCGCAGGCGACGCGCAGCGCGCGCGCAAACGCCTTGAACACCGCTTCGATCTTGTGGTGACTGGAGCGCCCGTAGAGCACTTTCACGTGCACGTTGGCGCGGGCGCCGGTCGCGAACCCCTCGAAGAAGTCGTGGACGAGTTCGGTCTGCAGATCGCCGACGCGCACGACCTTGACGCCGAGATCGACGACGGTGTGCGGCCGGCCGCCGAGATCGACGGCGGCGACGGCGAGCGTTTCGTCCATCGGCATGACGAAATAGCCGGCGCGATTGATGCCGCGGCGGTTGCCAAGCGCCTTCGCGACCGCCTCGCCGAGGGCGATGCCGAGATCTTCGACGGTGTGATGCTGATCGACGTCGAGGTCGCCCGCCGCGTCGATGCGGACGTCGAATGCGCCGTGCCGCGCGAACAGCTCCAGCATGTGATCGAGGAAGCGGATGCCGGTGTGCACCTCGTAGCGGCCCTTGCCGTCGAGCGCGATCGTCAACGCGATCTGCGTTTCCTTGGTCCGGCGATCGATCACGGCGCGGCGCACAACACCTCTTCCATCACCGCGATGCAGCGCTTGGTGTGCTCGACGATGCCGGCGCCGATGCGGATGCAGCCGGCGCAGCCGGGTTCGGTGGAGCGATCGCGGATGTAGACGCCGCGCGCGAAGGCGCCCTTCACGAGCGCATCGGTTCGACCGCCGGCGCACACGAGCACGAAATTCGAGTCGCTCTTCACGTACTTCAACCCGAGGCGGTCGCACGCGGCGTAGAGCAGTGCCTTCGATTCGTCGACCTGCCGCAGGTAGCCGTTGAGATGCTCGAGATCGTCGAGCGCGGCCTGAATCGCCGCCGCCGCCGCGACATTGACGCTGTAGACCGGAATCGCACGGCGAATCGGGTCCATCGTGTCGGCGTCGCCGACGAGACAGCCGATGCGCAGACCCGCCAGGCCGAACGCCTTCGAGAAGGTGCGGCCGACAATGACGTTGGGATACGAGTCGAGCTCCGCGATGAACGAGACGCCGGCGAATTCGGCGTAGGCTTCGTCCACGAGCACGACGGCGTCCCTCGGTACGCAAGCCGAGAGCGTGCGGATCGCCGAGAGCGGCATCGAGACGCCGGTCGGATTGTTCGGGTTGGTCAGAAAGACGACGCGCGTGCGCTCGGTGATCGCCTTGACGACATCCTCGAGCGGAAAGCTGAAGTCGGGCCGTGGCATCACCTGCACGAGCGTGCCGCCGGCCACCGCGGTGTCGAAGCGGAAAATCTCGAACGCCGGCTCCGGCACGACGGCTTCCGGCACGGGTCCGCCAACAGACGGCCGGAGGTAGGCGACGGCCAGCGCCATGATCCCTTCGTCGAGGCCGTTGACGAGCGTGATGCGCTCCTCCGGCACGCCCAGATACCTGGCGACGGCGGCGGTCGCGCCGGCGTACGGCGGATAAAAGCCCATTTGATCCGCACGCAGCTTCGCAATCGCCTCGAGGACCCGCGGCGAGCAGCCGCCGGTGTTTTCATTCTGGTGGAGCCTCAGACCGTCATACAGCTCCGGCGGTTTCTGATAATGGTTCATCGTTTTCTCAATCTGGTCTCAACCGATTCGGCATGAGCCGTCAGACCTTCGGCACGCGCGAGCGGCAGGATCACGGGCGCGAGGCGCGAGAGGCCACCGCGTCCGATCCGCTGCACCGACATGACGCGCACGAAGTCCGCCGCGCTCAGCCCGCCGCGCCAGCGGGCGGCGCCGGAGGTCGGCAGCACGTGATTCGATCCCGTCGCGTAGTCGCCGGCCGCCTGCGCGGAGTACGGACCGACGAAGACCGCGCCGGCGACAATAGGCCGTCTGATCAGCGCTTCGCTCTCGACGACGAGATGTTCCGGCGCCAGACGATTCGCGATCCCGATCGCCTCGTCGCTCGATCGGGTCACGACGATGGCTCCGTTGGCGGCCAGAGAGCGTTCCGCAATCGGTCGACCGTGCTGCTGTGCGGCAACGGCCCGCGCGACCTTGCCGGCGAGCGAACGGCTCCAGGTGATGAAGATCGATCGCGCGTCGGGATCGTGCTCGGCCTGCGCGACGAGATCGGCGGCAATCCACTCCGGCTTCCCACCGCCGGCGACGACGACGATTTCAGTCGGACCCGCATAGAAATCGATCGCGCACGTTCCGGCGACGATCGCTTTCGCCACCGCGACGTAGCGATTTCCTGGTCCGACGATCTTGTCGACGCGCGGCACGGTTGCCGTCCCGTACGCGAGCGCGGCGATCGCATGGGCGCCGCCGACACGAAACAGCCGCGTAACGCCGGCTTCGAGCGCCGCCGCCATGACCACCGGTTCGGGTCTCGGACAGACGACGACGATCTCGCGCACGCCGGCCACGCGCGCCGGCACAACCGTCATCAGCAGCGAAGAGGGAAGCGGGAACCGGCCGCCGGGAACGTAACAGCCGACGCGGGCCAGGGGCTCGACGCGTTGTTCGACGGAGACGCCGCCGACGACGTCGAGGTCCCAGTGGCGTGGAATCTGGCGAAACGCGACGCGGGCGATGTTGCCGGCCGCCTGACCGATCGCCCGGCGCACCGCCGGATCGACCTGGTCCGCCGCCGCGCGCATCTCCTCGGCCGTCACTTCGAGCGGCGGCCGCACGCCGTCGAAGCGCTTCGCGAACGCGAGCAAGGCGCGATCGCCAGAGGTGCGCACGCGATCGACGATCGCGCGTACGCGGCGTTCGAACGCGCGATCCGTGGTCGACGTTTTGCGGAGCAGGCGCTCCATCGATCGTGTGTCGCGCCCGTCGATTACTTTCAGCGATCCACCCACCATCTTTTTTCAATGGCGGCGGGGCCCCACCCCGCCGCGTACTTACGCTGACACCGAGCCGCGGCTTCACAGTCCGCGGCTCGGTGTGGCCGCGGGCGCTGCGGTCGATTTACAACACAATCTTGTTCAATGGATACTCCACGATGCCTTGCGCGCGGGCCGTCTTCAGCCGTGGGATCAGGTCGCGAACGGTTCGCTCCTCGATGATCGTGTTCACGGCGACCCAGTCGTCGTCGCTCAGCGCGGAGATCGTCGGGCGCTGCAGCGCGGGGAGAAGCGAGAGGACGCCGTCGAGGTCCGCGCGGCGGACGTTCAGCATCAGCCCGACGCGTCCCTGCGCTTCGATAGCAGCCCGCAGCAGCAGCGCGATGTTCTCGAGCTTCGTCCGTTTCCACGAGTCGGCCAGCGCGCTGTGGTTGGCGACGAGCTGCGTGTTCGACTCCATCACCGTATCGAGGATCCGCAGGCGATTGGCGCGAAGCGTCGATCCGGTTTCGGTCGCTTCGACGATCGCGTCGGCGAGGACCGGCGGCTTCACCTCGGTCGCGCCCCACGAGAATTCGACGTGCACGTCGGCGCCGTGGCGCGCGAAGTAGGCGCGGGTGACCCGGACCAGCTCGGTGGCGATCGTCTTCCCGTTGAAGTCCTTCGGCGACTGAAACGGCGAGTCCTCGGGCGCCGCGAGCACCCAGCGGACCTTCCCGAAGCTTTGCTTCGCGTAGATCAAGTCGGCGATGCTGGTCAGCACGCCGGTCGTCCCGTCGCCGAGCTCGTGCTCGGCGATCCAATCCTGGCCGGTCAGGCCGGCGTCGAGCACGCCGTCCGACACGTAGCGCGCCATCTCCTGCGCGCGGATCAGCATGCACTCGATCTCGGGATCGTCGATGGTCGGGAAATACGATCGGGTGCTCACGTAGAGGTTGAAGCCGGCCCGCGCGAAGAGATGAATCGTCGCGTCCTGGAGGGAGCCCTTCGGAATGCCGAGCTTCAGTTTCATGGTTGCAGTGTTCGAAAAAAGCAGCTGCGCTCGCCGGTGTGACACACGTTGCCGTCGCCGAGCCGCTTCACCTTCACCAACACGGTGTCGTCATCGCAATCGACGAGGATCTCGACGACCTCGAGCTTGTTGCCCGACGTCTCCCCCTTCATCCACAGCTTCCCGCGCGAGCGGCTGAAGAAGGTCGCGTAGCCGGTGCGCCGCGTCGCGGCGAGCGCCTCGTCGTTCATGAAGCCGACCATCAACACTTCGCCGCTCTCGACGTCCTGGATGACGGCGGGAATGAGCCCGTCCAATTTCGAGTAGTCCATAAACAAAAAACCCCGCCAGGTGGCGGGGCGCTGTGGTTCCGGGTCTGTGGTCGTCGGTCTTTAGTCTTTGGTCCTGATCGACGACCTGATCACGCGCTCCGCCCGCGGCCCGCGGCCGCGATGGCAATGGTGCGCGTGATGGTGGAGCGTCGACATCGGAAGCGAAAGTCTATCGTTCCGCCATCGGCGTGTCAACGAAGGTCCGTCTGAACGCGGACTCCACCGACACCGTGGTGTCCGGCTCGAGCCGGACCATCACGCCGGCAACGGTTTGCCCTTCGTTTCTTCGCCAAGCGGCAGCAACGCGAGGCCGATCAGAAACGCGATCGACGTGAGCGCGACCGGCGTGCCGATGGTGTGGAAATAGCTGACGCCGGCGCCAACCAGAAACGTGATCCCCGCGCCGGCGAAGCGGCCGACCGATGTCGCGAACGCGAAGGCGCTGGCGCGGCATTCGGTGGAGTACTGCTCGGGCAGCCAGAGCGTGTACATCGCGAAGTTCGCGCCGCCGACGCCGAGGAAGAACAGCACGACGAAGAACGCCGTCAACGCGTTCGCCTGGAGATAGAACACGTAGCCGAAGCCGATCGAGATGCTGAAGAACATGATCAGGAAGTAGATCCCGAGCGTCAGGCGCCGGCCGAGCGACTCGGCGAGGGGCGGCAGGACCAGGCAGCCGAGAATCGTGCCGACCGAGAGGATCATCGTGCCGTACGAGGCGAGCCGCGCGCCCTCAGCCGCCGAATGGCCCGCACGCGCGGCAAGTTGAACGATCGACGTCGGCACATAAACGGATCCGGCCCACAAGCCGACGATCGACACGAGCAGGTAGGTCGAGTTCAGAATCGTCCGGCGCGCGTAGAGGGGCGAGAACAACTCAGCGAAGGCTTCGCGCATCTTCGGCCGCTTGGTTTCGGCGACGCGCTTGCGCCACGCCGCCGACTCGCGCACGCCGTAGCGGATGAAGGTTACGAGCAGCGCCGGCGTGCCGCCGAGGATGAACATCCACCGCCATCCGTAGGTCGCGCCGATGTAGGCGTTGGCGATCGCGGCGAGGAAGAACCCGAAGTAGTAGCCCGTGTGCATGTAGCCGGCGCCCATCTTGCGGCGATCCTCCGGCCACTCCTCTGCGACGAACGTGCCGCCCATCGACCACTCGCCGCCGATGCCGATGCCCGCGACGAGCCGGCAGATCGCGAGCTGCCAGATGTTGACGACGAGCCCGGAGAGAAAGGTGAACAGCGAGTAGCACAGAATCGTGAGCATCAGCGTGCGCACGCGCCCGAAGCGATCGGCGAGCGGACCCCAGATCATCGACAAGCCCCACCCGATCAGGAACAAGGCGAACATCACGCTGCCGTAGAACGCGACGTTCTCCGGCGTGTTCGGAATCCCCGAGCGCGGCAGCAGCTCGCGCAGCGCGGGTGCGAGCACGAGCGCGTAGATGAACGAATCCATTCCGTCGAGCGCCCATCCGCCCCACGCTGCCCAGAATCCGCGAATTTGATTGGTCGTTAACCGTGCGCGCGCGACCGTCGTGGTGACCATCCCGCTAGTTCTGCCCCCCACGTCCGCGCCCGCGTCCGCTCGCCGCGGCGGGCGCCGCGTCGAGCGCAATCGAGCGGCCGTCGACGAAGACGCGGGTGATCTTCGTTCGCTCGTCGAAGAGATTGCCGTCGGTCACGATCAGGTTCGCGATCTTGCCCTTCTCGAGCGAGCCGAGACGATCGCCGGCGCCGGCGATCGTCGCCGCGGTGATCGTCAGCGCGCGAATCGCGGCGTCCTCGGCGAGACCGGCCTTCACCGCCTTCGCGGCGTTCTTCACGAAGTCTTTGGGATCGGTCAGACCGGCCGACTCGAAGGCGAACGTCACACCGGCTCTGGCGAGCTCGGCGGGCGCCTTCGGCGCCGCGGCGCGTGTTTTCAGCGCGTCGAGGGTCTCGTCCGCATCCGGTGCGAGCGCGCGGGGCCGCTGCGGGAAGTCGAGGCTGTAAATCAAGCGTACGTTCTGCGACTTGAGATCCGCGGCCACTTCGGCCGCGTCCCGACCGCCGGTCACGATCGGCTGCAGCTTCAGTTCCTGCGCAAGCTTCAGCGTGCGCAGAATCTCTCGGGCCTGATTCGCCTCGAAGGCGACCGGCATCCGGCCGTCGATCGCCGGCTGCAGCGCCTCCATCGCCGGATCGTCGCTCTTCTCGACCCGGTAGTGCTGGGCGTCGAGGAACGCCTGCCGCACGAAGGCGATGACGCCCATCAACGAATTCGGATAGGCGTTCCCGCCGGCGCGCGGCTGATTCGGAAACGAGACGTGCACGGCGACCGGCGTCTTGACGACGATCAGGCCGCGGCGCAATTCGACGATGTTGCCGATTTGCGCTTCGTCGGGCGGAGCCGCCACATTGACGAGCGCGCTCTGGCCCGAGATCACGTCGCCCGCCGGCAGCGCGAGCACCGACGTCATCCCCGCCGACGCCATCCTCGTCAACTCCGCATCGTCGACGCGCACGGTGTCGGCGGCGCGCGCCTGCGGCTTCAGAATCTGCATCCGCTTCCAGCGCTCGGCCTCCGCCGTGGTGCGGAAATTCTGCGGCGTCGCCGGAATCCCCTGATCCGCGGCGCGCCTGTTGCCGAGATCGATCAGTCCCGGATACACGGTCATCCCGGCGCCCTCGATCACCATCGCATCGGCAGGAACGTTCACCGACGCACCAACGGCGTCGATGGTCCCGCGGCGGATGACGATGGTGCCGGAATCGATCGGCGGGCCGGCAGCCGTGACGATGCGCGCGCCGCGGATGGCGAACACGTTCGGCGCGTCGGCGCGAAGGCCGAGAGCGAGTGCGATGAAGGCGAGGCCGGCGAAGAGTAGACGTCGCATGTCAGGGCCTCTTCGAATACCGCTCGTAGAGCGCCAGTTGACTGTTGTCGAGCGGGACGTCGCGGCCCGCGATGATCACGTGGGTCAGCGGCGTGCGCACTTCGAGCGGATCCCCCTTGGCGACGATCAGGTTGGCGATCTTCCCCGGCTCGATGCTGCCGACGCGATCGGCGACGCCGAGAATCTCCGCCGAGTTGATGGTCAGCGCCTTGAGCGCCTCGTCGCGCGGAAGACCCCAGGCCACCGATTGCGCCGCGTGGTACGCCAGCTGCCGTGCGTTGGTTTCACTCGGTACCGCGAACGCGATCTTCACGCCGGCCTTCACCAGCTCGCCGGCCGCTGCGTAGCTCGCCTGGTGTGGAAGATCCTCACGGCTCGGCAGGCTCAACACGTCGAGCAGAATCACCGGGACGTTCTTCTCTTTCAGAAGCGGCGCGGCGATCGCCGCTTCCGACGCCGGCGCGGCGATCACCAGCCGCACCGAGACGCGATCGGCAAACGCGATCGCGTCGCGGATGTCGTGCTCATTGGTCACGCGCGTGACGAGCGGCACGCGCTTCTCGACGACCGGGACCAGGGCTTCCAGCGATAAATCGCGCCGGCGACCAGGTCCTGCCGCCTTCGCATAGGCGCGGGCGTCGTCGAGCAGGCGCGCGACGCGATCGAGCTCGGCGTCGCGTTCCTTCTTCAGATCGTCGTAGTTGCGATCCTGGTTGGCGCCGCGGCCGCGGCCGCCTCCTCGTCCGCCGCCGCCGATCCGCGGGAACTGGAACGCCATGCCGACCGAACCCGCGACGGTGCTCTCTTCCCAGGTGAAGCCGTCGAGATCCATGACGGCAATCTGACCGCCGAGGATGCCGCCGCCCGGCGTCGCGGCGACGGTGGTGATGCCGTTGGCGCGCATGACGGGAATCGCCTCGCTGTCGTTGTGGAACGCGACCTGGGCGCGGAGCGCCGGATTGAAGTCGAGAAGCTCGTCGGCGTCGCCGAATCCGCCGGCGCCCGGATCGACGAGGCCGGTCGGCGTCGACGCGTCGATGAATCCCGGGTAGACCTCGGCGCCGGCCGCATCGATCACCTGCGCGCCCTGTGGCACGCTGACATTCGCGCCAACCGATTCGATGATCCCATCGCGCATCACGATCGTGCCGCGATCGATCGGCGGCTTCGCGACCGGAAAGATCTTCGCGTTGACGATCGCGACCACGCCTCTCGTCACCGGCCTGGGCCGCGCTGCGGCAGTCTGCGCTCGTGGTTCGACAGGCTCACCACGAGCGGAGAGGTTCGATCCCGCGCCCGATGTCCCAGCGGTGCGCCCGTTATCGTCCGCGCTCGGACCGCTCGACCCTCGATCCTGCGGCGGCCGCGGCGTCTCGGTGGTCGTCGACGTCGGACTTCTGCGCTCGTTGCGGTCCGCATTCGCGAGCGTCTCCTTCTCCTTTGCGAGCTCGGTCAGGCGCTTCTGATCGTCCTGGCGGTCGTAGTACTTCTGACCGTCGATGTAGACGCGCTCGGTGATCGCATACGAGCTGAGCGGATGATGATTCCAGATGACGACGTCGGCGTCCTTGCCGACTTCGAGCGAACCGACGCGGTTGTCGATGCGGAGCTGCTTCGCCGGATTGATCGTGACCAGCGCGAACGCCTCATCGTCGGTCAGCCCGCCCCACTTGATCGATTTCGCCGCCTCGGTGTTCAGATGCCGCGACAATTCGGCGCTGTCGGAGTTCACGGAGACGAGCACGCCTTTGCGCGTCATCAGCGCGGCGTTGTAGGGGATGGCGTCGATCGCTTCGA
>DAIUKO010000018.1:38259-42614 GCA_036848175.1 Vicinamibacterales bacterium | reverse complement strand
GCGCGCGCCAATCGAACATTCCTCGAAAGCGTTTTCGCGCGCGTGTAACGCGGGCGTCGTTTGCGTGCAAGCCGCGCGTGATGCGCATTGCGCCGCTGTAGCGCGTGTGATAGCGTCCGCACGTCCCCCTGGTTCCATAACCCCTTCAATGCGCGACGCATTTTTCGGTGGAGAACTATGGACGAATTCCGTACGACCGCGAAGCTCTGGCCCGACGGCGGCGATCTCGACCTCGGCATCGACTCGAACACCGTAACCGTCCCCGCCACGTTCACGCGTCACGCCGCGAATTTCGTGACCACGATGGACGGCTCACAGACCTATCAGTTCCTCTTCTGGAACACCGGACGCCATCTCACGAACAAGCGCCACGTCCGCTGGAATTTCAGCGTCGGCGGCTGGGGTCTGTGGACGGCGACGAGGTGGTACGGGACGCCGCCGAAGGGTCCGGGCGGTCCCGCGCGCGTCCGCGCCGACGGATTCTCGATTGCCGGCAACACCCCGCTCGGACCCGATACGCCGATCGACGATGGCGCGAGCACGTTTCCGCCCGGCGCCTGGCCGTTCAACGGCGACGATCACGCGATCGGCACCGCCGCCGGTGCAGTGGACGTCGTCGCCAAGGATCCGTTCCACGCGCTGCAGTTCGCCGGCTGGCTGCGCCTGATCTGGGGCGGCGATGACATGGGCGAGTTCGTGGAAACCGATACCGGCGCGAGCATGGGAAGCTCCACCTTCTTCGAGCATTCCAGCGGACCGTTCCACGTGAACACCGGCGGCAGCGAGGATCTGATCGCCAGCTACGGCAACAGTGTCAGTCGCGGGCCGTTCATCGATCTGAGCGATCTCTTCGGCGCTCGCGGCATCGGCGATCTCCCGATCGGCCCTGGCGATCCGGGCCCTGACGATGTGATCCGGCTGCTGCTGTTGCAACAGCTGTTGCGACAATCGACGCCCGGTCAGCCGGCGGCGGGTGGGACCGACTTCCAACGCATCATCGAAGCGGTGCCGAACATGACGCCCGAGGAATTGAAGCGCACGAAGTCGAGCCTGCAGACGTCCCTGGATCTCGGCAGAACGGCGTTGAGCGCGATCGATGCGCAGCTGACGAAGCGCACGGGCGGCTAGTGGAGTCGCGTCGAATTCCCGTTCGCGCGGCAGCGGTTTCGCGGCCCGAACCCGTCGCTCGATCCGCGAGCCGCGCCGCGCGCGTGCTGCTCGTCGGCTTCCAGGATCAGGACAACCTGGGCCTGGGGTATCTGGCGAGCAGCCTGCGGGCGGCCGGGCACGATGTCCGCATCGAGAGCTTCGGGACCGATCCCGCGCCGTTGATCCACGTCTCGCGCAAGTGGGCGCCGGACATCGTCGGCTTCTCGATGATCTTCCAGTTCATGGCGCCGGAGTTCGCGCACGCGATCGACGCGCTGCGCGCGGCCGGTGTCAACGCCCACTTCACCATGGGTGGCCACTACGCCTCCTTCGCTCCGGAGACGCTGCTCCGCTTGATGCCGGAGCTGAACAGCGTCGTGCGCTTCGAGGGCGAGCAGACCATCGTCGACATCGCGGCAGCGGTCGTCGAGGGCCGGTCGTGGCGCGATATTCCCGGCATCGCCTGGCGCGACGGTGACCTCGTGCGCACGACCGGGCCGAGAGCGGCCGTTGAAGATCTCGACGACCTGCCGTGGCCCGAGCGGACGGTCGCCGCCTATCACCGCCATTCGCTGCCGACCGCCTCGGTGCTGGCGTCGCGCGGATGTCCGTGGACGTGCTCGTTCTGCTCGATCATCACCTTCTACGACGGCAACGGCACGCGCGGCCGGCGGCGGCGGAATCCCGTCCGCGTCGTCGACGAAATCGAGCACCTCGTCGTCGAGCGCGGCGTGCGCCTGCTGCTCTTTCAAGACGACGACTTCCTCGCCGGCGGGCGCGACGCGCGCGACTGGGCGTTGACGATCGCGCGCGAGATCACCACGCGGCACCTTCAGGATCGCCTGCGGTTCAAGTTCTCGTGCCGCTCCGACGAAGTTCGCGAAGAGGTGCTCGTGCCGCTCATCGAGGCAGGCCTCTCGCACGTCTACCTCGGCGTGGAGGCCGGCGATCCGGAGGCGTTGAAGACGCTCAACAAGCGCATCTCGCCCGACGTGCATGTCCGCGCCGGCGAGATCCTCCGGCGTCTCGACCTGAGCTTCGATTTCGGGTTCATGCTGCTCGAGCCGTGGAGCACCCTCTCCACCGTGCGCAACAATCTTCGTTTTCTGCGCGAGTTCTGCCACGGCGGCTACGCCGCGGCGGGGTTCTGCCGGACGCTGCCCTACGTCGGCACGCCGATGGAGGAGCAGCTGCGGGCCGAGGGCCGGCTCGCCGGTCCGGCGCTCGAGGCCGATTACCGGTTCCTCGATCCGAAGCTGGATGTCTTGTGGGACTTCTCGCTCCTCGCGTTCGCCGGCCGGAATTACGGGAAGGACGCGATGTGGGACCGCTTGCGCGGCCTGCTGTTCGAGGCGCACCTGAGTTTTCCGGATCGGCCGCACGATCCCGATTTTCTCGCCGCGGCGCGCGCCCTGACCAACGCGTCGAACACGCTGCTCCTCGATGTCGCCGAAGAAGGGCTCGACATCGTCGAACGCGCGCACCATCCCACGGCGGCGGACGCGGCGCTGGTTCGACTCGCGAAGTTTTCGCGCGAAGAGAACGAGCGTATTCGGGGTACGATGGCGGCGTTGTGGAGCGCGCGGCCGCGCACGGTGGTCGAAGAGCTGTTCAGATAAGGGAGACGAACCCATGAATATCCTGTTGTGGACGCTTCAGGTATTGCTCGCCGTCGCCTTCTTCGCGCACGGCGCGATGATGCTCTTCCCACCGGCGGCGATCGCCGAGCAGATGAACGCCGCGCTCGCGCGATGGTTTCAGATCTTCATCGGCTCCTCCGAAGTCGTGGCGGCGATCGGCCTGACGATTCCGGGCATCACGCGCATTCAACCGTGGCTCGTCTCGGCCGCGGCCGCCGGTCTGATGATCGTGATGATCAGCGCCACAGTCTTCCACCTCATGCGCGGCGAAATCAGTTCGGCCATCACGACGATCGTCCTGCTCCTGCTCGCGACCTTCGTCGCCTACATGCGCTGGCGAGTGGCGCCGATCCGAACTCGAATCACCGCCTGAGCATCAGTTCTCCGTATTCGAAACGAAGCGTAAGTCGAGATGGCATGGCGACGACGCACCTGATTTCAGGTCTGCCGTGCTCGGGTAAAACGACGTACGCCACCGGCCTTGGTGTCGACCTGGGCGGGGTCGTGTTTTCACTCGACAGGTGGTTGATCACGTCCTTTGGAACGTATTCGATCGCCGACGTCGGACACGAAGAGCACGTACGCCGAGTGCTCGCAAGCCGCGAACTCATCTGGGACGTCGCATCAGAGTTTCTGAAACGAGGAATCGACGTCATCCTCGACGACGGCTTCTTTCTTCGTGAGAATCGGATGCGGGTCATCGACCAATCGCGGCGTCTCGGGGCTGATGCGAAGATTCATTTCATCGACACACCGTTGATCGTGATCCGGGCGCGGCTCGACGTCCGAAACGCGAAATTGCCTCGATTCAACTTCTGGATTGGACCCGATACGTTGCAGGCGTTCGCCGAGCTCTTTGAGATCCCCACGAATGACGAAGGTGCCGAAGTCGTTGTCGTCCGCGATTCCAAATGCGGCTTCACAGAGTCTGCGTTATAAGTCGAGACGCGATGCGAAATCCGGATTCGGCCTTCCTTGATTTCGTCCGCCTCGTCGTAGCCGGCGACATCGATGACATTTGTCGCCGGCTCGCCGACAGCCCTGCCTTGGCGACGGCGGTGGCATTCGCGGGCGCGACACGGCAAAAAGCCTCGAGCTTCTTTTTCGAGGAGACTGTTCAGAAGGGGGTTCATATGGCGGAAGTGACCAGTATCTCCGTAGAGGATCAGACGCGCGCGATCGAGAATTGGGGAAAACTGTGGTCAGCTCACGATCTGGATCGGCTGCTCCAGCTCTTCACGGAGGATGTCGTCTACGAAGATGTGACCATGGGCGTGGTCAACCGTGGCAAGAGCGAACTCCGCACCTTCGGTGAAGGATTCATTGCGGGGTTCCCCGACGTGACATTCGAGCTGCGATCGCGCTTTGCCAACGGCGCCAGCGGTGGTGCGGAGTGGGTGATGCGCGGGACGCACACCGGCGATTCGCCCGGCATGCCAAGGACCGGTAAGCACGTGGAGGTGCGGGGCGCATCGATGTTCGAGTTTGCCGGCGACAAGATTCGGCGCTGCTCGGATTATTGGGACATGTCCACGTTCCTCAAGCAACTCGGTCTGGCTTGAGCGC
>DAIUKO010000018.1:17242-38159 GCA_036848175.1 Vicinamibacterales bacterium | reverse complement strand
CCAGAACTCGTCTCGCGTCGCCAAATGGCCAACGGTGACCTCCTCTTTCTTCCCGGTGCGTCGGGTAACACCGACTTCTGGAAACCGGTCGCCAATGGGTTGCAGCATCCCGGTCGACGGCAATTCCTGACCTGGCCGGGATTCGGCGGCGTCCCGCGCGAGCCGCGCGTCGAAGGCATCGACGACCTGGTCGCACGCGTGGTCGATTCAACCTCCGGGCCCGTCGATCTGCTGGCGCAGTCGATGGGCGGCGTCATCGCGATCCGCGCCGCGCTTCAGAAACCCGGCCTGGTCAAACACCTGGTGCTGGCCGCAACCTCGGGTGGGCTCGATGTCGCCGCGCTGGGCGCTCAGGACTGGCGCGCCACGTTTGTGAAAGAGCATCCGAACGTGCCGCGCTGGTTCGTCGACGAGCGCGCGGACCTGAGCGGTCAACTCGCGACGCTCACGCTTCCCGTCTTGTTGTTGTGGGGAGATGCCGATCCGATCAGCCCTGTGGCAGTCGGCCGCCGGCTTGCCGAATTACTTCCACGCGCTGAGCTCGTCGTGATCGAGGGCGGTACTCATGACCTCGTCTGCGAGCGTGCCCAGGACGTCGTGCGTCATATCGACAAACATCTTGCGGCGTGACGTGGCCATACACGTCGTCCTCGTTCATCCTGAGATTCATTGGAACACCGGCAACGCGGGGCGGACGTGTCTCGCCGCGGGCGCGACGCTGCATCTCATCGAGCCGCTCGGCTTCTCGCTGGACGAACGTCAGGTGAAACGTGCCGGCCTCGATTACTGGGAGCACGTCGATCTGCGCGTGTGGCCAGGCTGGGATGCGTTCGAGCGCGAGCTGCCGACGCTGGGCGAGCCGTACTTCTTCTCGACCAAAGCGACGCGACTCCTTTGGGACGCGCCGCTCGGCGCGCCTGAGAGCGTGGTGCTGGTGTTCGGGCGTGAGACCGGCGGGCTGCCAGCCGAACTTCATCGGCAATATCCGGATCGCTTCGTCACGATGCCGATCGCGTCAGAGCACGTGCGCTCGCTCAATCTCTCGACCAGCGTGGCGATCGCCGTCTACGAGGTACTTCGGCAGCGTCGCGCCGGCGACGAGCGATCGGGATAACGGCGCGCCGGTTCTGTAGAATCTCGGCTCGCATTGATGGATCTCAGTCCGCTTCGATATCGGGACTATCGCCTGCTCTACACGGCGCAGTTCGTGTCGCTGCTCGGCACGATGGTCACCTACGTCGGGCTGCCGTACCAGATGTATCGCCTGACTGGATCCTCGCTGTCGGTCGGCCTCCTCGGACTCGTCGAGCTCGTGCCCCTTCTGGCGACCGCATTCATCGGCGGCGTGATGGCCGATGCCGTCGACCGGCGCCGCATCGCGATCGCCACCGACGTGGCGCTCGCCGCGGGCAGCGCCACGCTCGCCATCATCGCGGCCACGGGCGGGTCCGCGCTGCTGCTGTATCTGGCCGCCGCCTGGATGTCAGCCGTGACCGGGTTGCAGCGTCCCGCGATCGAGTCGCTCGTGCCGCGCCTCGTCGAGAAGCACGAACTGCCCGCGGCCGCGTCGCTCGCCGTTGTCCGCGGCAGCGTCGGCATGATCGCTGGTCCCGCCATCGGCGGCGTGCTCATCGCCTCCGCCGGCCTGACCGTCACCTATCTCACCGACGTTGCGTCATACGCCGCATCGCTGCTGTGCCTCTCGCTGATCAAAGCGATGCCGCCGCCGGAAGGATCCGAACGGCCGAGCCTTGCGGCGGTGGTTGAAGGATTCCGCTATGCCCGCAGCCGCCAGGAATTGATCGGCACATACGTCGTCGACTTCGTCGCGATGGTCTTCGGCATGCCGCTCGCGCTGTTTCCGGCGTTGTCCGATCGACTCGGTGGACCATCCGTTCTCGGTCTGCTGTATGCCGCGCCCGCGGTCGGCGCGCTCGGCGCAAGCCTCACCAGCCGATGGGCGCCGCGCGTGCAGCGCCACGGTCTCGCCATCATGGTGGCTGCGACCGTCTGGGGCCTCGCGATCGTCGGCTTCGGTCTCTGCACGACGCTGTGGCCCGCGCTCGCCTATCTCGCGCTCGCCGGCGGCGCCGACGCCATCAGCGGCATTTTTCGCATGACGATGTGGAACGAGACGATTCCAGATGCCTTGCGCGGCCGGCTGGCGAGCATCGAGATGGTGAGCTACATGAGCGGACCGCTGCTCGGCCACGTGGAGGCTGGCGCGGTCGCAGCCGCGTTCGGCGTCACGGCTTCAGTTGTCTCGGGCGGCGTCCTCTGCGTGCTCGGCGTCCTCGCCTGCGGCGTGTGGCTGCCGCGCTTCGTCGGATACGACGCGCGCCGGTTCAAGGCCTATCAAATTCCCGAAAAGACATCGACGTAGCCACCAAAAGTCGCGCTCCGCACGACCTTCGACGCTGAGCGATCCGAGGCCGCACACATTTTCGTTGGTGCGCCAACGGTGCGGTGATTGCTATCCCTCGCGCGCCTCTCACGTCAAGGACCGCTCTCATGCCGCACTCGCGTCGATCGTTTCGCCACGTCTGTGGTCTCACAGCCACGGTGTTCATCGCGTTCTTCCAGACTTCGAACCAGCATTCACACGCCCAATGCGGACCGAACCCGATCGTCTGCGAAAACGCGAATCCTGGTGCGCCCGCTTCCGAGTGGGATATCAGCAGCGCCGGCGACGACACGATTCAGGGCTTTGCCACCAGCATCAGCGTGAACAAGGGCGAAACCGTTCACTTCAAGGTCGACACGACGGCGACCTCGCTCAACATCGATGTCTATCGTCTGGGCTATTACGGCGGCATGGGCGCGCGAAAGATGGCCGCGTTCACGAACGTGCCGGGCCGCAGCCAGCCGAATTGCCTCACCAACGATTCGACCGGTCTCATCGACTGCGGCAACTGGACCGAAACGGGCGCGTGGACGGTTCCGGCGACTGCCGTGTCCGGCGTGTACGTGGCCAAGCTCACGCGCATCGACACGGGCGGCACCAGTCACATCGTCTTCGTCGTTCGCGACGATCAGGCGCAGGCTGACGTCCTCTTCCAGACTTCTGACACGACATGGCAGGCCTACAACACGTACGGCGGCAACAGTCTGTACGTCGGCGGTCCCGGAACCAATCCCGGTCGTGCCTACAAGGTGAGCTACAACCGTCCGATCACGACGCGCCGCACCAGCGCCGAGGATTTCGTCTTCAACGCCGAATATCCGATGATCAAGTACCTCGAAGGGAACGGCTTCAACGTCAGCTACTCCACTGGCGTCGACACCGATCGCACCGGCGCAACCGAGCTCCTTCGCCACAAGATCTTTCTCTCCGTCGGCCACGATGAGTACTGGTCGGGACCGCAGCGCGCCAACGTGGAAGCGGCGCGCGCGGCTGGCGTGAACCTCGCGTTCTTCAGCGGCAACGAAGTCTTCTGGAAAACGCGGTGGGAATCCAGCATCGACGGCGCCAACACGCCGTATCGCACGCTCGTCTGCTACAAGGAGACGCACGCGAACGCGCGGATCGATCCGCAGGACCCACCGACGTGGACCGGCACGTGGCGCGACCCGCGGTTCAGCCCACCGTCCGACGGCGGACGGCCCGAGAACGCACTGACCGGCACGATCTTCACCGTCAACTCCGCGCCTTTGAGCACAGCCATCGTCGTCACCGGTACGTTCAAGACTCAGCCGTTCTGGCGCAACACGCGAGTTGCCGCACTGGCAGCGAGTGGAAGCACCACGCTCACCGCGGGAACGCTCGGCTACGAGTGGGACGAGAACCTCAATAACGGTTTCCGCCCGGCCGGCCTCACGACGCTGTCGACCACGACCGTCAGCGGCGTGCAGAAGCTGCTCGACAACGGGTCGACGTACGGCAACGGGACCGCCACGCACGCGATGACGTTGTATCGACACAGCAGTGGCGCGTTAGTGTTCGGTGCGGGCACGGTGCAGTGGTCGTGGGGACTCGACAGCGATCACGACCGCGGCAGTGCGCCGGCGGATCTCGCAATGCGGCAGGCAGTCGTGAATCTGTTCGGCGACATGGGCGTCTCCGCCGGATCGCTGCAGCCCGATCTCGTCCCCGGAATACCAGACACCCAGGCGCCAACATCCACCATCACGTCGCCAGCATCCGGCGCCTCCGTCGCCAGCGGAACGCCGATCGCGATCTCGGGAACGGCCGGGGACATCGGCGGCGGAACAGTCGCGACCGTTGAAGTATCGACCGATGGCGGCACGACGTGGAGCGCCGCGACGGGCACGACTTCGTGGACGTTTGCATGGACGCCGAGCACGCAGGGTCAGGCGGTGATCCGAAGTCGGGCAACCGACAACTCTGGAAACCGGGAGGCTCCCTCTGGAGGCGTCAGCGTCACGGTGACGCCGCCGACGCCGGACACGACACCGCCGACGGCCGCGATCACGTCGCCGACCAGCGCCGCAACAGTCGCCGGTGCGACGGTGACCGTGTCCGCCACGGCATCCGACAACATCGGTGTGGCGGGTGTGTTCTTCCAGGTCGATGGCGTTGCCATCGGCAGCGAAGACACGACGAGTCCGTACTCGATCGTCTGGAACACGGCCGGAGTCGCCGACGGAAGCCACACGTTGACGGCGGTCGCGCGTGATGCCGCCGGGAACACGGGCACATCGGCGGCGGTGACGGTGACCGTCGTGAACGGTGCCACCGGTCCGAGCGTCGACGTCACCGCGTTCGGCGATCGCGCCGCCGCGTCGACAACGGTCGCCACGAGCGCCTTCTCGACGACGGCAGGCAACGAACTGCTGCTGGCATTCATCGCGAGCGATCAGTTGACCGGCACGCCGATCACCGTCACCGGAGTCGCGGGCGCCGGGTTGACGTGGCAGCTGATCGTTCGATCGAACACACAGCTCGGCACCGCGGAAATCTGGCGGGCGTTCGCGGCTGCGCCGCTCACGAACGTCTCGGTGACGGCGACGCTCTCGCAATCGGTCACGTCTTCGATCACGGTTGTCGGCTTCAAGGGAACGGACACGTCTGGCGTCAACGGTGCCGGCGCCATCGGCGCCGTGGCAACGGCGAACGCAAGGCCGGGCGCACCATCGGCGACGCTGGCCGCGACGCGGGCGAAGTCGCTCGTGTTCGGCGTCGGCAACGATTACGACAACGCTGCCGCGCGGACGGTCCCGGCGAACCAGACGATGGTCCATCAGTACCTCGCCCCGGTCGGCGACACCTACTGGGTCCAGCGCGTCAACGGGTCGACGTCGATGAGCGGCGCGAACGTAACCGTCAACGACACCGCTCCGTCGGCCGATCGCTATAACCTGAGCGTCGTCGAGATCGTGTCGGCGCTCATCACCGACACGACGTCTCCAACTGTGGCAATCACCGCGCCGGCCGACAATGCGTCCGTCTCCGGTCCGGTCACGATCTCGGCCACCGCCGCCGACAACATCGGCGTCGTCGGCGTGCAGTTCAAGCTCGATAACGTCAACCTCGGCACCGAGGTGACGTCGAGTCCGTACTCGACGTCCTGGAATTCGGCAACGGCGTCGAACGGCGCACACGTCTTGACGGCAGTGGCGCGCGACGCCGCGGGCAACGCCACGACGTCAGCGTTGATCCATGTGACCGTGAACAACATCGACGCCACGCCGCCGAGCGTGTCGATGACGGCGCCGTCGAACAACGCCATCGTCTCGGGAGCTGCAGTCACGGTCTCGGCAAACGCCTCCGACAACGTCGGCGTGGTCGGTGTTCAGTTCCTGCTCGACGGCGTCACGCCAATCGGCGCGGAAATGACCACGCCGCCATATTCGGTGACCTGGGACACGACGACCACGACGCTCGGCGCGCACACGCTGTCGGCGCGCGCACGCGATGGCGCGGCCAACGCGACGACGTCGGCGGCCATCAACGTCACGGTGGCAACGGCGCCGGCGCTTGCCATCGATGCCACGGCGTTCGGCGATCAGCCGCTGTCGAGCGCGACGACGGTCACGACGCAGAGTTTCTCGACAACGGCTGCCAACGAGCTGCTGCTGGCGTTCATCTCAGCTGACTACTCGAGCGGCGCGAGCACCACGGCGACGAGCGTGACCGGCGCCGGCCTGACCTGGCAGCTCGTGGTGCGGACGAACGTGCAGCGCGGGACCGCGGAGATCTGGCGTGCGTTCGCGCCGGCGCCGCTCAGCAGCGTGTCGGTGACGGCGACCATTTCGCAGCCAGCCGCTTCGTCGATGACGATTCTCAGCTTCATCGGCGTCGATGCTACGGGCGTGAACGGCGCCGGCGCGATCGGCGCGACGAATTCAGCCAACGCCGCTTCGGGCGCACCGAGCGCATCGCTGGTGACAACGCGGAACAACTCGTGGGTCGTCGGCGTCGGCACCGACTGGGACGCGCCCATCGATCGGACGCTCGGACCGAATCAGGTGATGGTCCACCAGTACAAGCCGCCGGTCGGCGATACCTATTGGGTGCAACGGGCCGCGGCGGTCACGCCGGCGGTGGGCACGACGGTTGTCATCAACGCGACTGCGCCGACGACCGACCGCTACAACCTGAGCATCTGCGAGGTGTTATCGAAGTGAGTGTGGGCTCGCGCGCTGGCACGCGCTCGTGGGCGCCGCCGAAGGCGGCGCCCACGGGCCGCGCAGCGGCCCGCCTACCGCATGAACCCTGAGAAGCGTTCGAGGAGCGGACCGAACTGCCGGACCGATTCCCTGAACGTCGCCTCGACCTTGTCTATCCGCGCGAGGATCTCCGCTTTCGCGGCATCGAGATCGGCTTTCGTGGCCAGCTGACTGACGTCGGCATCCGGGACGTGCTTCTCCCGATGTTTCCTCTCTGTCGGCTCGTGCTCTCGCGTTTCTTTTTCCTTTTTCGGAGCTTCCACCTGCCCCTCGACCCAGACCGGCGGCGTGCCGGGGACGGGTGGATACGTCATCTCGATCACCTTGCTGCGCTCCCTGACGTTGAACAGCGCGCCCAACCGCGTGCTGCCGGCGACGACCATGAAGCCAATCGGATCGCCGGTTTTCGGAGTGTGGCCGTTGAATGGTCCGAAGTTGCGACCGCTGACCCACTCCGAAATGAAGTTGGTCGGATCGTTCGGTTCGGGCTTGTCGGTCTGTCTCGGCCGCAATCGCTCCATGCCGGCGGCGACCCATTCGCCGTTGACCTGAAGGATGACCCACAAGGTCGCTTCCTGATCGTCGTCCGGCGACGCCTTGCCGTCGATGTCGACGGGCGGCCACAGCCCTTGCCTCGTGTGGACGATGCGCAGTCCGCCCGGCCGGAATCCCAGCTCCGTGATCTCGGCGGTCGCCGGGAACCTGAGAACGTCGTCTGGTCCATTGATGATGCGAATGCTGTCGATCGGAATCATGCGGCCATCTCCTTCAACGCGCGTCCTCGCGTTTGGGGTCGGGGGGTATCGGTTGTTTTCCGCGAAATCGCCGATTCAGTCAAGACGCGATTCCGCGCAATCGCGCGATCTGACCCGTCCGTTTCACAATGAATTGGTTGACTCGAGGCGTGGTGGCCTCTAAACAGCCGCCGATCCGTAGTACGTGAGCATCGCCGCCTCGCTCGCCATCGCTTCCGGCGGCGCCAGTCCGGGCACGTACGCCTGATCGTAAAAGCCGAGGAGGATGACCGATCGATCGCGGTCGGACAGCGGCTGCGGCCTCGTCGGACCGACCCACGCCTGCACCGCCTTCTTCAGTGCGATCACCATCAGCCAGTCCATCAACGGATTCCACGCCGGCGCGACGGCCAGGCGCGAACGTGTGACTTCTGTCATCGACGCGCCGGTGCGGTCGGCGGTTTTGGCGATCAGGCGATAGGTCGCCGGCGGAATCCACCACGGGCTGCCGAAGACGTCGCTGCCCTTGAACGCCGGCCCCTTGATCGTGCCGAAGCGGAACAACTCTTCGCCGGGGAGAAAAATCACGCGGCGCGGCGGCTTCGCGAACGTCCCTGCCGCTTCGGGCGTCAGCGTCGACGAGGCGTTGTAGATGTCCATGATGATTGGCTCGAGAGTCGGGCCGATCAGAACAGAACGACGGCCGGTCTGTCCAGCGCCATGGTTGACACAACGCCACATACGACTGAGGTTGGTCGTTGATCATCGGTCGTTGGTCCTTGGTCGTGCTTCGAATCGCGGGACCGGCGGTGAACTATCGGCCACCGAGTCTCGTCTTCTCCTACGTGATCCATCCGGCTTTCACCATCGTCATCCCGCAGTGCAGCGTCGTCCTCTCGGGCGAACTGTACATGGATGTCGCGGTGTAAAACCGGAAGCGTTTCGATTCATCAGCAATCAGCGCCCTTCCGGATGCTTCCCGGAAGGGCGTTGCCGTTTCCGGGAGCTCCGCAGGGCGACATGGAGTGGTCGCCGTGCGCCCCACTGTCCCGGCTGTCGAACTGCATCAACTGTCCAAGTCGTTTCGGGTCCGCCGCGCGGCCGGCAGCGGCCTTGCCGGCCGGATTCGCGACGTGATTCGTCCGCAAACGCAGACGGTCGTGGCCGTCGACCGGCTGTCGTTCTCGATCGCGCCGGGCGAGCGCGTCGCCTTCATCGGCCCGAACGGCGCCGGCAAGTCGACGACGTTGAAGATCCTCGCCGGAATTCTTCAGCCCGATGGCGGCCGTGTGCAGGTGCTCGGGCTCGTGCCGTCGCGCGACCGGCGACGGCTGGCCTTCGAGATAGGCACGGTGTTCGGCCAGCGTTCCCAGCTCTGGTATCAACTGCCGCCGCGCGACACGTTCGAGCTGCTCGGTCGCGCCTACGAAATCGACCGGCGCGAGCATCGACGGCGGATCGACGGTCTGACATCGGTCTTCGCGCTCGGCACGCTGATCGACACGCCGGTGCGTCATCTGTCGCTCGGCGAGCGCATGCGCTGCGAGATCGCCGCGAGCCTGCTGCACTCGCCGCGCATGCTGTTTCTCGACGAACCGACGATCGGCCTCGACGTCTCGGCGAAGGCGGTGATTCGTGAGCTGCTGTGGACCGAGTCCGAGCGGGAGCGCGTGACGCTGCTCTTGACGTCGCACGACACCGGCGACATGGAGCGCGTGTGCACGCGCGCGATCGTGATCCACGGCGGCCGTCTGCTCTGGGACGGCCCCATCGCCGCGCTGCGCAGCGGCTATCTGAAAGCGAAGCGCGTGACGCTGTGGAGCGAAGCGGAACATCTCGATCTCGTACTGCCTGGCGTGCGCGTCCTGTCGTCACGATCGTATCGGACCGATCTCGACATCTCGCTCGAGATCGCACCGCTCGGACGCGTCGTCGACGCTGCGCTGCGACAGTCGGCGATCAGAGACATGGCGATCGAGGACGCGCCGCTCGACGAGGTGATTCGGGCGCTGTACGCCGACGCCGACCGAAGGAGCGCGACATCATGACCGCTGCACCGATGGCGAAGTATGCGGCGTTTTCACGCATCGCGATCGCACAGGCGCGGCGGGAGCGCGGCGAGCTGTACGGCCGCGTGGTGTTCTTCGCCGTCATCCTCGGCGTCTTCTCGAGCCTGTGGCATGCGGTCGCGGAAGCCGGGATGGCGGTGGCCGGCGATCCCAGGGATCTGGTGTGGTACCTGGCGGTGACCGAATGGATCATGTTGAGCGCGCCTCCGATCCACGTCGAGATTCAGGAAGCGATCCGGCGGGGCGACGTCGTCTACCGGCTCGGGCGTCCGGTCTCGTATGCGATCGCCGAATTCGCCGCGGGCCTCGGTCTGCTCGCGGTGCGCGCGCCAGTGCTCGGTGTGACGGCGTTTCTCTGCGCCTTTGCGTTCACCGGACGGACGCCGCCTCTGGGCGCACTGGTCATCGTCGTGCCGTTCGGCCTCGCGGCGGCCGCGTTGATGACGGCGCTCGACCTGTGGATTGGATTGCTGGCGTTCTGGCTGCAGGAGGTGGCGCCGGTGTACTGGATGTGGCAGAAGCTGATGTTCGTGCTCGGCGGCCTGATGCTGCCGCTCGATCTGTATCCGCAGTTCGTTCAGCGGGCGGCCGCATTGACGCCGTTTCCGGTGCTGCTGGCTGCACCGGCGTCGTTCGTCCTGCGAACGCCGCTGATGTCACCCGAAGTGCTGGCACGCAACCTCCTGATCTGGAGTTGTGCGACGGCGCTGGCGGTGTCGTGGATTTTTCGCCGTGCCACATCGGCGTTGACGATCAACGGCGGCTAGGAGGAAACGGAGGTAAACGGAGAAAACTGAGTTCACAAACGGAGGAACGGAGTCAACGGAGAACGAACGGAGCGGAGTTCGACGGGCGTCGCGAAGCGACGCACTGCGGCGAATCGGATCGGAATCGTGAATGGCACTGAACCTCGACCCATTCACGATTCCGATCCGATCCGCCGCAGTCAGCCGGCCTGCTACGCAGGCCGGCCCGTCGAACTTCGTGATCCGCTCTCGGTTCCCGAGCGCGCCGAAACGCCGGTTCTTCTCTCCGTTCGTCCTCCGTTAACTCTGTTGCTCCGTTTGTGAACTCTGTTCTCTCCGTACTTCTCTGTTACCTGAACGTCGAAGCATGAAAGGCATCCGAATGACTCGACGATCGAACAATCTGGCTTTCGTGCGTGCTCTGGTCGCGACGAATCTCAAGGCGACGTTGGCCCTGCGCGGCGCCTTCGTGATGCAGGCCGTGTTCATGGCGCTCAACAACGTCACCTTCTTCGTGTTCTGGTGGGCGCTGATGCGGCACGTCACGACGCTGCGCGGCTGGAGTCTCGCCGACATTCAGGTGCTGTTCGGCATCGTCGCCGCCGCGTTCGGGCTGACCGTGACGATCGCCGGCGGCGTCCGCCATCTCGGCCGCTTCATCGAAGACGGCGATCTCGATACGCTGATCACGCAGCCGAAGTCCGTTCTGATCTATGCGCTGGGAGTACGATCGCAGCCGTCCGGCGTCGGCGATTTTCTGTCCGGAATCATCTTCATCGCCTTGTCGGGGCAGCTGTCGTGGCGCACGGCGCCGCTGGCCGTGGCGGCGGTGATCGCGAGTGCGCTGGTCTTCCTCGCAACGGGAATTCTGTTCTTCAGCCTGGCGTTCTGGTTCGGGAAGGTCGAGTCAGTGGCGCGACAGTTGTGGGACTTGCTGATCACGTTCTCGTTGTACCCGGAGCCGCTGTTCGGAGGCATGCTGCGTCTGGTGCTGTTCACGCTCCTGCCGGCGGGATTTGTCGGCTACCTGCCGGCACGAGTCGTGCGCGGCGATTCTCTTCTCGATATCGCGATTCTGACGTTCGGGGCTGCCCTGTACATCGGATTGGCTGTGATAACGTTCGAGCGCGGCTTGCGCCGCTACGCGTCGGGCAGCCGGTTCAGCACGTTTGGATGAATGTCATGGACGTTTCAGTCGCTGCATCCGTTGACGCCCTGTCAACTTCGGCATCCGCCGACCGGCGCCGCACGGCCGATCGCATCTTCCGCGGCGCGCTGCTCTTCAACACGGCGCTGACTCTGTTCTGGGCGGCCATGGTGGCGACTGGAGGCAGCGCCTACTTCTTCACCAGCTATGAGGTCAGCCGCCAGCGGCTGATGCAGATCGTCGTCGGCGTCCTCGTCTTCAATGTGCTGTGGGGGTTCATCTGGTACGGCGCCAAGACACTGCTGCTCGAGTATGTCGTTGGCTTTTCGAAAGAGGAGCGCCGTCAGTCGTTCTCCTCCCGCATGCACGCGCCGTTCGACGTCGCCGAATTCGTCCGACGCTACTCCGAGCGCCGCATTCGCATCGTCGACATGATCGGCCGACGCGGCCGCTTCATCACGCTCGCGATGGCCGGCTTCTTCTATCTCTATTCGCGCGTCGCCGCCGATCCGTCGCCCAACTTCGCGACGATGTTCCTGCAGGACAACCTCTTCGATGCCGTCGTCGCCAGCTGGATCTTTCTCGCCTTCTACTATTCGGACGGGTTCCTGGCCGCCGCCTTCTACGGTCCGCAGTCACGGGTGATGGACGGCGTGCTCGCGCGCGCGAACTGCCTGCTCATCACCACGCTCTGGACCGTCTTCAAATTCGTGATGGTGCCGATCGGCGCCCACCTGGCGGCGATCTTCCGGCCGGCGGAGTTCGCCGTGGTGTTCGCGCTCATCTGGGGTTCGTACATCGTCAACGACGCGAGCTCCGAGATTGGCGGCGCGCTGTTCGGGAAACAAAAGCTGCGCGTCTGGGGCATCGGCGACGTCAATCGCAAGTCGGTTGGCGGAACCGTGTCCGGCTTCGTCGCGGCGCTCGTCTTCTGCCTCTGGATCGTGCTCCGCCACAGCCTGCCGCTGCCCTGGATTGGTCTGGCCATTGTCATCGCCGCGTCGAACACGGTGCTGGAACTGTTCTCACCGCGAGGAACCGACGACTTCACGATGGCCACCGCGAATGCGCTGATCTGCTGGGCGTTCGGCGCATTGGTCCAATAGCCGAACCACACCGCCTCCGCCGGCACAACGAATGCACGCCTCGCTCGCCCGATGACGACGCGAATTCTCGCTGTGCGCAATCCTCGTTCTGCCCTGCTTACATCCGCGGCTCTGGTGACCGCTCTAGTGCTCGCGTGCGTCATAGAGGTGCCACGCGCCGCGTCCCCAGTTGCCATCAGCATCGACTTCGTCGGCAGCGCGACCGCGATGGGCGCCACCGAAAGCGCAGGCGTCGTAGCAAAAACGAACTGGAACAGTGTAAGTGGCGCAGCACGGACGACTCCACTAGCGCTCAAGGACGAGACCGGCGCCGCCACGAGCGCGACGGTCATCTGGAGCGCGGACAACAGCTGGAGCACGCCGATCACCGATCAGCCCGGTAATCGCCGGCTGATGAGAGGGTACCTGGACCAGGGATTCCAGAATCCGACGACGGTGACGGTGGCCGGATTGGCGGTGGCGGATTACGACGTTTATATATATGTCGACGGCGACAACGGGACGCAGACGCGGAGCGGTACGTATCAAATCAGCGGATCCGGTATCACGACGACGACAATCACGCTGACCGATCCAGCCAGCACGAATTTCAGCGGCACCTTCACACAGGCCAACAACTCGAACGGCAAT
This sequence comes from Vicinamibacterales bacterium, assembly GCA_036848175.1. Lineage (GTDB taxonomy): Bacteria > Acidobacteriota > Vicinamibacteria > Vicinamibacterales > CAVVIG01 > QHWF01. The sequence goes on along the minus strand of DAIUKO010000018.1, from coordinate 25,097 downwards.
TACATCCGCTTCACGATCAACGCCGGCGGCTTCACGTTGACGGCGACTCCGGGCACATCCACCGGCAGCAGGCGCGCGCCGGTCAACGGCATTCAGATCGTCCCCACGACGGCCACGCCCCCACCACCGCCGCCACCGCCGCCTCCTCCGCCACCTCCGCCCGCGGCCGACTTCACCATCGCTGCGACGCCGGCATCCCAGACCGTGCAGCAGGGAACGAGCACCAGCTACACCGTCACGACCGGCGCGTTGAATGGCTTCTCCGGCACCGTGAGCCTGAGCGCCAGCGGCCTGCCGGCCAATGCCACCGCGTCATTCACCCCCGCGTCGATCGCCGGATCGGGCAGCGCGACGCTGAACGTGACGACGGCGGCGAGCACGCCGACCGGCACGTCGACGCTCACCATCACCGGAACGAGCGGTTCGCTGACGCACGCCACGACCGTGTCGCTGACCGTCAATGCCGTGGCCACAGGCACCGGCACAGCGATCAGCGTCGACTTCGTGGGAAGCGGCACGGCCATGAGCGCGGCCGACAGCGCAGGAGTCGTAGCGAAGACGAACTGGAACAGCGTCACCGGCGCGTCACGCACCACCGCGCTGGCATTGAAGGATGAAACCGGCGCCGCCACACCAACGACGATGACGTGGACGTCGGATGGCGTGTGGAGTACGCCGATCGCCGATCAAGCCGGCAGTCAGCGAATGATGAAGGGATATCTCGACAACGGCTCCGGCGGCGCGATCACCATCACCGTCGCCGGACTGGCGGCGGGATCGTACGACGTCTATGTCTACGCGGATGGCGACAACTCTGCTGCGACTCGCACCGGCGCGTACCGCATCAGCGGCACCGGCATCACGACGACCACGATCAACCTCACCGATCCGGTGAACGTGAACTTCGCCGGCACGTTCACGCAGGCCAACAACTCGAACGGCAACTACGTGAAGTTCAGCGCGATTGCGCCGGGCTCCGGCGGATTCACCGTCACGGCAACGCCTGGTCAGTCGTCGAACGGCGTGGTGCGGGCGCCCGTGAACGGGATACAAATCGTCCCGAGCGGGCCGCCGCCGCCACCGCCGCCGCCCGATTTCACGGTCGCAGCGACGCCCGCGTCGCGAACCGTCACGGCAGGCACGGGGACGAGCTATACGGTTACGATCGGAGCGCAGAATGGGTTCGCCGGCGCCGTGAACCTGGCTGTGACCGGCCTGCCGGCGGATGCGACCGCGTCGTTCTCACCGCCGTCGATCGCCGGTTCGGGGAGCTCGACGCTCACGATCGCGACGGCGGCGACGACGCCGAACGGCAACGCGACGCTGAACATCATGGCCACGAGCGGATCACTCAGTCACGCCGCGACCGTCGCGCTGGTCGTCGCGCAGACGTTCTCGATTTCCGGCGCGATCACGCCGCCCAGCAACGGCGCATCGGCGAAAGTCGATCTCGGCGGGACGGCGACGGCCACGACGAACGCCGATGCATCGGGCAATTACACGTTCACCGGGCTCGTCAACGGCTCGTACGCGGTGATGCCGAGCAAGCCAGGCTTCGCGTTCACGCCGACGAGCCGCAACGTCACGATCAGCGGCGCCAACGTCACCGCCGATTTCACGGCCGCGCAGGCACCGATTGGCGTCTCCATCACGTCACCGGCGGACGGCGCGACGATTTCGAGCGCCTTCTCGATCGCTGCGACGGTTACCGGTGCGGTGGCCGGCGTGCAGTTCAACGTCGACGGCGCCAAGGCCGGTCCCGAGGACACGATTGCTCCGTATTCCGTCTCGCTGACGGCGCCCGGCGGCTCGCACGTGTTGACCGCGACCGCACGCGACGGGGCTGGGAGCATCGTCACGTCGGCGCCGGTGAACGTCACCGTGAACGCCGGCGCCGGCACTGCGCTGACGGTCAACGGCGCGCAGGTCTTCCAGCAGATCGACGGGTTCGGCGTGAACATGAATTCGCTGAGCTGGAAGAACGGTGAGTTGAAGCCGGCGATTGACATGCTCATCGATCAGATGGGCGTCAAGGTGTGGCGCGTCGTGTTCGACATGGAGGACTGGGAGAGCACGAACGACGACGCCGATCCGAACACGCCGAACTGGGCGTTCTACAACAGCCTCTACTCGAATGCGAAGTTCCAGAACCTTTGGGGCACGCTTCACTACTTGAACCTGCGAGGGATCACGACCGGCATTCTCATCAGCTTCATGGGACGGGTACCGCCATGGATGGGCGGCAGCGTCATCAACGCCGCGAGCGAGGACGAGTGGGTCGAGATGATGGCGACGTTCTGCTTCTACGCGAAGAACACGGAGAACGTCGAGTTCGACATGCTCGATCCGATGAACGAGCCCGACTGGGACGGCATCGAAGGGCCGCAGGTCGATCAGTGGCAGTACACGCGGCTGCTCGAGAAGCTCTCGCTGAAACTCGATGCGATGGGGTTGAGCGCGCTCAAGTTCGTCGGTCCGAATACGGCGCAGATCACCACCGGCGTGAACACCTACATGCCGCAGATGATGACGAGCAGCATCGTCATGGCGAAGGTGGATCACTTCGGCTTCCACAACTACGGCACGAACAGCGGCGGCGCCGCGGCGGCGATCAAGAGCTCGGCCTTTCCGAACAAGAACTACTGGATCACCGAAGTCTGGAATCCGTCGGATGTCCTCGGCCACATCGGTCAGGGTCCAGGCGCGGTCATGGTGTGGGACGCGCTGGACAGCGTCTACAATCACGCGATCCTGGCCGGCCGCGGCACGACGCCGCCGAACGACAACGGTCCGGGGCTTCCACCGCTCGCCTACAACACATCGACAGGTGTCTATACCCCGCGCGATACGTTCTTTCAGCACGCCCAAATCCAGCGCTTCGTGCCGCGCGGATCGATTCGCATCGCCGCCACCGAGTCGAACGCCAACCTCACGATCTACGCCTTCCGCGATCCGGTCAGCGGGCGGCTGACGCTGGTCGGACGCAACATCGGCGCTTCGAGCATCCCGATCAGCGGCTCGCTGAGCGGACTGCCGTCGGTGAGCAGCTTCGAGTTCTATCAGACCGATGTCAGCGGCAACCAATTCAAACGAGGCAGCGATGCCATCGTCACCAACGGTTCGTTCGTCTTCACGGCGCCGGTGAACAGCTACTTCACGCTGACGACGCCGGGGACGCCATAACGCCCGTCGCCCCCAATCCGTGAAGGCGAGACGGGCCGCACTCGCAGTATCGTCGTAGGCCGTAGGCCGGCCCTTTCAGGGCCGGCGTCAGAAGCGGACGGTCACCGTCGCCCCGAAGAGATTCGCGTGAAAGGCGTAGGTGCCGGTGTCAGGGCCCGTGAGCAGCACACGACCATTTCGGTCTTCCTGATCGATGTACTGATAGGCGATGTCGACGCCGAGGCGTCTGCTGAAACGAGCGCCAAGGCCGGCTGTGTATTCCCGGCGAGCCCCTTCGGGTAGATCGGGCGTCACCGAACCATCCGGCGCCGCAGCCTGATGCGTCACAAATCCGCCGCGCAGCGCAACGCGATCGGTGACGCCGTAGTCCACGCCGATCCGCACACCGCTCGTGTCGCGGTAGTTCTTCACGATGAGCTCGGTGAGGCCGCGGTCGGTGGTGAACTCGAGACCTTCGAACACGCTCCACGTCGTGAACTGATAGTCAACGAGCAGCTTCAGCTGTGCGATCGGCATGATCGCCACGCCGGCGACGAACTGATCGGGTACGGTGAGCTCGGTTCGCGCACTCTGGTTGCCGAGGCGACCGCCTGCCGCAAATTGCGGCGCGAGCAGCGTGTCGATTGGTGTCCCGGCAGGGATGCCGGGGAGAGGAATCGGTGTCCGCAGTCCGGTGGGAATCTGCTCGGACGCGAACGCCAGGTCTTGACGCGAGATCGTGTGACGCGAGAGATACCGGGCGCCGATCGATAGCTTCTCGTCGGCCTTGATGAGGATGCCGACGTGTCCTGCGAGGCCGAAGTCGGACCCGCTGATCTTCACGTTCGCGAAATCGGTGCCCGGCGGCACGCCAATCTGCGCGAACGTGATGCCCGGCGCGAGTTGCTGCGTCGCGAGGTCGACGCGTTGATTGAGCTCGAGGTTCGAGAAGACGAAGTCAGGCCCGCCGCCGACGAAAACGTGGTCGTTGACTTTGTAGGCGATCGTCGGCTGCAGGTAAGGCGCCTGCAGCACGGTCTTGTACGAGACGAAGCGGCCCGCGAAATCCAGAGGCCACTCGATGGTCAGACCGTACGGTACGAAGATGCCGATGCCAAGGGCCAACCGATCGCCGACCGGCGTGGTGTAGTAGGCCGAAGGCACCGGCAACCAGTTCTCCTTCATCGTGCCGTTGAGACGGCCGCCGAAGCCGGCAAAATCTCCGCGCGGTCCGATGAGCGTCGCGCCGCCGGACAGCGTGCTGCCGTCGCGCTGTATCGCGATGGCAGCCGGGTTGAAGTAGATCGCCGATCCGTCGTCGCAGGGCGCCGCGACTGCTGCGCCGCCGCGTGCCATCGCGCACGCGCTCTGTTCGTAGACACCGTAGCCCTGCGCGGCAACGCGCGAGCTCACCGCGAGCACGAGGCACAACGCGCTCAAGCACGCACAGCACTGACGTCGACCCATCGGTATCCTCTTTCCGATGACGACCAACGAGCTTATTATCGTCGTTCGGTTGATTCAGTCGTGGGCCCTTGATGACTTTCGACGAACCGCTGCCGCGCGGTATACCAGCCACTTGTTCTCACGTTCGTCCTTTACTGAATCGGTCCGATGGAAAACGGTCCGCCGTAGTAAGGCAGTATGCCAACTTGTTGGGCCCGCCCTCCATCTGCTGAAATCCGGAGCAGCGCAGTGCCTCTCAGAAACAGCAGGGACTTCCCATCGATCGACCATCGTGGCGCGTACGCCGATTCAGCGATTGGCGTCAGTCCCGTGCCGTTGACATTGACGACGTACAGCTTTTGGTCGCACCAGGTGAACGCAATTCGATCGCTCGTCGGCGACCAGTCCGGCGCCCACGCCTCACAGGCACCGAACTGCCTTGGCCCCACCAGTTGGCGCGTCCGCCACGTGGCAAGATCGATGATATCGATCCTCCGTGTGCCGCCTCTCCCGGTCTCGTAGACGATCTGGTCGCTCTTCGGCGACCAGGAATGCCACCCAAATGCCGGACTCGTGTACTGCAGCGCGATATCGACGCCCGTATCGAGTTGAACGATGTGGAGTTGGAAATCGGTCGGATCGGGGTACGACAACCGCGTTCCGTCACGCGACCAACGCGGCCCCACGCAACTCGTGCCCGACAGTCGGACGACGTGCTTCACGTGGCTTCCATCAAGCCGTGCGGTCTTGATCGCGCGATCGGTCTTGGAACATGTATCGAATGCGATCTCCCTGCCATTCGGCGAAATCTCGCCGCCGGCATGCAGGAACGCCAGATTCGTTACATTCGAGAGTCGCGTGCCGTCGATGACGGCGGCGGCAGTTCGTGGGCGGCCATTCTCATAGCCGTAGAAGATAAGGCGCATCTCGCCATCCCGTGCCGCGTGAACGCGACGGATGTTCGCCGCGACGGAGACCGCAACGATGAGCGCCAATGCGAGTGCGGTTTCTGGACGCATCCAGGTCCGTCTGCTCATTGCCGGCTCTCCTTCATTGAAACACGCGCCGACGTTTCACCGAGCTTGTCGGCACAGCGGTCGAGAAACCCTGTGGCCGAGCCGTCGCTGCTCAGGCAGGCGGGCCGCACGACGTGAAGGAACGCCCATTGCTCCACGACGATCGCCATGCCTCAGGCAGGTGGAGGATCCATGCGAATCGTCCGGACGCACTGCGGCGCACTGGCCGTTACGGTTGCGCTGGTCGCGCTTGCCACGCCGTTGCATCACACGCACGTCGACGCGCAGGCAACTGCTACCACCATAAGTAGTTCCTCGGGACCTGTCGAGTGGGACCATGGCGCCGTCGTCGCCGGACAGGTCACGAATCTCGGCGTGCAGGATGTCTGTCCGCCGGGCTTGTGCGACAACCACGATCTCAACGTGATCCTCCCCGCAGCTGCAGCGACTTTTTACACGACCAATACAGCGACGCTCACGATCACATTCACATGGACGAGCTCGGCGCCGACCGACATCGATCTCTTCGCGATAAGCCCGGCCAGTGCCGATCACGGACCGGGCGCGCCCGACGGTCTGTTCACCGGACCGGGCAACGAGACGCTGACGGTCACCGATCCGCTCGACGGTCTGTGGCACATCCGATCGACCGCGGCGCTCTCGCCGCTGCCCACGCCCGTGCACGCCGTCGCAACGCTGACGACGGCGCCGAAACCAACGTCGCCGGCGCCTGCGCCGCTGCCGCACGGCGTCGCGACGTTCGTGAACTATGGCGCGCCGGAAGATTGTCCAGCGGGAACAGTGCCGGGAACGTTCCAGTCCTCTTCCACCTGCATCACGCCGTCGATCGGCTCGACCACATCGGCCCAGCACGACGCGGGTGAGCCGTCCATCGGCGTGAACTGGAAAACCGGGAAGGTCTTCATCGAAGCGGGCAACCACACGCTGCGCGTGACGTTCAACGATGCGCAGCAGCCGGCGACGTCCGTGTGGGAAGACAAGCGATCGCCGTTCGCGCGCGTCAGCCTCGATCCGATCCTGTTCACGGACGACGGGCGCCTCGGCGGACCGAACCGCACGTTCTCGTCTCAGCTGAATGGCGTCACCAGCGAGCTGTCGTTCACCGACGACGATGGCGAGAACTGGCTGCCGACGCAGGGCTCCGGCCAGCCGGCCGGCGTGGATCACCAGACGGTCGGCGGCGGACCGTACGCGTCGCCGCTCCCCGCGACGAAGACCTCGTATCCGCACGCGATTTACTACTGCTCGCAGGATGTCGTCACCGCCTTCTGTTCGAGGAGCGACGACGGCGGAGTGACGTTCGGGCCAGGAATTCCGATCTACACGTTCGCGAGCGTCAACGGCGTCGACAAGCCGATCGCGCCGGGCACGTGCGGCGGGCTGCACGGCCATGTGCGCGTCGCGCCGGACGGAACGGTCTACGTGCCGAACAACGACTGCTTCGACAGCGCCGGCGTCGAGCGTCCCGGAATCGCGGTGTCGACCGACAACGGCTTGTCGTGGATCGTGCGCACGGTGCCCGACGGCACGCTGCTCGCCAACGGCGGCAGCGATCCTTCAGTCGCAGCCGGCGCGAACAATACGATCTACTTCGGCTACGCCAACGGCGACGGCCACGCGAAGGTGTCGGTGTCGCGCGATCGCGGCACCCACTGGACCAAGTCGGCCGACGCGGGAACGCCGTTCGGGATCCAGAACACTGAGTTCGCCGAAGTCATCGCGGGCGACGACAACCGCGCCGCGTTTGCGTTCCTCGGAACGCCGACGAAGGGAGACACGCAGGCGGCCGACTTCCTCGGCGTCTGGCACCTCTATGTCGGGTTCACGTATGACGGCGGCAAGACGTGGACGACGGCGGATGCGACGCCGGCGGACGCGGTGCAGCGCGGCTGCATCTGGAACGGCGGCGGCAGCAACCCGTGCCGCAATCTGCTCGACTTCAACGACATCACGGTCGACCGCACGGGGCGCGTGCTCGTCGGCTACGCGGATGGCTGCACGGGTACGTGCGTGAACGATCCCACGCAGAACGCGTCGACCGGTCCTGCTTCAGCGCAGGATGCGCTGGCGACGATCGCGCGCCAGGTCGGCGGCCGCGGCCTGTTCGCGGCGTTCGATGGGACGCAGTTCGGGACGCGCACCGGCGACAACAAGGGAGGCGGCACGCTGTGCTACGGCGACGCGGCCACAGGCAAGCACGGGGATCCGGC
>DAIUKO010000018.1:15909-17142 GCA_036848175.1 Vicinamibacterales bacterium | reverse complement strand
GCGGCTCGATGCTCGTCGTCCTGATTCTCGCGCTGCTCGCGCAGGCGCCTGCGGCCAGCCGGCGGCCGGCCGCGACGAAGCCCGACGCGTGCGCGCTGCTCGCAGACGCCGACGTGCGCGCCGTGCTCGGCGTGGACGTGAAGGAGCGTCAGCCGGCGACGCACCAGGCGCGCGGCCTGCTGCTGTCGCAGTGCTATCTGGCCACCGGGACGCCGCGATCGGTGAGCATTGCCGTCGCGGGCAACACGACGTCGGTCGGCAGAACCATCACACCGCGGGCGTTCTGGCGCGACCAGTTCCATGGTCGTGATGAGCGCGCCTCCGAGGAAAAGCGCGAACCACGTCGGACGGGCGAGACGAGCAAGCCGGAAGGTGAGACGGAGGCGCGGCCGATCGCCGGCGTCGGCGACGAGGCGTTCTGGTCTGGCACGCGCGTCGCCGGCGCGCTGTACGTGCTGCGCGGCAACACCTTCATCCGCGTCAGCGTCGGCGGAATCAGCGACGAGAAGGAGCGCATCGAGAAGTCACGCCAGCTCGCCCTGTCTGCGCTCGCGCGATTGCGCTAGGCTCGGCGGCTCACGCGGCCTTGATTCTGATCATCGCCCGCTTGTGCCGATTGATCTTCGTGAGGACGTTGAAGATCACCTTCAGGAAATACTTTCGGTCGAGCAGCTTGTCCGCGGCGAGCTGCTCGTCGCCCTCGACGAGCGACGCGGTCGCGTCGAGCCACGGGCCCTTCACCGTTCCGAGAACGTTGCAGATCGCCACCCGCACGCGCGGATTGTTTCGAATCCGCTTGACCTTCCACGAGTCGGCTTCGGTATACACGTAGAACGCGTCGTTGTGGAGCACGAACCAGACGGGCGTTTTGACACCCTCACCGTTCTTCTTGAACGTCTCCAGCGACATGTACTTCGCGTCAGCGAACGGTGCGAGCTTCGACTCAGGCACGCCACTCCTCATGTCGACGAGAGCATCCTCGCCAGATTCTGATACGACACTCGCGCCGCGGCCAATGAATCGCCCCATGATGCCGCGTTGTCGTGCTCGACCGCGAAGTGCTTGAGACCGGCGAGCGCCGCGTTCGCGAACACCGGTTTGAAGTCGACCTGTCCGACGCCGACGGGCGTAAATGCCATGCTGCTCACGCGCGCGTTCGGCCCGAGCGACGGATTCACGGTTTTCAGCCCGACGAAATCCTTGATGTGCCACAGCTCGAACCGGCCCGGGTGC
>DAIUKO010000018.1:0-15809 GCA_036848175.1 Vicinamibacterales bacterium | reverse complement strand
GGTTTTCAGCCCGACGAAATCCTTGATGTGCCACAGCTCGAACCGGCCCGGGTGCCGCCTGAACAACGCCATCGGATGGCCGCGGTCCCATAGGCGGCGATCTCTTTCATGAATTCGCGGCGGCTGCGACCTGCTGCGCATGCGACGTCAGTCATACGAATCTCCTCCGCGATCCTGCATGCTACGGTGCTGGCGGACAGGCTTTCATCTGAAGGTACCGCGCGCACTCATCGTTCGTCAGACGCCGCGAGCCGACGTGGCGGTACGCTTCGACGATCAGCTCCGTCAACGTCGTCGGGTACATCGTCAGCGATTGATCCGACTTGACGGCAAGGAAATGGCCGTCGACGCTGAATGTCATCGACTCGATCATGTGTCCGGGCCGCTGGAATTCAAGCTCGAGCGTCTCCGATTCCGCATTCCACAACCTGACGGTCCCGCTGGTATCGCCGCTGGCCAAGAGTTGACCGTCGCCCGAAAACGCGAGCGCGCGAATCTCGGCAAGATGGCCGGTCAACGCGCTGCCTGCGCGGTCCAACGCCGGAGATTTCCACAAGAGAATCTGGAACCCACGAACGGCTGCAACGTGAAGCGCCCGAGGTCCGGACGCCACGTGACTCACATCATCTGCAGGTAACTCTATCGACGTCCCGACCGTCAGGTCGCACAGAAAGATAGTGGTGCTCGTCGTGACGAGCAAGAAGCCGCCGTCCTGAGAAAAGGAAAGCTCACCTTGTCCGCGCCCGCATTCCAACGCGCGTGGCGGCGCAGATCCGCCTTCCGACAGAAACAGCGCACCGCCCGTGCCGTACCATGCGATGGATCGTCCATCCGCCGATAATGCAATCCCGATGGGGATTCCTGCGGCGATGCGGACGGTCTCACGGTGCTGTCCATCGAACGTCCACTTCCAGACCGCCAATCGATGGTCGACGGCGACGAAATGGTCGTCGGCGAACGCGACCGCCGCGAGCGGAGCCTGACCGGCACTCAGGCGTCTGCCAGCTCCTGTTGGGAGATCGAAGAGTTCGAGATGGGCGCCGGTCGCGGATGCGAGCGCCTGACCATCGGCGGTGAGGATCTCGGTGCCACTGCGCGGCAACCAGCGGCGATTGAAACTGACGATTCCGCCATCGAGCTGGATTGCCCAGTTCAGGGCCTCTTGTGCCTCCGGCGTCGCGGTGCGATCGGCGCGGTACGTGGCCCCGACGGCTTCCAATCCAAGCAACAGGCTCAACTTCGCATCGTTCGTGGAGTCCTTCGCGATCCGCGAGAGCCGCTTGGCTTCGTTCCGTCGGCGCTCGGTCTCGAACGCCTGTTCATTGCGCCGCGCGAGCCCCTGAGACCGCGATGTTCGATAAGCGCTGACGACCGCGACCGCAATGAGAACGATGAACACACACGCCGCGGCGACGATCGCCCTCATCAAGTGGCGATGTCGCTCGAGATCCGCGCCCTCGAGCTCGTCGGCGGGCCGACCATGAAGCGCCGCAGCCAGTTTCAGGAGCGGCTGTCGAAATCGCGGCTCATTCCAGTCTGGCGTCTGGTCGCCGTCGAGCGGCGGAACCTCGACGTACGCTGGCTCCTCCGCGAAGGCTCCGCCGATGCATCGCGGTAAGGCGGTCGTGGCGTCCCACTCGAAATCACGCTTCTCGTTCGACCAGCGGATCGTCCCACCGGTGCGTACCAACAGAAGCTTCTCGATCGGGCGATGCGCGAGCCACCACTGCAGTTCCCGACAGACCCATTCGGAGCGCGCCGATTCGGGCCGCGCGAGAAAGATCAGGAACTCGGATTGGGCCAGATGCGACTCGATCGATGTGCGCAGTCCGGGGCTGACTGGCAAGTCGCTGACGTCGAGACAGACGCGAAGAGCCCGCCGCTGGTACCACTTCCGGGCGAACTGCTCGAGCGCCTTCTCCAATGGCGCTGCGATGGCGACATCGGGTGCGCGGCTGTACGAGATGAACGCATTGAACCGCATCGCGACATCCTAACGCACGGCCGTTCTCGTCTCTACGTCCCTGGCTTGCGTGTGCCATCAGGCCTGGAGGAATTCGTCGACGACCGATACGAGCTGGTCGGGGCGCGCCCAGATGAGCGCGTGATCGCCGCCAGCGACGATGACCAACTGAGAGCCGGTGATCCCGTCGTGGAGCATCCTCGCGTGGTGCAGCGGTACCGCCTCGTCGTTCGAGCCAGCGACGATGAGCGTCGGACAGGTGATTTCGGCCAGGCGACGCCTGCTGTCGAACGCCATTGCCGCCTTCCAGGCCGACACCATCAATTCACGGGTCTGATCCGCGATGAGGCTCTCGACCCAGCCGGCGCGTTCCCTGCCCACCTGCTTCAGACCTCGTGACACGACGAGCCTGGCAAAGCGCCTCATGCCAAGGAGATTGAGCAACAGCGGCACCAGGTGGCCCTCGAGCTTCTCGCGACGCGTCGCCATATTGAAGGCGTAGGTGCACGCGAGCACCAGGCGCTTGCATCGACGCGGATGATCGAGAGCCAGTTGTTGCGCAATCGCACCGCCTTGCGAGTAGCCGAGAAGCGCAGTCGAGTCGATATCCAGATGATCGAGCAGATGCACAAGGTCCGACGCCAGCTGCGTAGCCGTGTATGGTGGAGGAAGTTGGCGGCTGCGCCCGTGCCCACGCAGATCGGGAACGATCACGCGATGCCGCATGGCGAAGTGTTCCACGACCGGCTCGAACATGTCGCCCGTGATCATCACTCCATGCACGAGCAGCAGCGGCGGTCCCGATCCTCGCTCGTTGAAGTAGAGGAGATCCGAAGATCGCGCGAGCGTGGCGTGTGCAGAGTCGCTCATCGCATCGACCACGCGCGGGCTACGTCGTGTTGAACGTGCAGGCCAGCGAACGAGCCTGTGATTCGTCGATCACTCCCGACCAGAGGCCACCGCGTTTGACCGACGATCCGACAATGAGCGCATCCGCCTCGCCGTAGTCATGAAGATTGCCGAGCGTGACGCCGGAACCGACCAGCGTCGGCACCGTCACCGCCTGGGCCACCGCCGCGACATCGGAGACGTCGGCCGGCTGTCCGGTGGCGATTCCCGAAACAATCACGCCGTCGGCGAGAAAGAACTCGGCGGCCTTGGCAGTCTCGGCGATGCTCACGTCGGCGGTCAACGCGTGTGCCGAGTGCTTCTTCTTGATATCGGCGAACACGCGCACGCGATCGGCGCCAATCGCGCGGCGATACCGGAGGAGGGTCGCCGCGCTCGATTCGATGAGCCCTTCATCGGCGACATGGGCGAAGACGAAGCCCTCGACGCGGATGAAGCTCGCACCGCACGCGAGCGCGACCGCCAAGGCGCTTTCATTGGCTCCGGCGAGCACCTGCACGCCGAGCGGCAGCGCCGCGGCGCGCCGCACTTCGTGACCGATCACCGCAAGCGCGGCGACGATCTCGGGGCCAACGGACCCTTTGAGATACGGCCGGTCGTGCGTGTTCTCGATGATCACGCCATGGAAGCCAGTGGACGCGTAGACGCGTGCCTCCGCGACGGCGGCTTCGACAATCTGCTCGATGTCACGATCGGAGGACGGAGTTCCGGGAAGTCCCTGCGTATGGACGACGCCGATGAGCGCGCGCGGCACGCCGAACAGCGACTTGATGACGCCTGACGGATCCATCGCGTCAGTGTAGGCGATCGGCAACGGGCTCCAGCCCCATCCGGGCGAGACACTGACGGAATCTCGCGTCTGGCCGCAAGGCGTCCCATTGTGGCGCGACGACGAGGTGCACAAGTCCCGGCTCTCGCGCGTCGAGTGCTCGATCGACATGCGCGAACGCGGCGTCGAGGTCGCCCACTTCGGCGTAGAGCACCGGGAGGTGGACGCCGGCGCGCCCTTGACTCTGTTCGTCTGGCACACGCTTCAGAATGCAGCGCATCATCTCCTGGCGTCCGCCTGCGTCGTACGCGGCTTTGACTTCGCGGCCTATGGTTCTGATCGCCGCGAGTTTCTCCTCCGGAGCGCCAAGGGCTTTCGCGAACGCGAGGTCTTCCGCCAACATGCGATCGACGTCGCCTTTCTTGAAAAAGATACCGCCCCGCAATTCGTGGGCCTGCAGGTGCGTCGGATCGCGTTCGAGCACTCTATCCACCCACGCCAGGGCGTCGTCGTAGCGGCGCTGATTCCAGAAGGACACGGCGATCAGAAAGAAGGCCAGCTCCGACGTCGGATCGCGCTCGAGCGCCTGCTGCTTCAATTGGAGTCCTCGATCGAGGCGACCCAGTGCTTCCATCAGGCCGCCATAGTGCAGAAATGCTTCGGGATGATTCGGGTTGATTTCCAGCGCTCGCTCGAAGCTGCGTTCGGCGCCCGCCCAATTCCATTCACTGAGAAACAGCACCTGTCCAAGTGCCACGTGTGCGTCAGCGCATGCCGTGTCCAGAGCGAGCGCTCGAAGCGCGTCTGCTTTCGCGTCGGCGAACCCCTCGCGATGCGGCACCGCCTTGGTCACGGCTTGCCCACACCGCGCCAGCGCAAGACCAGCGTGCGCAGCCGCGTACATGGGATCGAGCGTTGTGGCCGCCGCAAAGGCCGCCACCGCTTCCGGCAGCTGGAAAAACGATCCTGAGAGCAGATGGACACGTCCGCGGCCGACCAGCTCGTAGGCTTCCAATGGCCGATCGCATCGGTCCGCGGCCGCACCGCTTCGGCTCGCGGTCGCTGTCGCGGTCGTGCCGGCGTCGAGGTGCCTTTTCAGTTGAACGAGATCGGTCAGCATCTCGCGCGCCGATTGATATCGGCGGTCGACCGTTTTCTCGAGGCAGCGGAGCGTAATCCCCTCCAGTGCTGCAGGAATCTCGCTGTTCGACTGGCGGATGGGCTCGACCGGCGCGTGGAGGATTCGGTCCGAGATCTCGGCGCGTGTCGTACCGGTGAACGGAAGCCGGCCAGTGGCCATTTCGTAGATCGCCACGCCGAGACTGAAGAGATCGGTACGGCCATCGATGTCGCCGCCGCGAATCTGCTCGGGGCTCATATGAGACGCCGATCCAATGAGGCGGCCGACTGCCGTGTGCGCGTCCACGCTGGTCTCGCTCGAGCAGCTGACGCGTTCGCGCTCCATCGTCTTCGCGACGCCGAAGTCGAGCACTTTCACCTGCCCGCGCGGCGTCAGCATGAGATTGGCCGGCTTGATGTCGCGATGGATGATGCCTTTCGAATGTGCGGCATCCAACGCGTCGGCGACCTGCATCGCGACGTCGATGACAGCGATGGCGGGCAGTGGTCGTCCGGCGATTTTTGCGGCGAGCGTCTGCCCTTCGACATGCTCCATGACAATGAACCGAATGCCGCCGCTCTCGCCGATGTCATACACGGTCGCGACGTTCGGATGATTCAGCGCGGAGGCCGCCTTCGCCTCGCGCGCGAACCGCGCCATGCGGTCGGCATCTGACGCGAGGTACTCGGGCAGGATCTTCACCGCCACAGTCCGGTCCAGCCGCGGATCGTGTGCGAGGTACACCTCGCCCATGCCCCCGGTTCCGAGGAGAGAGACGATCCGGTAGTGACCGAGCACGCGCCCGAGGAGTGTGCAGTCGCGCGCATTGAATGTTCTCGCGACGACCTCGAGGGCCGGCATCTCCAGAAACGACTCCGCAGTGGTTTCGTGCGCGAGCAGCGACTCGACTTCGCGACGCAGCCACGGGTCGCCCGCGCAGATCTCGGTCAGAAAATCGGCGCGTTCGCCGATAGGCCGGTTGAGAGCCGCCTGGTGAATCCGTTTGACCGCCGCCCAGCGGCCGTCCGGGTGTAGCATGCGAGCCTCCTGCTACTCAGGAAGGCGCCATCGAGGGTGAAAAACTGTCATGGCGGCGGGTCCGCATTCAGACGCCACTGAACTTCTCCACGCGTGGAGCCAGGGAGACCAATCGGCCTTCGCGCGCCTGGTCCCACTGGTCTACGACGAGCTGCGTACGCTCGCCGAGCGCTATATGCGTCAGGAGCGTGCGGATCATACGCTGCAAACGACGGCGCTCGTCAACGAAGCGTACCTGCGGCTGATCGACGTGAACCGAGTCCAGTGGCAGAGCCGCGCCCATTTCCTCGCGGTCGCCGCGCAAACAATGAGGCGGATTCTCGTCGACTTCGCGCGGCGGCGCGACCGGCAGAAGCGGGGCGGCGACGTGATGCTGGTGACGCTCGACGACGCGCGTAATGCCGGTCATGAAAAGGGCGCGGATCTCGTTGCCTTGGACGATGCACTGACGGCGCTCGCGGCGTTCGACGCCCGCATGAGTGACGTCGTCGAACTTCGTTTCTTTGGCGGATTGACCGTTGATGAGACGGCTGACGTTCTCCGCGTCTCGCCGGAAACCGTGATGCGCGACTGGAAGACGGCAAAGGCGTGGTTGCTTCGAGAACTGCACGACCGCGTCCGGCGCTAAGGCGACGCCACGGCACGCAGCGAATCGCGTCAGCGCGCAGCGGGGTTGGCTGGCTGCCGCTCCGTGGCGCGATATCCGCGCAGCATGTTCGTCAACGAGTAGTTCCCTTCATGGCAGGCGTATTCGTACAAGCGGTCGGACGATCGCGTCATCGTCAGTTCACCTTTCCATGGCTGCGTGAACGCCGTCGGGTCATCGATCTCGAACTGATAGAGCAGCGTATCCGCATCTAACAGACTCAACCGCTCGACCAGGTGCAGATGCCGGTCCCAGCCGAAGTTTCCGCCCGCGTCGCCATAGAAGCCGCCGCCGTCGTTGAAATTCGTCGTGTCCACCACGAGCGTGTTGCCGGCCCAGTGACCGATTGAGTCGCCCATCCATCGCCTGACGCCGGGCGACAGATGCGGACGGCCGTCCATATAGATGATTCGTGCGTCGTGGATCATCTCGACGTGCACGACGATGGCATCCTTCGTTTGAACGATCTGGTAGTTGCTGTTGTAGGAATATGGCAGCATCGGCGGCCCCGCCGTCAAGAACGCCAGGCATTGATCCTGGAGACCCGTGTCTTCAGCGCTTTCGACATTCTTCTGTGCTTCGGCGCGACGGCGCTTGATCTCGGCGGCCGCCGGCGTGAGCGCGGGAATGCGGCCGTCCGCAGGATCGGTCACGATGGAGGTCCGGAGCGTCCTGACGGTGCGCGTACCGAACTCGCGGAAGAACGTGTTGTAAGTTCCGGTGTTCCTCGCGCCGGGCTGAGGCGGACGCTCCTCGTTGTTCTCGGCGACCTGCCGTTCCCACGCTGCGGCTTCTTCGGGAGTAAAGAAAGGTTTGTCCGTGAACTGTCGCGGACGTTCGAGCGGCGTCACCGTGGCGGAATTCCAAACGCCGTCGAAGCCGGCATGTCCCTCGCGACTGGCGCGCTGACCCGACACGAGTGCGGGAACGAGGCTCAGCACGGCGACGACCCGGAACGGGACGCGTCTTCGTCGAGTCACGGTTTTCATCGCGGCCAGGCGGCGCCGACCTCCTGCCACGATCCACTGAACAACGATCCGTGCGGCGCATCGGCATCGCCCGACGAAGGACGCGGCGCGGCAGACGGCGTGTTCCGATTCGGCGGCTCGACGCCGAGCAGGTTGTGGACGAAGTAGTCCCACTGTTTGTTGTTGCCGTAGGATGTCAGCCGTCCGCGGCGGCCGACGCCGTGCTCGCCGCCGGGAAACACGAACAGATCGAAGGTCTTGTTCGCCTTGATCAACGCATTCGCCACCTGGAAGGTGGACGCCGGATCGACGTTCTCATCGAGCTCGCCGACGAGCAGCAGCAGCTTGCCCTGCAGCCGATCGGCGTTGTCGACGTTCGACGACTTCGCGTACTGCGGTCCGATCGGCCATCCCATCCACTGCTCGTTCCACCAGATCTTGTCCATGCGGTTGTCGTGGCAGCCGGCAAACGACACCGCCACCTTGTAGAACTCAGGATGAAAGAGCAGCGCGCCGGTGGCGTTCTGTCCACCGGCCGATCCGCCGTAGATGCCGACGCGCGAGACGTCGTAGTACGGGTACTTCCCGGCGACGGCCTTGTGCCAGAGGATGCGATCCGGGAAGCCCGCGTCGCCGATGTTCTGCCACGCGACGTCGTGAAACGCCTTCGAGCGGTTCGACGTGCCCATGCCGTCGATCTGCACGACGATGAAGCCGAGCTCGGCCTGGGCCTGCATGCCGGCGGGAATGCCCCACGTCTTCGGCACGAATGAATCGTGCGGTCCGGCGTAGATGTACTCGATCACCGGATACTTCGCCTTCGGATCGAAGTGGCTCGGGCGCACGATGATGCCGTAGATGTCGGTCGTCGCGTCGCGGCCCTTGGCGACGAACGGTTCCGGCGCTCGTACGCCGGTTGCGAAGAGCGCCTGCGCATCGCCCTGCTCGAGATCCATCACCACCGATTGATCGCTCGCACGGCGCAGCTGCGACACCGGGGGAAGATCCACCCGCGACCAGGTGTCGACGTAGTAGCGGCGGTCCGGCGAGAAGGTGACGGTATGACTGCCGTCGGCCTGCGTGAACGCCGTCAGTCCCGATCCGTCGAAGTTGATCCGGTAATAGTGAACTTGATACGGGTCCTGCCCCTCGTAGGTGCCGCTCGCGCGGAACCAGATCTGCCGCGACGCGCTGTCCACGCGATCGACGCCGCGCACCACCCAGTTGCCCTTGGTGATCTGGTTTTTCACGGTGCCGGTCGCGCCGTCGTAGAGATAGAGGTGATTGCATCCGTCGCGCTCCGACATCCAGATGATCTCGCGTCCACCGTCGACGTCGTAGCGGTATCGCTTCGACGAGTAGGTGAAGAAGGTCTTCGGCTCCTCGTTGACGATCGCGCGCGCGACGCCGGTTTCGGCGTCGATCTCGATCACGCGGAACACCTGATGCCCGCGCTGGTTGTACTCGAACGTGACGGCGCGGCTGTCGCTTCGCCACAACAGCGCCGTCTGCGTGTACGCGTTGGGAAAGAGCGCGTTCGACACCGGGATCGCTTTGCGCGCGGCGACATCGAAGAGGACCGGCTGATCGACGTCGAGGATGTCGCCCGGCTTGCTGTACGGACGCGAGAGCGTCTTCGGCTGCAGCTGATCGGCCGGAGACGACTCGACGTAGTGGATCTCGCGCTTGTATCCGGGCGTCACCCGATAGGCGGCAATCTTCTGCGAGTCGGGCGACCAGTTCACCGAGCGCAGGTCGTACGCGTTGCCGCGCCCACCATCGAAGCTGAGTTGAGTCGCGTCGGTCGAATCGACGGGCCTCGTCCAGATGTTGTCGTCGCGAATGAACGCTTCGGTCTTGCCGTCGGGAGACACGCGCGGCTGGCCATCGCTGGTGCGGTTGCCTTCGCTGCCGTAGTAGCCGCCGCCGAACAGCGTCTGCGGGATGTTGCCGCGTCCGCCTCCCTCATCGGTCGCCGCGCCGCCCCGCCCGCCACCGCCGCGTCCACCGCGGCCGCCGGCGCCTCGACCCGCGTCGTTTTGCTTCGCGCATGCGGTCAGCACGAGCGCACACCGCCACGTCGTTCCGTCGACGGCCACGTCGATCGCGACGTCGCCGTTCACGAACGCGATCGTGTCGAACGGGAGCGTCGTGCTGGTGTACGAATGACCCGTCGCCTTGCCCAGCGCGGCCGCGATTCGCTCGTGGTCGAACGCCGGGCGCTTGACCGCCGACGCGGCATCGACGAGCACGAACGCGTTCCCACCCTTCACCGACTTGCGGTACCAGAACCGCGTGTCTGAGATCCAGTGCGGTGTCTCCGGCACGTCGACGACAAGTCCGCGCGTGCGCTCTTCGACCGTGTTCGCGCGCTCATAGTCGGCGGCAGTGCCCTGCGCCGCGCCGACGGCCGGCACGAGTGCAGCCATCGCGATCAGGACTCCGACGAAGGACGAGCGGCACATCATGTTGGTTGGACCTCGGTGTCGGTCGCAGGCCGGCCCTTTTCAGGGCCGGCAATCGTTGGACGAGATAGCTTACTTGAACAGGTCGGGCTTGGTGTCCCGGAGGATCTCGAGGGCAGCCGGATCGCGATCGCGAAGGGCGACGGTCATCTGCGCTGCGACCGCCTGCTTGGCGCGCGCGGGAAGCGCGTCGAACGCGGTGCTGTCGATCATGTAGCTGCAGCGATACCGCATCAGGCGATGCACGAGATCGAGCTCGCGCAGCGATCGGCCGCGCGAATCGCGCCGGCCCTCAGCCTGAAATCGTGCGGCAAATGACGACGACCCTTCGATCGGCCCCGCAAGCGGCGCTTCGTCAGCGAACACGAAATAGTTGACCA
Source organism: Vicinamibacterales bacterium (assembly GCA_036848175.1). Classification (GTDB taxonomy): domain Bacteria; phylum Acidobacteriota; class Vicinamibacteria; order Vicinamibacterales; family CAVVIG01; genus QHWF01. The sequence goes on along the minus strand of DAIUKO010000018.1, from coordinate 5,551 downwards.
GGTCGCGGACGATGGAATCGATTCGCGCGTCGCTGGCGCCGGTGCGTGCTTCCCATCCGAGGTAGGTGATGAGATTCATCGCGCGGGTCTGGTGCTCGAGCACCATCAGGGCGACGACGTCGCTGTGCGGCGACAGATACGCGTGCGCGTCGAACGCCGTGTTCAGCCACGGCGCGGACGTGATCGCCGTTCCGAGGCCGGCTTCCGGAATACGCCGTCCCGTGATGTACCACTTGCCCCATCGTGTGCGGATGTCGTCACGATGATCGACCGCTCCACCCGTCGCGTAGCCGTTCGGGTCATCAGGGCCGGTGCTCAGGACCATGAGACCGGGCACGGCGAGCGTTTCCCAGGCGATGTGACACCGCAGGCATTCGCGGCTCCGCTCGAGGCGCGGCGTCGGACTTTCCTTCTGCTCGAGGCTGTAGAAAATGACGCCGCGCTGCGGATCCTGCGCAGCGATTTCGAGCGCGTCGGCGCCCGGCACCCAGCCGACGGCGACGTGATCGTTGAAGTACACCGCGCGCGGATGCTGCGCGTCGATGTGACGCGCCTGCAGGCTTCCCTTCGAGAACACGGTGACCTGCGATTCGATTGGCACGGACAGCGCCTGCAGGACCGACGGCAGGTAACCGCGCACCGGATCGAACGTCAGCCGTTTCGAACCGCTCGCGATGTCCTCGCCGAGCCGGGTCGCCGCATCCGTCAATGCACCGGTCTCGTATGCGATCGCGGGGTTCTTGAACGATCCTGTGAAGCCATCGCGTCCTTGCGCCGCCAGACATGCTGCCCCCGCGACCGACGCAACAAACCGGGCCGCCAGCTTCATCGCCTCATGTTAGCCCGTGCACGCTATGATCGCAGCGACCATGGCCGACATCTTCATCTCGTACAAGCGCGAAGACCGCGAGCGAGTGGAGCCGCTCGCGCAGGCGCTCGAACGCGAGGGCTTTTCGGTCTGGTGGGATCCCGAGCTGCCGATCGGACAGAGCTATTCGTCCTCGATTCACACCGAGTTGAACGCGGCGCGCGCCGTGATCGCGGTGTGGACAAATCTTTCTGTGCAATCGGAATGGGTCCAGGAAGAGGCGACGCAGGCCAAGCGCCGCAGCGTGCTGTACCCGATCCGCTTCGACGCCGTGGAACCGCCGATCGGTTTCTCGATGGTCGAGACGGCGGACCTGTCCGATTGGCATCAGGACGACCGCAACCATCCGGAATGGTCCCGGCTGCTCGAACAACTGCATGCGAAGCTGCGTGGCGGGGCGACGCCGGCCGCATCGCTCGGTGTCGCCGTCTTGAATCCGCCTCGAGTCGTCGTGCGCAAACCTCAGTCGAGGCGCGCGGCGCTCATCGCCGGCGCCGCGTTTGTCGTCGCGATCGTCGCGACCGGGGTGGTCGTGCAGCGTAGCTGCAGCGGCGTGCCGCAGGAGAACTCGACCGCGTCTGCCGGGTCCACGCCAGGGAGTTCGGCCACGTCGGCGACCGCGCCCGCGGTTTCGGTTCCCGCCCGTTCCGCGCCTGCCGGTCCGGCGCCGGCTGGTTCAGCACCGGCGGCTACTGCTCCGATCATGCCGCGCGAAGTCGCGGCGCCATCGGTTGCGGCCGGCACGAACTCCACCATCTTCGATGCGCGGCCGCTGGCCCTCGGCGTCGCGGAGCCAGGAGAACTCTTCACCCAGCAGGACACGCGCTTCTACAAGATCGACAACACCCTGAAGCTCCGCGATCTCGCCATCGTCCGCTTGCAGAACGAGTCGGGCACGTTGAGGCCGAACATCAAGGTCCTCAACGGCGAACGGTCGTTGATCGTCGACGCATACGACACCAGTCCCGGCGCCAGCGTGCAACGGACGGTGACGCTCGAGGCTGGCGTGCCGATCTACGTGCAGGTCCTGCCCTTCGGTTCGAACGGCGGCGGCAAATACAAGTTGTCTGTGACGCCGCAGAAAGCGCACGACGCGTTCGAGCCGAACGACGATATCCTGTCACCCGCGGCCGTCAAGGTGGGCACGGACATTGTTGCCAACGTGATGGATAAAGAGGATCGCGATTGGTACCGCGTGTCGGGTGCGACCAAGACAAGTCTCAGAGTGATCTTCGAGAATCTGTCGACGACGCTGAAACCGGACGTCAAGGTTTACGATGGGAACAAGTCGCAGCTCGTCGACAAGTACGACACGACCGCCGGCGCGAACCTCAACTTCACGGTGGACATCAGGGAGCTCCGCGACTTTTATGTCGAGGTTGCGCCGTTTGGCTCAGGCGGCACGGGGAAGTACCGGCTGCGGATCGAATGACCAGACGCGCGGCGTGCAAGGAGCAATGCACATGACGGACCGAAGACTCACCCTGGTCATATTTCTCTCGGTTCTCGTCGTCCCCTCCACCATGTCGGCACAACGCTGGGGACGCGAACGGGTGCCGCAGGACGGCGTCTGCTTCTACAAGGACCCAAACTTCCAGGGCGATTACTTCTGCCTCAGGGGTGGCGACGCGCTCAGCGCCATGCCGGAGGACATGAACGACAAGATTTCGTCGATGAGAATCTTCGGAGGCGCCGAGGTCACCGTGTTCAGAGACGTTCGATTCTCCGGACGCTCGGCGCGGTTCGCCGGCGACGTCCGAAAGCTGAAAGACGAAGGCTGGAACGATCTGATCTCGTCGGTGAGAGTCCGTCCCGGAGGTGGATCGTTCGTGCGACCGGTGGAAGATGTGGATCGGATCATTCGTCGCGCCTACCGCGACGTCCTCGACCGGGAACCCGACCAGCAGGGACTGCGACTCTATCGAAGCCGCATGCTCGACGATGGCTGGTCGGAAGAACGGGTTCGCGAAACGCTGCGCACCAGTCCCGAATACCGACAGCGGGCCGCGACGATGACGATCGACAAGGCGAGGGAGATCGTCCGGCACGCGTATCTCGACGTGCTCAAGAGGGAGCCGGATCCTGGAAGTCAGGGTTACGTGGACAAAGTCATGCGCGATCACTGGTCGCAGGCGGACGTGGAGCGCGAGCTGCGCAAGAGCGACGAGTATCGCAACAAGAGGCGCTAAACCACATGGGCAAAGTGGTTGAAGACGGCCGCTATAAGTTTCGCGCCGATTTTCCTGGGGTCATGTCAGAGAGAGTCGAGGAGTTCGATAGCAAGAACGGGGCATTGGCGTGGCGTCTTTACACGAGCAGCAGCCCTGAGAGTCAGTCGGGCGATTCATTTACCGCGGCCGTCAAAGTGTTCGACACGGACACGACGGACGTGAGGCAACTCTTCGCGGCCGGTGAAAACGACGCCACGCAGTCTCTCGGGGCGACGCTGCTCGGGCGAAAGGATGGCACCTTCGGCAGCGACAAGCTGCCGAGCCTCACGTTGTCGTATCAAAGCGGCGCGGACGGCGCGGCGGGCGCGCTGAAAGGCAAGGTCCTGCTCGTCGTCAAAGACAAACGCCTCTACCAGGTCAGCTTCTCGTTCCGCGGAGCCGATCGCACGGCAATCGAGACGAAGTTCTTCGACTCGTTCGAGATCTTGAACTGAACGCCTACCTCGCGTGGCCAAGCACGTCGAGCAGCGCTGATGCCACGGCGTCTGGCTTCTCGTGCGGAAGGAAATGCCCGGCGCCTTCGATGATCCGCTTGTCGACCAGGCGCGGGAACGTGGCGCGCTCGGCACTCGTGATCGCGGCCGGCTGACGCCCAAACGCGTCGTCGCCGCCGTGAAGCACGATGGTCGGCACGGCAACCGCCGGCCTCTTCGCCAGCTGCTGCTCGACATCGACGAACCGCGGCTCGCCGGGCGCGTTGAAGTTCCGGTGGCGGTACGAGTGAACGACGCAGTCCACGAAGTCGGGATTGTCGAACGATCGCGCGGTCAGATCGAACGTCTCATCAGTGAAGCGCCATGTCGGCGACCACTCGCGCCACAACAGCGAGCAGAGACCGCGCCGGTTCTGCTCGAGGCCTCTTCGACCCACGTCGGTATTGAAGTACCACTGGTACCAGAGGCGGCGGGCCGCTTCGGGCGGGGCGGCGGGGCCTGGCGTCACGGTGTTCTGAATCGAGTAGCCGCCGATGAGAACCGCCGCGCGCACGCGATCGGCATGCAGAGCGGATGCGATGCCTGCCGCACGCCCTCCCCAATCGTAGCCCGCCACGGCGAAGCGAGGCAGCTTCAACGCGTCCGCAAAGTCGATCACGTCCTGACCGATGGCCGCCTGCTCCGCTGTGCGAGCGACGGTGGAGTCGAGGAAGCGCGTCGGGCCGTAGCCGCGCAGGTAGACAGCCAGCGCGCGGAATCCCGCGCTCGCGAGCGCCGGCATCACGCCATCGTAGGCGTGCGCGTCGTCGGGAAAGCCGTGCAGGAGGATGATTGGAAATCCCTCTGCGCTGCCGCTTTCGTGGTAGCCGATCTCCAGCACATTCGTCCGAACGGTCTTCACGGGCAGGGTTGCCATCTGAGCGCTTTGCGCAAAGGATCGTTCAACCGAGGCCACAGCGGCGAGAGATGCCGCGTGCTGCATGAAGCGTCTGCGGTTCATGAATGCCTCCGTAAGTTTAGAATCAACCGCTGACTCTCATCAAAGCATTGATCGTCTCCGTCACCGCGATCATGTGCGGTTGCTCGCGGCCTGCGCCTCTGGTGACGCGCTTCCAGGCTCGGCCCGCGGCGCCGACCGTGCGGGTCGAGCCGGGCGAGCATCCGCTTGGCCTGGATCGCTTTCGCGACGGGTTTCTCTACGTTCCGAAGGCGCTCGCGACAGGAGCGCCGTTACCGCTCCTGGTGATGTTGCATGGCGGAGGGGATCGCGCGGGCGATATGCGCTACATGTTTCCGATTGCAGAGGAGCTCGGCGTGGTTGTCGTCGCTCCGGACGCACGAGACAACACGTGGGATGGCATCGACAGCCGCATCGGACCGGATGTCGAGTTCATCGACGCGGCGCTGCGGCATACGTTTCAGCGCGTGCCGGCGGACTCGACGCGGATCGCGATCGGCGGCGCGTCCGACGGCGCATCGTATGCCTTGTCGCTCGGCCTCGCCAACGGCGATCTGTTCACGCATCTCATCGCGTTCGCGCCCGGATCGATCTTCACGCCGGGGCCTCCGGTCGGCCGGCCGCGGATCTTCATCGCCCACGGCACGCGCGATCGGGTGTTGCCGATCGATTTCACGAGCCGACGCATGGTCCCGCGGCTTCGGGCGGCGGGATACGACGTCACCTACAGGGAGCACGACGCCGGGCACGTGGTGACGAAACCGATCGCGCGAGAAGCGCTCCAGTATCTACTCGCGCCCACGCGGTGAGGGCCGCCGCGACGATCGGATCGCGCGGCGGCCACTTGACTCAGTAGCACGACACGTTGACCTTGCTGAGGAACGGAGTCAACGGAGAACGGAGGCAGAACACGCTTGCGTCATCGGTGCCGAGATATACGGCAGCGGTCATGAAGGTTCGACGCGTGGGCCGGCGAAGCCGGCCCATCGGATGGCGGTAATCGGCCGCGGATACGAGTCGGTGAGAGCAACCGCGACTCGTATCCGTGGCCGATTTCCGC
>DAIUKO010000017.1:29096-43841 GCA_036848175.1 Vicinamibacterales bacterium | reverse complement strand
ACGGTCGGACCACGGTCAGACCACGGTCGGACCACGGTCAGACCACGGTCGGACCGTGGTCTGACTCGGCGGCGGCGGTGTCCAAGATGCCATGCTGCAGACCCAGCGGTTGACGAAGCACTACGGCGCGCTGATCGCCATCCAGGATGTGTCGTTCGACGTCCGGCCCGGCGAAGTTCTTGGACTTCTGGGGCCGAACGGGTCGGGGAAGAGCACGACGGTAAAAATCCTGACCGGACTGTTGCGGCCGACCGCCGGCGATGTACTCCTCGACGGCCGCGACGTACTGTCGGATCTTGAAGGCTACAAGGCGATCACGGGGTACGTCCCGGAAGAACCCCACCTGTATTCATATCTGACCGGCCCGGAGTATCTGCGCCTCGTCGGCCGACTGCGTGGCCTCTCCGACCGGGTGCTCGACGACAAGATCGATCGATTCCTGCAACTCCTCGGCATCTACGACGACCGCTACCAGACGCTCTCCTCGTACTCCAAAGGGATGCGCCAGAAGATCCTGATCGCCGCCGCGGTGCTGCACAACCCGCGCATCGTCGTCCTCGACGAACCGTTCTCCGGACTCGACGTCACCGCCGCGCGCGTCCTCAAGGCGTTCGTCCGCTCGCTCGCCGACGACGGCAAGATGGTCGTTTTCAGCTCGCATGTGCTGGAAGTCGTCGAGCAGGTGTGCTCGCGCGTCGTGATCCTCAAGGAGGGCCGCATCGTCGGCCATGACTCGGTCGCCAATCTGCGCGCGACGCTGCAGTTGCCGTCGCTCGACGCTGTCTTCGCCACGCTGATCGTCGAAGAGCACATCGACGAGCGATCGCAAGGGCTCGTAGCGGCGATGAAGTCATGATCGACATCGAACGGCTGAAGAGGTCGCCGTTCGGCGTGCTCGTGCGCGAGTTCGTCGGCCAGTTCTTCATCAGCGAATCGGTCACCTCGGATCATCAGCTCCGGACGGCAGCCATCGGCGTGATGGTCTTCCTGATGACACCAGGATTCCTCCGGTCGATGTCACTGGGCGTCCCGTTCGAATTCTTCTGGTTTCGAGCGCCCGAGATGCTCGAGCCATTCCTCCGCCTCAACGCCACGCTGTTCATCGTCTACGGCATCGTCGCGATGGGCGTCATCGCGGCGTTCACCTGGGACGCGCTCGGGTTCGATCGGCGCGATGCGATGGTCCTCGGACCGCTTCCGGTCCGAGGCGGGACGGTGATCTCGGCCAAGTTGACCGCGCTCGCCGCGCTGCTTCTTTCCGGCGCGGCGGTGGTCAACGTGATGACCGCGTTCCCGTTTGCGATGGTGGCATCGAACCACACGGGCGGCATCGCCGCGCTCCGCCATTTCACCGCCCACATGGTCGCGACCATGTGTGCCGCCACCTTCGTCTTCTGCGTGCTGGTGACGGCTCGCGCGCTGGTCGGGATGATCGGCGAGCGCCGCGAAGCGATCACGTCGCTCGTGCAGTTCGTGCTGGTGAGCGGAGTGCTGTGCTTCCTCGTGCTCTCACCGATGGCGATGCGGATCACCCGCGGGCGCCGCGGGTCGGCTCGTGCGTGGCTGTTCGAGATGCCAGCGTGGAGCCCGACGAACTGGTTTCTGGGGCTGTATGAAACGATTCGCGGATCGAGCGGACCTGAGCTATGGCCGAACGCACGAGTGGCGCTCGCCGTCACGCTCGGCTCCGCCGCGATCGCGATTCTCGCGACCATCATCGGCTACCGCCGACAATTGCAGATAGCGCTGGCGCCCTCGGCGTCAGCCGCGGCGAAGGGCGCCGCGCCGATGCGGCGGAGGCTCGCACGGTTGATCGTCGGACGCGATCGTGTGGCGCGTGCGACGGCGGATTTCGTGATTCAGACCGTCGCGAGAAACCGGCCGCAGCAGGCGCCGATCGCGATCAACACCGCTGTCGGTCTCGCGATCGCGGTCGCCGGCCTCGCGCAAGCCGGCGACGTCGCCGCCCTGATGCGGCCGCGGACGGCGGTGCTCTGGGTCCCACTCCTCCTCGGATATTGGGCCGCGATCGGGCTGCGCGCCTCACTCTTCGTGCCGAGCGAATTGCCGGCCGCGTGGACGTTTCTCGCGAACGCGCCGTCGCGATCGCGCGCGTATTGGTCGGGCGTGCGCGCGGCGCTGGTCGCGCTGCTGGTCCCGCCCGCGGTGACGCTGACGCTGCTGCTCGGATTCCTCGTCGGGTGGCACGTGGCGCTCTGGCACGGACTGATCGTCGCCGCGGTTCTCGTGCTGCTGGTCGAGACGATCTCGCTGACGATCGACTTCGTGCCCTTCACGCGCGCGTATCCGCCGGGGCATGCGAAGCTGAAGTCGCTCTGGCCTGTTTACCTGCTTGGAATGTTCGCCGTCGCCCTCTGGCCGACGCGCTACGAGATGCGGATCCTCGGCGATCCGGCCGCGCTGCTGAGGATGGTGGGATGGATCGCGGGCGCGATCGTCGTGCTCGAGCTGGTCGGACGCCGGCGCGCGTTGAAGTGGGAGGTCAAGCCGGCCGACGACGTGCCTGACGGTCTCTCGAGCGTCACCGTCCTTTCAATCGGCAGGTTCGTGCCGCAAGCGTGACGCATGCGCGGCACCGGCGCCGGAACCTTCACCATCCTCTGGCGCGCGTTCTTCGCGCAGTTCTTCACCAGCGACACCGTCAGCTCGGACGACGAGCTGCGCCGGCAGATGGTCTGGATTCTGGCGTTCCTCCTCCTGCCCGGGATCCTGCTGCTGATCGAGTTGTTCTTCGATTATCAAGGCATCGTCCTTCGGGCGATCCGCTACCAGCAGTTCGATCATCTCGACGACACGCTCGAATGGGTCGCGTTTCTCTTCGTCACCTACTCGATGGTGAGCGTCGGTCTCATCGCGGTGTGCGAGTGGGACGCGCTGGTGTTCGATCGCCGCGATGCCATGGTGCTGAGCCCGCTGCCTCTCGGCGGCGCGACGATCGTCACCGCCAAGGTCGCAGCGCTCGGCGCCTTCCTCCTCGCCGCATCCGCGACCGTGAACCTGTCGAACGCCGTCGTCTTTGCGTTTGCGACCGGCGATCGACTCGGTCTCGAGGCGCTCGTCCGGCATTTCGCTGGAATCCTCACGTCCACGTTCGCGGCCGCGGCGTTCGTCTTCGCCGCGCTGGTCGTGATTCGCGGTGTCGTCGATCTCCTGGCAGGGCCGCGCGTCGCCGCGGCGATTGGATCGCTGCTGCAGTTCGTGTTCGTGCTGGCGCTGCTCGGCATCGTCATTCTCTGCCCTGCCGTGTGGCGCGTGCCGCATCGCGAGCTCGTCAACCCGACCGTCACCGGCTGGCTGCCATCGTCCTGGTTCACAGGCATGTTCGAGCAGATTCGCGGATCGCGGCGGATCTACTTTCATCCACTCGCGGTGCGTGCGTGGGTGGCGACGGCGGCGGTGATGGCCGGCGCCGTCGTCACGTCGATCGCGGCCTTTCATCGCCAGATGCAGCGTGCGCTGACGCCAGGCGCGGTACCGCGCGCCGCAGTCGCGGTCCGGTTGACGCGCATGCTGGCGCGAGGCCTCGTCGGCCGCGACACTGTGGCGGCAGCGACGGCCGACTTCATCCTGCTGACGATCGCGCGCAATCGTCAGCAACAGACGCTGATCGCGGTGAACGCGGCCGTGGGAGTCGCGCTCGTGGGCGCCGATCTCGCCCAGGTTCGCAACTTCACGGCGCTCGCCCCGGCGAGCATGACCGTGCTCTGGATTCCGCTCGTGCTGGCGTACTGGCTGGCGGTGGGCTGTCGAGCCGCGTTCTTCGTGCCCAGCGAGCTTCCTGCCGCATGGACCTTCGCCGCCAACGCTCCGGCTGGCGCGGCGACGCACTGGTCGGCGGTCCGCGCCACCATGATCGCGGCGGTCGTTCCGCCGACGATGGTCGTGGCGTTCGCCATCACGGCGCCGCTGGCTGGATCCGCGATTGCCGCATTGCACACGCTATTCGTGACGCTGGTCGCGATCGTGCTCGTCGAAGTAGCGGCGCTCACGATCGATTTCGTCCCCTTCACGCGCGCGTACGAGCCGGGCCACGCGAAGCTCAAGACGCGATGGTGGCTGTACCTGCTCGGCGTTTACGCGTTCGCACGCTGGCCGATCCATATCGAGCTATCGGTCATCCATCGGCCGGCGGCATTCGTCACGGTCCTGGCGACGCTGTCGGTCGCGATCGTCGCCTTCGAGCTCGCAGGACGGCGGCGATCGGGCTCCTGGTCGATTCAGGCGCCGGAGTACTCCGCCGATCCATTCGCCAGCATCACGGTCCTCGATCTGCGCGGCTTCGTGGTCGGGTCCGGCTAACGCCGGACACGACCTGCGACAGGGCGACGTGAAGCCGTACGTCGTGTCCGCCTTTAGGCGGAGTTCCGATGAACACAGCGCGATCGAAGATCGTCTATACTCCCATCGACAAACGATGGGAAGGACGCCCGAACCCTCTGATTTGCTCCCCGGCACGCTCGAGCTGCTGATTCTCAAGACGCTCGTCCGCGAGGAGATGCACGGCTACGGCATCGCGCAGCGCCTTCGCGAGCTGTCCGATGAGGTGCTGCAGGTCGGGGAAAGCTCGCTCTACCCGGCATTGCAGCGGTTGCTGCTCAAAGGCTGGGTCAAAGCCGAATGGGGCGCATCGGAGAACAACCGCCGCGCGCGTTATTACACGCTCACCGCGGCCGGACGCAAACAGCTCGCGGTCGAACGCGGCGAGTTCGACCGCGTGATCATGGCGATCCACAAAGTCCTGAATACGGCGTGAAAACGACGGTGTAGGGCGGCCCTTTCACGGCTGCCCGCGAGGTGATATGCGACAACTCGTTCGTCGCCTCCATTACCTGATTCATCAGCGGCAGCTCGATGGCGAGCTCGCTGAGGAAATGGACTTTCATCGATCGATGACGACCGGTGCCGCGTTCGGCAGCGGGACGCTCGCGCGAGACCAATCGCGCGACGTCTGGATCTCGCCCTGGCTGCAGGACGTCGTTCAGGACGTGCGGTTCGCGGTTCGACTTCTCGCGAAAGATCGGCGGTTCACGCTGGCGGCGGTGGTCGCGCTTTCACTCGGCATCGCCGCCAACACGACCGTCTTCACGTTCATCAACACCGCGCTCTTCAAAGATCTGCCCTTCCACGACCCGCAGCAGCTCGTCGCGCTCAGCACCCGCGATGCGCGCGGCCGCGATCTCGCCGTCTCCTATCCCGATTTCAAGGATTGGCAGCGCGAGACCCGCGCCTATCAGTCGATGGCGGCGACCGCGATCTCGCCGTTCAACGTGAGCGAGCGCGATTTACCGCCGGAGCGGCTGCGCGGTACGTACGCGTCGGCCAATACGTTCGACATGCTCGGTGTGAAGCCGATTCTCGGCCGCGGATTCATCGCCGACGACGAACGCCCCGGTGCGGCAGGGGTCATCGTGATCGCGCACGACGTCTGGATCCGGCGATACGGCGGCAGTCCCACGGTGATCGGTCGATCGGTTCGCGTCAACGACGTGCCGTCCGTCGTGATCGGCGTGATGCCCGACGGCTTCCGCTTTCCCATGACCGCACAAGCATGGCAACCGCTCGCGATGATGCCCGGCGTCACGACGTCGAAGCGCGACGCACGCACGATTGGCGTCACCGCCCGGCTTCGCCCGGAAGTGACCATCGACCAGGCCAGGTCCGAGCTGAGTAGCGTCGCCGATCAGCTCGCGCGAGCGCATCCGGAGACGAACCGCGGCATCGTCGCCGTCGCCGCGCCGCCGCTGGAGCGCATGCGAACCTTCGTGACGCCGATGCTGCTGACGATGATGGGCGCCGTCGTCTTCGTCCTGCTGATCGGCTGCGCGAACGTCGCGATGCTGATGCTGGCGCGAGCGGCGTCGCGCGCGCGTGAAATTGCCATCCGCTCGTCGCTCGGCGCCACGCGCTGGCGAATCGTGCGGCAGCTCGCGATTGAGAGCGTCCTGCTCGCGGCGCTGGCCGGCCTCGTCGGGCTGGTCCTCTCCATCTGGGGTGTCGCGTACTTCGGCACGGCGTTCGCGACGCGGGAAATCGGCGGGCCCGATCAGTCGGCGATGCCTTACTGGGTGGATCTGACGATGGACCACACGGTCTTCACCTTCGTCGCCGCGCTGTGTCTTGGCTCGAGCATTCTGTTTGGACTCGCGCCGGCGCTCCACGTCTCGGGGACCAACGTCAACGACGTCCTGAAGGAAAACGCGCGAACCGCCGTCGCGGGCACGCGCGTGCGCCGGTGGACGACGGCGCTGATGATCGGCGAGCTCGCGCTCGCGCTGACGCTCTTGAGCGGCGCTGGCCTGCTGGTCCGCAGTTTTCTCATCCACTACACCGCGCCGACCGTCATCGACACACGTCACCTGACGATTGCCCGCACCTCCCTGCCGCCGCAGAAGTACACGACGGCCGAGGCACGTAAGGCGTTCGTCGGGCAGCTCGATGAACGATTGGCGGCGCGACAGGCGACGGCCATTGCCGCAGCCGCCGGCGACGTCCCGCTGGTGCCGCTGTTCGCCCCCTCGCGCACGCTCGTCGTGGACGGACGGCCGGATCGGACGCCGCCGAGCGTTTCGCACGTCTACGTCGGCGAGCGCTACTTTGAAGCGCTGGGTCTGCACGTACGGCAGGGACGCGCGTTCGCGCCGGGAGACGGCGACACCGGTCGCGAAGCGGCAATCGTCAGCGAACGATTCGCCGCCACGTTCTTCCCGAACGAAAATCCGCTCGGACGCCGCATTCGTCTGTCGAGCGCGAATGCGCAGGATCCGGTGCTGCCCTGGATGACCATCGTCGGCATCGCACCGACGATTCCGGAGGCCGCCGTCCGGCAACCCGATCCACCGCTCGTCTATCTCCCGCTCCGCGGTGAACCGGCGCCCGGCCGATCGGTGTCGGCGATCGTGCGCAGCGACGCCAGCCTCGGCGCCGTCGCAACGTGGCTGCGCGAGGACCTCCGCGCGCTCGATCCCGATCTGCCGTGGTACTACATCCAGACGATGGATGTCGCTGTGGCACAGACGCGCGATTCAGTGCGCATGATGGGCGCGCTCTTCGGCTTGCTTGCCGTCATCGGCGTCGTGCTGTCCTCGGTCGGCTTGTATGCGCTGACGGCGCACGGCGTGCAGCAGCGTGCGCAGGAAATCGGCGTCCGGATGGCGCTTGGCGCACGGAGCCATCAGGTGATCTGGGTGTTTCTGCGGCAAACGCTCGTGCAGCTCGTCGCCGGCCTCGCGATCGGTCTGGCCGGCGCGTTGTCGGCCGGCCAACTGCTGCAAGGATTTCTCGTGCGAACGGCGCCCCGCGATCCGCTGACGCTGACGTGCATCTGCGCGCTGCTCGCGTTGGTTGCGCTAATGGCCGCGTTCTTTCCGGCACGGCGCGCCGCACGCGTCGATCCGGTCGTGGCGTTGAGGTACGAGTGATGCTCGAGAGCGTCTGCCAGGACGCTGCCTACGCGTTCCGCAATCTCCGGCGCGAGCCAGGATTCGCCGCAGTGGTGCTGCTCGTGCTCTCCACCGTGATTGCATCCAGACGATGCCGCTGGCGGCGAATCTCGACGAGCGGCTGCGCGAAGCGCGCATCGGACCGTTCTTCGCCGGCGTACTCGGCGCGTTCGCGCTTGCGCTGTCGACGATCGGCATGTTCGGGGTGTTCGCATTCGCGGTGCGGCAACGGACGCGCGAGATCGGGATCCGGATGGCGCTCGGCGCCCAACCAGCGACGGTCGTGCGGCTGCTGCTGAGCGGCCATTCGCGGGCCGTCGTCGCCGGACTGGGCGTCGGCCTGCTCGGCGCAATCGCGGCGTCTGTGGTGATGCGGAGCCGACTGCACGGGATGAGTCCGTTCGATCCGATCGCCTACCTCAGCGTCGCCGCCATCCTCACGGTCGCAGGCCTCGCCGCCAGCTACGTCCCCGCCCGCCGCGCCACGCGGGTCGATCCCGTCGTCGCGCTTCGGCACGATTGATTCCCTTCCGGTCGGCGTCACCAGACGGTTTCGGGTGTCTAACGTCGGTGAGTCGCCGAAACGCTGACCGATACAGACATGGAGGAACGGAGGGAACCGAGCGCCTCGGCGTCGACTCTTCGTTTCGGCTCCGTTTCTCCGTTTGTGTTTTACGTGGAGGGGTGTGATGGTCGAATTGGCGCGTGAGGTTCGACTCGCGATCCGGTTGCTGCTGAAGGATCGGCGCTTCACCATCCTCGCGGTGACAGTGCTCGGCCTCGGCATCGGCGTCAACAACACGCAGTTCATCCTGGTCAACGCCATCTGCATTCGAGGGCTTCCCATCGAACGGGTCGATCGCGTCGTCTGGTTTACCGCCCGCGATGCGCGCGATCGCGATCTGCCGATGTCGTATCGCGAGCTCGAAGAAGCCGAGGCGTCGAGCGGTCCGTTCGAGGGCGTCGCAGCGTTCGCCGCGGCGCCGATGGTGGTCGGCGACGAGGGGCGCGCACCCGATCGCGCCGCCGGTCTCTACATGTCAGCGAACGGATTCAATCTCCTCCGGGAGAAACCGGTGCTCGGACGCGCCTTCGAACCGGAAGACGACCGCGCCGGCGCGCCGTCCGTTGCGATTCTCGGCGGCGCGCTATGGAAATCACGCTACGGCGGCGATCCGGCGATCGTCGGGCGGACGATTCGGATCGACGGCACGCCGACGGTCGTGGTCGGCGTCGCCCGCGACGGATTCCGCTTCCCGGCCAACACCGAGCTGTGGCGGCCGCTGGCCGCGATGCCCGGGATCACAACCGAGCGGCGGACCGCGCGAGCGCTCAGCGTGTTCGGCCGCATGCGCGACGACAACACCTTGAGCGACACGCGCGGCCGCCTCGCGTCGTTGTCGGCGCGGCTCTCGCGCGAGCACGCGGACACCAATCAGGGAATCCGATTCACGGCCATCCCAATCAACGAACGCTACAACGGACGGATCACGGACCAGGTATGGCTCGTCTTCATCTCGGTCGGCGTCGTGACGCTTCTGATCGCCTGCGCGAACGCCGCGAATCTGCTGCTGATGCGCGCCGTCGATCGCGCGCACGAGATGGCGGTGCGCGCCTCGCTCGGCGCGTCGCGCCGGCAACTGGTACGTCAACTGATGATCGAGAGCGCGGTTCTCGCGGCGCTTGGCGGCGCGACCGGCCTCGCATTGTCGCTCGTCGGCGTTCGTCTCCTCCAGACCGCGATTCCGCAAAACACGCTGCCCTACTGGATGAGGTTCACGATGGACGGCCGCGCGTTGACGGTCCTGTTGGGCGTCTCGGTCGCGACCGTATTCGTCTTCGGCCTCGCGCCGGCGATCCACGTGTCGAAGACCGACGCCGGCGCAGCGATGAAGGACGGACGGCGAACCGGAAGCGCCGGCCTGCGAGCGCGCCGCTGGACCACCGCGTTCCTCACCGCTGAATTCGCGCTGTCGATGCTGCTCATTGCCGCCCTCGTGACCGGCGTGCGCGGTTGGCTGTCGGCCGAGCGCGCCGCGCTGGTCTTCAACCCGGCGAACGCGATCACGACTTCGATCGCGCTGCCGCCGACCGTCTATCGCACGCCCGCCGAGCGCGTCGAGTTCTACCGCCAGCTTCACGAGAAGCTCGCGGCGATCGCCGGCGTCTCGTCCACCGCTGTCATGACGGCGCTGCCGCTCGGCGGGGCGAGCGCGCGCGCGCTCGCAATCGAGGGGCGCGCGCCGGCTGCCGAAGTGCCGCCGACTGTCTGGACCTTGACGATCAGCCCGCCGTACTTCTCGGCGATTGGCGTGCCGCTGTTGCGCGGCCGCACCTTCGGCGACACCGACGGCACCGCCGGCGCCGAAGCGGCAATCGTGAATCAGCGCTTCGCGGAGATGTTCTTTCCCAACGGCGACGCGATCGGCCATCGGATTCGGCTCACCGAGCCGACCGCGACTGGCACCGCAGCCGCGACGCCGGCGCCGATGACCATCGTCGGCGTGTCGCCGACGCTGCGCCAGCGTTCGGGGCTCGATCTGGATCCGGTCGTCTATCTTCCGCTGCGCGCCGGGCCGCCGGCGGTCGCGGCGATCGTCGTGCGGACGTCGTCGGACGCCGCGGCGATCGCGCCCCGACTGCGCGACGCCGTGCGCGCCATCGATCCGAACCTGCCCCTCTACCGGCTCATGCCGATGGAACAAGCGATCGCCGAATCGCAGTGGAACGCACGCGTCTCGAACATGATTGCGACCACGATTGCTCTCGTCGCGCTCGGCCTGGCAGCCGTCGGGTTGTATGCCGTCACGGCGCACGCCGTCGTGCAGCGCACGCAGGAGATCGGGATCCGCATGGCGCTCGGCGCCGGCACACCGCATGTCGTCGGCATCGTCGTGCGCCGCGCGATGGCGCAGCTCGTGCTCGGTCTCGTCGCTGGCACCGGCTGCATTCTCGCGTGGGAACGCGTGTTCGATGCGAACACCGGCGCGGCGCGCCTCTACCGGCTGTCCGACCCGGCGAATCTCGCCGCGGTATCGCTCGTGCTGCTCCTCGTCGCCGTCATCGCGTCGATCGCGCCGGCCTGGCGCGCTGCGCATCTCGATCCAGTCCTCGCGCTCCGCGACGAGTGAAACTATTCCGCGGCGTCGGTGTCTATCGTGATATGCGGTTTCTTTTCAGCGTCATCGCGCTCGGCGGTGTTGTGTGCGGCATCGCCTGCGGACCCGACGTCGACCTGATGCGCGGGCTGAAGGTGGAAAACGTCTCGACCGGCTGGTACGAAGCGGAGGGCACCGACGCCCAAATCAAGCTCGTGCCCGCGGTGTCGTTCACGCTGAAGAACCTGTCAGACCAGAAGCTCGGCACGCTGCAGGTGAACGCCGTCTTCAAGCGGATCGATCAGGACTACGAGTGGGCGAGCGGGTTTCTCACCGCTGCAGGATCCGACGGTCTGCCGCCAGGGGGCGCGACGAACACGCTCTTCGTGGCCTCGCCGCTCGGCTACACGGGAACCGAATCGCGCTTCGATATGTTGAAGAACTCCCAGTTCGTGGACGCGAAGGTGGAGGTCTTCGCGAAGTACGCCGCAACGAAGTGGGTGCCTGTCGGTGAATACGCGATCGCGCGCCAGCTCATCGACCAGCGCTGGATCCCACGGTGAGGCTCCATCGGACTGATCAGGTCATCGTTTTTGCATCGGCGATCTCATCATGCTGACGAAAACGCTGACCGTCCCGGAGCTCGGATTCATCGTCGCCACCCGTGCCATGCTCGGCGCTGGCATCGCGCTGCTGATCGGCCAGCGATTGGACGCCTCGACCCGGCGGACAGTCGGTTTGACGCTCGCCGGAATCGGCGCGCTGACGACAATTCCCGCGGCGATGGTCCTGTTCCGCACCCGTCGCGAGCTCGCATCACCGGTGGGTCAGGACGCCGAGCTCATCGGATCCTCACGACTGCCACGAAAAGGTGACGAGGAGTACTGATGGCATCACACGATCCCAACAAGCCGGCGCGTAACGTCGATCAAGAGCAGCTGCCTCAACGACAAGGTGACGCAATTACCGACACGACGCGTGAAGAACACGACGAGGATCGCGACAGGAATGCGCCGGTTCCCGAGGAGGAATCGTACGAGCGCGACTCTCGCAATCAGCGGCAGAGGTAAGTAGAGAGGACCGCGCGGCGCGCCGCCGCGCGGTCTGACGCCTGGTGGCCTAGTGCCCGTCGCTGTCTCGTGATACCTCGCGTACGAGCTCTGCGACGTCGCGCGATCCCGCCGCGCGCGACACGTCGGCCTGCGAAATGATCCCGATACACGAGTCTTTTTCGTCCACCACCGGCACGCGCCGAATCTGATGCGCTTCCATCGTGTTCACGACCTGCTCGAGCGGCATGTCGGCGCGAACGGTCACGACCGAGCCCGACATGCAGCTCTCGGCGGTGTAGGCCGTTGGATTCTTCCCTTCCGCCACCACGCGGCACACGATGTCGCGATCGGTAATGACGCCGACGATTTGATCCGACGGACCGACGACGGGGATTTCGCCGCAGTCATTGTGCGCCATCAGCTTGGCCACTTCGTCCAACGTCGTGGTCGGACTACAGCACGCAGGTTCTGGCGTCATGACATCTCGGGCACGCTGGCTCATGGTTTTCGCCTCCTGTTCACGATCATGTTGAGCTGACGCTCAAGTTGTGAACTGCAGGATCGCTGCCACCAGGCGTGCGAGGCCGTCTATCCGGACGTGCGGAGGTAATCGTCGCGTTTGTCGATCCAGTCCTGGCGCACGGGGCTGAACACGTCGATGACGACGGTGTCCTCGACGACTTCGACCTCATGTTCGACCCAGCTGGGAATCTGCAGCACTTCGCCGGAGCCGACGAGAAGTTCCTGCCCGTTCACCTTGAACTTCAGCTTGCCGCTCAACACGCAGCTCACTTGCTCGTTTTCGTGCGAATGCCGCGCCACGACGCCGCCGCGTTTGAGCTCGAAGCGCGCCACCGTGATGCGCTCGCCGGTGAGATATCGCCTCGCGGTCGCCGGATTCAGTTGCTCCGACGGCATGTCGGACCATCGCGAATGGATTACCGTCGCCTGCTCGGTCATCGAGTCCTCCCGATCGTGTTATGGTATCGCCGCGAGCATCATCTCACGGAGGTTCACGCAGGGCTCACGATGGACGCACCGGCTGCGATCACCAGAGGTCCTACGCCGCGAGTCCTCATCGCCGACGCGGACGCCGAGGCGCGCTCGCTCTATCGGCGGACGCTGCGCACGGCCGGCTGTGACGTTCTCGAAGCGGCCGACGGCCGCGACGCGCTGGCAAAGGCGCTGAGCCGGCCGCCGTCGCTGGTCGTCACCGAAGCGGTTCTTCCGTTCATCGACGGCTACGCGCTGTGCGCGCTGCTGCGCCACGATTTGACGACGCGCGTCGTGCCGATCCTGATGATCACCGCCGAAACGCAGCCCAACGAACTGGCGCGCGCGCGCGAGTCGGGCGCGGACGTCGTGCTCGTCAAACCGGCCAGACCGGATGTCGTCTTGAACGAGATTCGACGGCTCCTGACGCGCACCGGTGACGCGGCCGGCCGCTCGCGCGCCAAGCGCGATCACGTGGCAGAACAGTTGAAGAAAGCGGCCCGCCTCATCGAAACATCTTCCTCGCATCACCGATCGCTCGAACATCGGCAGGCTCGCTACGCGACCTCGACACCGCCGTTCAAACCGCCAAGACTCGTGTGTCCCGTCTGCGAGACTGCGATGCGCCACGAGCAGAGCCAGATCGGCGGCAGCAGCACGCATCACACCGAACAGTGGGACTGCTACCGCTGCATCGCGCCGACATCGTGCGGCGCCTTCGAGTACCGGCACCGCACACGGAAGCTGAAAAAAACACGTTCATGAGAATCTGGAATTCGGAATGTGATGCCAGATTCTAAATTCCAGATTTCATGGATCGAGCTACCTCGACGCCGCGCAGGTAGACGCCTGCAATCCGCCGTGTGTTGGCGATGCGGTCGAGCGGATTCGCGTCGAGGACGAGGAAGCTGGCGCTCTTGCCGGGTGCGATGATCCCGAGATCGTCGAGCCGGAGAATGGCGGCCGCGGTTTCGGTGGCGGCGGCGATCGCCCGCGCCGGCGTGAGGCCGGCAGCCACCATGTGCTCGAGCTCGACGTGCTCGGTCCATCCGAACATGCCGCCCGCGCTCGCGCCGCCGACGTCGGTGCCGAGCGCGAGCCTGACGCCGGCGGCATTCAAGGCCGCGACATTTCTTTCGAGCTGCTCGAGCTCTTCGCGCGCCGTCTCGACGGCCGCCGGCGTTCGCGCCGCCATGGCCGCCTTCAACGCCGCGATCGCCTCGGGCGAGACCGCTCCGGCGATCGCCGGCTCTTCGAGCCACGCTGGCGCGGACCGGTAGGTCGCCAGCCTCGGACCGAACAGCGTCAACGTGAAGAAGATCTGCGGGCGCGCTTTCAACAACGACAGGAGTTCCTCGTCTACGGCACGATCGCGAACGACGTGAAGGAAGCCGTCGACGCCGGATCGCAGGAGATCCTTGGCGTCGGCGAGCGTCGCGATGTGGGCGAAGACGCGCAGGTTGTGTTTGTGCGATTCGTCGATGATCGCGCGATAGAGAGCGGGGCTCAGCTTCGGGACCGTGCCGTTGCGATCGTCGACCCAGATCTTGACGAAGTCCACGTTCCTGGCGGCGAGCTCCCGCACGTCACGCCTCGCCTCGTCCTCGCTCGAGACGCCATATGGCGCATCGCGCATCGGAGGATTCGGGCCGGCGTCAGGCGGCGCGAGGCCGCGCCAGGCAGTGCGCACGAGCGCGCCGGAATGCGGCTGGTTGCGCAACTGCAGCGTGAGATCGCCGCGATCGGTGCCGGCGCTCGCCACCGCGGCAACGCCGTAATACGCGAAACGATCCAGCTCGTCGAGCACGACGGCGCGCGTGAAGTTTTCGGCGGCGAAGGTCGCGCCTTTGCGGTAGCCGAGGTGCGTGTGCACGTCGACGAGCGCCGGCATCACGGTCTTCCCGGTCAGATCGACGCGAGCCGCATTGGCAGCGGCGTCGATCTCCCCCTGCCTGCCGACCTTCTGGAACGTCCCGTTGTCGACGAGGAACGCCGACCGTTCAATCACGCGCCCGTCGCCCGCGACGAGACGCGCGCCTTCGAACAGGACGGCTCGCGGCGCCTGCGCGCCGAGCACGCACGCCAACAGCACGCCGACCAGAACGAAGACGAGGACAGACTCACGGTCAGACCGCAGGTCAG
>DAIUKO010000017.1:0-28996 GCA_036848175.1 Vicinamibacterales bacterium | reverse complement strand
GGTCAGACCGCGCATCGAGTCGCCTGTCGCACATTCTGGCCTCCGATTACCCGCCGAGCTGCCATCGCTTGATGGCCTCGAACGGGTGGATCAGCATGATGATGTTGAGCGTCAGGTTGTCGCGGATGATCGCGGCGACCACCACTTCGAGGACCACGACCAACACAATCGTCGCCCACACCGGCGACCGGCGTGCAATCCAGAATCCCGTCATCATCGCGGCGATATCGGCCATTGAATTGATGACGCTGTCCCCGTAGTAATCGAGCGCGATCGTGGCGGCGCGATATCGATTGATGACGAAGGGGGTGTTCTCGAACACTTCCCACGCCGCCTCGAGGAGTACCGCCGCGACGAAGCGCACGGTCACCGGCAGACGTCCGCCGACCAGCCACAGGAGGAAGTAGAAGCCGATGCCGTGGATGACGTGCGAGAACGTGTACCAGTCCGAGAGGTGCTGCGAATTCTCGGCGCTGTAGACGACGCCGTGCCACAGCTTGACGTAGCCGCACTTGCAGATCGGCACGCGTCCCATCGCCAGCTCGATCGACGCCGCCGCTATGACGATGACGATCGTGACGATGCTGCAGATCGCGAACGTTTGTCGGGAAGTCGTGCGACGTGACACGAGTGACCTAGAAAAGAACGGTCAGTGACGCCGCGATCGCCGCCAGCGGTCTGTCGGACTTGCTCAACACCGCCACCACGTTCGTCTTGAGATGGCCGAAGCCAACCGAGATTCCCGGCACCGGCCCAACCTTGACCTCGGTCTTCTCCTTTCTGGGGTTCTGGTAATAGGCCGCGGTGAACGCGGCGATGCCTCCCAGTCTGCACGCGCCGATGTGTCCGACCCCGAACTCCGCGCCGGCTGAGACAGGTACGACCAGCCCGCGGTTGCTGTTGCGAAGCGCGTCGGCTTCGACGAACAGGTGACGCCGCACGACGTAATAGCGCAGGCCCAGACCCCAGTTGTTGGTGGCGTAGTCGATCGACTTGTTGACGTGGTAGCTCAGTCCCCAGACAGTCAGGCCCCAACGTTGATCCAGCGGGTCATCGGCGAATGCCGCCGATGGAAGCCCGGCGATCAGCGCGAGTAGCACGAGGACGCGCATACGTCTGAAGGTTGAAGTCTGAAGGATCTGACGATTTACTCCAAGCCGCCCACTTCCCACTTCCTGCTTTTCAGCTTCACTTCAGACTTCAGACTTCAGACTTTCATCGCTTCTTGAACGTCAGCGAGAAACCGACCAGGTCGACGTTCGCCCTGACGAGGTTGGTCGGACCGCTCATGACCCACGCGCGCGCGAGATTGATGTGCAGGCTCGCGCGCCGCTCGATTCCCGGGAAATTGAAATCGAAGCAGCGATACGCGATGCCCCAGTCCATCGCCGGACGCAGCTCGCGCGAATCGGAGCCGTTCGGCAGGCTCAAGAGGATGGCGCCCGGGGCGACGAAGACCTGGAAGCGACCGGCGATGTCGACGGTGGCGTGGACGCCGAGCACGCCGAACACGCTGTTGCCGGTCTGCGCCATCGGCCACATCGCATCGAGGTGCACGTGCTCCCACCACACGCTCTTGGTCGGCGCTTCCTGCTGCACTCGCGCCGCCGCCGTCTGTGCTCGCAACTGCACGGCGGCGTCATCCTCGTGCCACTCGGCGAGGAGACGGCAGGCGGTGGAAAGGAGTCCCGGTTCGTCGCTGAAGGAATCGCGGCAGTCCTCAGCCAGCCACGGCGGCGGATCCGGCCGCTCGCGCCGGGGGTGCGTTTTGAACCAGCCTTGCTGCCGCGTGCTGCGCCACTGCGCGTTCCACTGCTTCCACTTCTCGAAATCGTCAATCCACCGCTTCAGGTCGCGAAGCCGCTCGTCGAACTGCCTGGCGTCGAGCGCGAGAAACTCGGTGTCGCCGGTGCCGATGATGCGCGCCGGCAGCGGCTCCCGCACGTCCTGAGCGGATACTGGTCTCGCGACCCCAAGCCAGCCGGCGCAGACGTATATAAATAAGGTTAGTTGTCCAGAACGCGTACGGTGTCGAGACCCGGGGCGGAACCGATTCATGTCCGAAGCACCGGCAGGGGATGCCATGGTGAAACCCGGCCAGATTCTCTCACCGAACGGCCGGCCTGTGGCGGACAAAGTCAAGCCGACCGCGATGTTTTTGGGCAAGGACAAAACCGTCAACCGAAGAGGGCCCTTTATCGAGAATTTGCGTAAAGCTGCGCCTCCCGCATCAGGGCCCTGATCCGATCGAGATCGTATTTCGCGAGCGCGACGAATCGTTCGCGCGACATCGGCAGCGTCCACGTGCCGACATCCGATCCGAGCAGGTCGTCGTGTTCGAGATGGATGTTGATCGGACCACTGAAGCGGGCCGTCCGAAGAAGACTGAAGACGCCCTTGAAATCCACCATCCCGGCGCCAATCGGGCAGAACTCGGCGACCCATTTGCCGTCCGGACGGCGCGCCCACAAGGCGTCCTTGATGGCGAGGCAGCGGATGTACTGCAGAGCCACGCGTGCCCCATCGATCCAACCGTTGCCGCCTCGTATCGTCGTGTGTCCGGTGTCGTAGTTCAGCGCGATGACGTCCGGATCGAACTGCCTGATCACGGTCCACAGATCCCAGACGTTGCCGCCGATGTTGCCCGCCCCCGAGTGGGTGTGGTACGCGATGGTCATCCCGTACTTGCGGTTCAGCTCGACGAGCGTCGCCACACGCGGCTTCAGCCCTTCGAGCTGCAGCGCGAGATCGGCGTCGTAGTCGTAGCGGAACATCGCGCCGCGGTAGTAGCGGATGCCGAGGCCATGAGCCGTCCGCAGAATCGCGTCGGCGTGCGGCGATCGAGCATCGAGGATCGCCGTCGCGATCATCGTGACGGCGAGGCCGGCCTTGCGCGTCAGCTCGACGACCTTGGGAAGATCCGTTTCGACGCGTTCGGGGTTGACATGGCCTCCGGGCCGCACCGCCCACTCAATCGCGTCGAAGCCAATCTCACGCGCCACGTCGATGGCGTGTTCGACAGACGTCCATTGCAGATGCCGCGAGAACAGGCCGACGGGAAGCGTCGACGCCGATTGCCCGGCGACTCCTCCGGCCGCTGCCATTGGCGCGACGGCGAGCAGGCGCAGCGCCGCCCGTCGTGTCATCCCGCGCGACGACTCTTCAATGCCTGGTCGCTGGTTGAACGCGTCGTCGAACATCTTCAGAACGAGAAGCGGCCGCCGAGTTGAATCTGTCGCATGCTGCGCGCGCTGCGAATCTTTCCGAAGGTCGCCGGCGCCGAGAGGTTCGTGCCCGGGTTGCTCAGGTTGACGACGTTCAGGACGTTGGTCGCCTCGAGGCGGAACTGGAACATCGAGCGGCCCTTGACGGGAATGTCGCGAAACAGACCGAGATCCACGTTTCGATAGCCCGGACCCTCGATGATGCTGCGTCCCGAACTGCCGTTGGTGCCGAGCGCGGGGTTCGCGAACGCAGCCGTGTTGAACCAGCCTTCGATCAGGACCTCGCGCGGTTGGCCGTGATCGACCTCGGGATTGCCGACGAGGTCGGCTCGGTCGTTGGTCGGGCCGTCGAGATTCCGATCCTGCCCGGCGCCGATCGTGAGCGGCTGTCCGCTCTGCAGCGTGACGATCGCGGACACGGTCCAGTTGCGCGCCAGCGCCGCCGCCCAGGCGGTCGCATCCTTCAGATAGTCGAGCCGCCAGACGCCCGACAACGTGAACGTGTGCGTGCGATCGTTCGAGTTGCGTCCGCGCTCGTCGGCGAGCCGCGTCGCGTTTTGAACGCCGGGAAGACCGCCGCCCTGGAAATCGACGTCCTCGAAGCCGCGGCCGAACGAGTAGTAGGCCTTGCCCGACAGCCGCGTGCCGCGACGCTCGGCGCTCAACTGCAGGCCGTTGTAGTCGGACGCGAAAATCGACGAGAGCACGTTCGCGGCGCCGATCGTGCCGGGCAGATACGGCCGCCGCGCGTTGACGTTCGCCGTCGTCGCCGTTGACGTCAACACCGGATAGTTGTTGTCGACCGCGGCCGCGAGATTGCGCGCGAACGATCCGACGTACGACGCGCTGGCGCTGAAGCCGCGGCCGATCTCCCGCTCGATCGTGACGTTGGTCTGATAGGTGAGCGGCCAGACGAAGTCGAGCGATGGCCCGAAGACCTGGGCCGGCAGCGTGAAGCGCGGCGCACCGGGAGTGTAGAGGAACGGGAACGGTCCGACGCCGCCGGGCAGATTGCGGTAGGGATCGGACAGCGTGAACACCGTCGGGAACGTCTGCCGGACGGTGAACGGTTGATTGTCGGCGGTCGTGTTCCACTCGTTGCCGGTGATGCTGCCGTAGAACAGGCCGAAGGCCGCACGCACGGCCGTGCGCCCGTCGCCGTTCGGATCCCAGGCGAGGCCGAGGCGCGGCGCGATGTTGTTGACGTCGGTTTTCACGATGCCGCGGCTGACGCCGGCGTCGCCGGGAAACAGCAGTCCGGGCGGGGCGGTCGGATTGATCACCGATTGCTGTCCCGGCACGAATGCGAGCTTGCGATCCTGCGGATCCGTGTACGGGAACTGCAGGTCGTAGCGGACGCCGAGGTTCAGCGTGACGCGCGCGTGCACGCGAACGTCGTCCTGCGCGTAGGCGCTGACGTACGCTCCGTTGTCGGTCTTTCGCACCGGCGCGTCCTGCGTCATCATCGCCGGCAGTCCGAGCAGGAAATCGGCGTAGGCGTTGCCGGTCTTGCTGCCGTTGAACAAGAACGTGCCGTAGTTGTCGAGCAGCGTGTCGTGGATGATCTTCTCGTAGGAGAAATCGCCGCCGAACTTGAGCGAGTGCCGGCCTCTGCTGATGCTGATCGCATCCTTCACGCCGAGGTAATTGCTGCCCGCGTCCGGTCCGGCGATCGCGGTCTGTGCGGTGAAGAAGCCGGTGACGGTCAGCCGCGGCAGCGTCGGATCGCCTTGAATGGTGAACTTCGAATTGAGATCGCCGAGCGAGGTCGTCGGGTTGTTGACGCGCGCACCGAACTGGCGCACGTAGGTGCCGCGAAGCTGGTTGATGGTCGTCGGGTTCATCGTCCAGGTGTGCGCGACGTTCACGTTGTGCTGGTTCCACTTGAAATCGCGGTCCACCCACGGGATGTTGCCGGTGCCGGTCAGCGGCTGCGTGTCGGTGCCGGCGAGGAAGAAGTAGCTGATTGCGAGCGACTGCGCCGCCGACAGTTGATGATCGAGCTTGACCGTGGTCTCGTCGGTCTGCAGCGGATCGGGCGTCCGGGTTTCGAAGAACCCGCCGGGCAGGTTGGACGGCGGGACGTATCGGTCCTGAATCGTTTTCGCGGCCGGATCGAAGCGCGCGGTTGGAATCACGTTGGTGGGAAACGGCAGCCCGGTCAGCGGATCGTTCGGCTTGCGCGCCGACTGCGAGAAATCGCCGGCGCGTTCCGCCGCGGTCGGCACGAGCGCCGTGTTCCGGTAGTAGGTCTCCTCCTGGCGCAATCCTGAATAGCTGGCGAAGAAGAACGTCTTGTCCCTGACGATCGGACCGCCGACGGCGCCGCCGTACTGATTTCGATCGAGCGGATCTTTGGCCGACGGCGTGCCCGGCGGCGTCCAGCGCGGCGCGTTCAGCGACTCGTTGCGGAAGAACTCGAATGCGGCGCCGTGCATCACGTTCGTCCCCGATTTCGTGACGACGTCAACCACACCCGCCGCGTAGCGGCCGTACTCCGCGGCGTATCCGTTGGTGAGCACCCGGAACTCCTGGACCGCTTCGGGATTCGGCGCCGGATTGCCCGTGCCGCGGAGGCCGGCCGTGTTGTTGCCGCCATCGAGCTGGAAGTTCACCGTGCCCATCTGCGCGCGGCCCGAGCCGTTAATCGTCGTCAGCTGCTCCGGCCCGCCCAGCGAGTTCGAGTTCTCGTTGCTGGTGACCCCGCCGGTGACGTTCAGCAGCGCGTAGAGATCGCGGTTCACGAGCGGTAGATTGAGGACCTCGTTCTGACCGACGGTTCTCGATAGCGACGCCGACGCGGTATCGACGAGCGGCGAGTCGCCGACGACGGAAACGGTTTCGCTCACCGCGCCGAGCTCGATCGTGGCGTCGACGCGCGCGTTGCGTCCCACCTCGAGGAGGATGCCCGTCTGCGTGAAATTCTTGAAGCCGGGGATCGTGACGACGATCATGTAGGTGCCGACCGGCAGCAGTCGCAGCGCGTATTCGCCGGAGGAGTCGCTGACCGTGCTGCGCGAGTACTGCGTGCCAAGATTGGTGGCGGTCACGGTGGCGCCGGGCACGATGCCACCTTGCGCGTCTTTGACGCTGCCGAGAATGGTCCCGGTCGGCGTCTGAGCCGGCGCCGGGGTCGCGACGAGCATCGCGGCGAGCGCGACGACAGAGAGTCTCAATCGATCCTCCTTTTGTCGGAACAGTGCAAGTGGTGCAAGTTATAAGCACAAGTGGTGCAAGTTATACCAGACGCGCTTCGACATCTGCCACGCGACGCATGGCTGCTCTTCACCACGCGATTCCTCCGCCTTTTTGCCTACGGCGCGCTTTCGGTCGTGCTGGTGTTCTACCTCGTCGGCCTCGGATTGAGCGAGCCGCAAACCGGTCTGCTGTTCACGCTGACGCTGATCGGGGACACCGTCGTCTCGCTTTATCTGACGACGCGCGCCGATCGGATCGGACGGCGGCGGATGCTCGTCGCCGGCGCTCTGCTGATGGCCGCAGCTGGGCTGGTGTTCTCCTCCACGCGGCTCTACTGGCTGCTCGTGATCGCCGGGACGATCGGGGTGATCAGTCCAAGCGGCAATGAGGTTGGTCCGTTCCTGTCCATCGAACAAGCGGCGCTTGCGCACGTCGTCAGCGATCGAGCGCGCACCGAAGTGTTCGCTTGGTACACGCTCACCGGATCGGTGGCGACGGCGCTCGGCTCGCTGGCCGGCGGGATCGCGACGCGCGTCTTGCAGCGGACCACGATCGCGCCTGTGGACAGCTATCGGTTTGTCGTCATCCTCTACGCGGCGCTCGGTATCGTCCTGGCGCTGCTGTTCGCCCGTCTCTCGCGCGCGGCCGAGGCCTCGACGCTCGGCGAGAAGAAGGCATTTCAGGCGACGTTCGCCGGACTCTCGGGACTCGATCGATCGCGCGGGGTCGTCGTCAAGCTGTCGGCGCTGTTCGCGCTCGATTCCTTCGGCGGCGGCTTCGTGATTCAGAGCTTCGCCGCGTACTGGTTCTATCTGCGCTACGGTGTCGATCCCGGACGGCTCGGGGTCATCTTCTTCTGGGCGAACATCTTTGCCGGCTTCTCCGCGCTCGTCGCGTCCCGGCTCGCGGCGCGCTTCGGCTTGATCAGAACGATGGTCGGCACGCATCTGCCGTCCAACCTCCTGCTGATTCTCGTGCCGCTGATGCCGACGCTCCCGCTGGCCGTCGCCGTGCTGCTCGCCCGCTTCAGCATCAGTCAGATGGACGTGCCGACGCGGCAGTCGTACGTCATGGCCGTTGTTCCGCCGGAGGAACGGTCCGCCGCCGCCGGCATCACCGGCGTTGCGCGGACGATCGGCGCCGCGATCAGTCCGCTCTTTGCCGGTCTCCTGTTCGCGCGGCCCGACTTGATCAACCTGCCGTTCTTCATCGCGGGCACGTCGAAGATCGCCTACGACCTGTTGCTCTACCGCGCCTTCGTCACCGTGCGGCCGCCGGAAGAACAGAAATTCTCGTAGGGCCGCCCTTTCGGAGCCGTCGAAGGCCTGAAGGGCCCGTCACGCACCAGGAACGACCGAATCAAGCTCGTCTTTACACCTGGCTTTACGTTCGGCGAACGCGCTTACTCCGATCGCAACTCGCCGCCGGGCTGGAAGACACACCTTGGGCCACGAGAGATCAACTCGGCCGGCTGCAGCTGGCGGCACGCTTGCTCGACGCGACTGCACCGGAGTGAGATCGACATGTTGAAGATACGTTTTGTGTCCACGCGATCGACAATCATTCTCGGTTGCGTGATCAGCGCGATCGCCAGCAACAGTCCCACATCGGCGCGACGATTCGAGTCACATCACGACACGAGCGACAGTAGAGCGAATCACGCGCTCGACATGTACGCGCGTCTTCCGATCGCGTTCGTTGAGAACCGCGGTCAGACCGACGCGCGCGTCCGTTACTACGCACAGGGTCCTCACTACTCGTTCTTTTTGACAGACAACCAGGCCGTCCTTTCCTTCCTGAACGATCCGGATGGCGAGCTCGCGCTGTCATTGCAGTTCCGCGGCAGCAATCCGGGCGTCCTCGAAGGCGACGAGCGCGCCAGCGGCGAAGTGAATTATTTCCACGGCAGCGATCCTGCGGCCTGGCGCACGTCGATTCCGCGCTACGCCGGAGTCACGTATCGCGAGCTGTGGCCTGGCGTCGATCTGCGGCTGCGCGAGCAGTCCGGGACGCTGAAGTACGAATTCCACGTGCGCGCCGGCGCCAGGCCCGCGGACATCCGGCTGGCGTATGCGGGGACGACAGGCTTGTCGATCGACCAATCGGGCGCCCTCATGATCGCGACGGCGATGGGCACGCTCAGAGACTCACCGCCCATCTCGCATCAGGTGATCGACGGCGTGCGCGTGCCGGTGCAGAGCCGCTATGCGCTGACCCGGACCAAGGCCGGCGAGTTCGAGTACGGATTCGAAATCGGCGCGGGGTACCGTGCAGATCACGACCTGATCATCGATCCGGGCGTCGAGTACTCGACGTTCCTCGGCGGGTCGAGCCATGAGCTCGGCACCGGCATCCAGGTCGATGCCGCCGGCAACGCCTACATCGTCGGCTTCACACAGTCGCCGGACTTCCCGACCACCGCCGGCGCGTTCAAGCGAACCGGCGCCGCGCAGAACTTCGGCGACGTCTTCGTCAGCAAGCTGAATCCGACCGGAACCGCGCTCGTGTATTCCACCTTCATCGGTGGCAGCAACTTCGATTGGGGACGCGCCATCGCCATCGACGCGGCGGGCAACGCCTATGTCACCGGCCAGACGAAGTCGTCCACCTTCCCGACGACCAACGGCGCGTTCGACCGGACATTCAACGTCGACACGTGCCCGCGCTGCGGCATCGATCAGTACGACGCCTTTGCCCTCAAACTGAATCCCACCGGATCGGCGCTCGTCTACTCGACGTTCCTCGGCGGATTCGATCTCGACGACGGCATGGCCATCGCCGTCGACGGGTCGGGCAACGCGTACGTCGCGGGCGAGACCGGTTCGCTGAATTTCCCGACGACCGCCGGCGCGTTCAGGACGACGAGGAATGCCTCGTTCGATACGTTCGTCACCAAGTTGAACGCCAGCGGCTCGGCACTCGTGTATTCCACGTATCTCGGCGGCTCGGCGGTGGAATACCCGACGCGTATCAAAGTCGACGCCGGCGGCAATGCGTTCGTCACCGGGACAACCAGCTCTCCTGACTTTCCGACGACGGCCGGCGCGTTCGACACGACCGCGAACGGCGGCTTCGACGTGTTCGTGACCAAGCTCAATGCCGCAGGATCCGCGCTCGTCTATTCGACGTTCCTCGGCGGGTCCGACTCCGACAGCCCCGGCGGACTCGCCATCGACGCCGCCGGCAATGCCTACATCTCTGGCGGCACGGGCTCATTGGATTTCCCGACCACGCCAGGGGCGTTCGACACGCTGCCCGATGGCAGCGAGGCGTTCATCACCAAACTGAACGCGGCGGGGTCGGCGCTGATCTTCTCCACCGTCCTCGGCGGAACGGCGAGCGAAGGGGCGAACGGAGTCGTGCTCGATGCCGCCGGCAACATCTGGGTCACCGGCGGCACCAGCTCGGTTGATTTCCCGATCACCGTCGGCGCATTCGATCGCACGTTCAACGGAGTGGCCGACGCCTTCGTCGCCGAGTTGAATGCGACGGGCTCGGCCCTCATCTACTCGACGTATCTCGGCGGACGAGATTCCGAGACCGGCGACGACATCGCGATCGACTCCACCGGCAACATCTACGTCACCGGCCACACCTACTCGATCGACTTTCCGACGACGGCCGGCGCGTTCGATACGGTCTTCAACGGCGACACGTCGATCTTCTGGGGCGACGCCTTCGTGACCAAGTTCGCGACCGACACGTCGACGTCGACGCCGCCGTCCACGCCGCCGGCGCCGGCGGCGCCCACACTCCTGTCGCCGTCTCAGACCGGCCTCACCACCCAACCGATCACGTTCGATTGGAGCGACGTCGCGGCGGCCGTGTCGTACACGATCCAGATCGATACCGCGAGCGACTTCGCCGCACCGCTCGTGCGCGACCAGAACGTGACCAGCTCGATGTACGCGACGTCAGGTCTCGCGGCCGGGACGTACGCGTGGCGTGTTCGCGGTGTGAATACCGCCGGTGTCGCCGGCGCGTGGGCGACGGGGACCTTCACGGCGGATGCCCCGCCGCCGCCGGCGACTTTGTCGACGTTCTCGACCAACCCGTCGACCGTGGTCGGCGGAGACGCGTCGAGCGGAACCGTCGTGTTGAGCTCGGGTGCGCCCTTCGGCGGCGCCGTGATTTCGCTGTCGAGCAGCAACACCAACGTGGTCAGCGTGCCGGCAACGACGACGGCCGCCGAGAACAGCTTCACCGCAACGTTCACGATCGGAACATCACCGGTGACGGTCAGCACGACGGTCACCATCACGGCCGCCTACAACGGTGCGACGAGAACCGCGACGATCGCGGTCACGCCGCCGGCGGGGCCGCCTCCGCCTGCGACGCTGCAGAGCGTGACGCTCAATCCGTCAACCGTCACCGGCGGCTCTTCATCGCAAGGCACGATCACGCTCTCGAGCGGAGCGCCGCAAGGCGGTGCGACGGTGTCGCTCTCGAGCAACAGCGCCGCGGCCGGGGTGCCGGCGAGCGTCACGGTGGGTGCGGGCGCGACGACGGCGTTCTTCACCGCGTCGACCAGCACCGTGAGCGCGTCGACGGCGGCGACGATTGCCGCCGTCTACAACGGCACGACACGAACCGCCGGATTGACGGTGAACGCGGCCGCACCGCCGCCTCAAACCGTGACGCTGACCGTCACGGCATCGGGCCGGACTGGTGAGCGGATCACGTCAACGCCGGCCGGCATCAATGTCGCCGTGGGCGCCACCGGCTCCGCGTCATTCACGTCCGGGACGAGCGTGACGCTGACGGTGTCCAACGGCCGCGACGCGATCTGGTCCGGCGCCTGTTCGAGCGGCGGCAACAAGACGAAGAGCTGCACGCTGACGGTGACCGCTGCGGCGTCGGTCAACGCGAACGTGCAGTGACTCGAACTGTGCGGAAGAACTGACGCACGTCGGCGGCGAGCAGCGCCGGCTGCTCGAGGCACGCGA
Organism: Vicinamibacterales bacterium; assembly: GCA_036848175.1. Taxonomy (GTDB): domain Bacteria; phylum Acidobacteriota; class Vicinamibacteria; order Vicinamibacterales; family CAVVIG01; genus QHWF01. The sequence goes on along the minus strand of DAIUKO010000017.1, from coordinate 17,628 downwards.
AGTGTCCGCCTCGCGGCATCCTCGTGTAGTGGACCAGATTGAAGGTCCGCTCGAGGATGTTGCGAGGCGGGTTGAGCGCAACCATCTCGCCCGGGAACGACGCGAACCCTGTCGGAACCATCACCTTTCCAGCGGCGGGTGCCCCGGAGCGATCGTCCAGGCTCCCGCGGTAGAACCAGACGCCGGTCGCAGGCGTATCGGTGACGAGATAGATCATCACGTTGGTGAGCAGTTGATCCTTCGTGAACGCGCGCTCGATGTCGTCGCCGGAATCGCTCCACACTTTGAACTTCTCGACGATCCACGCCGCCGTGCCCAGCGGGTTGTCGTACAACGCGAAGGACACCGTGCCGGGCTTGTGCTGCTGCTCGTTGAAGTAGTCCATCTCCTCGGCGCGGTACGCAGCAGCGGCGCGCCGCCATGCCCGCTCTTCGTCGGTCATCTCGCTGTCGGGAGGAGCCGCGCTGCCGCCTGACGCGTTGAGATGAATGCCGGCGACCGTCTCGGGAAACGCGCGAGCCAGCGCGACGGTGATCGCGCTGCCCCAGTCGCCGCCCTGCGCGCCGAACCTGGAATAACCCAGCACCTCGGTCATCAGCTTGTGCCACAGCCGCGCGACCGTGGGCGGACCGATCGGCGCCTTCGGTTTCGACGAAAAGCCAAAGCCTGGGATCGACGGCACGATGACGTCGAAGGCATCGTCTGCCGATCCGCCGAAGCGCGCCGGATCGGAGAGCGGCCCGATCGCCTCGAGAAACTCGAACACCGAACCAGGCCACCCGTGCGTGAGCACGAGCGGCAGCGGACGTTCGCCGCGCCCTTTGACGTGATAGTAGTGAACGTCGAAGTCGTCGATCCGCGCGAGGAATTGCGGATAACGATTGAGACCGGTTTCCGCCTTGCGCCAGTCGAACGTCGTGGTCCAGTAGGCGGCGAGCGATTTGATGTACTGCCAGTTCGCGCCGTAGCGCCAATCGGGCGCATCGAGCCGATCGGGTAGACGGGTTTCCCTGACGCGGCTGAGGATGCGATCGATCGTGGTCTGCGGGACGCTGACCTTGAACGGCCGCGGCGGCGCCGGCTGGGCCGCCACGAGCGGCGCCACGAACGGGACCGGAAACAGCCGCAATAACGCGCGGCGGGTGATGTCGTGCGTCACGTGAAACCTCCGCGCCATTCTTCCACAGACCGCCGAAAAACTTGGGGACGCTTCGTCACCGCGGGTGTATAAGAGAAAACGCCAGTAGGAGGTGTCATGTCGAGACATCGTCTGTGCGCGATCGGGCTGTTCGGCCCGCTCGTCGCGCTCGTCGCCGCGACCGCCGGCATCACGGCGCAGGCGCCGGCGACGCCGCCCGGAACCGCCGGAACCGGCGACGTGACCTTCACCAAAGACATCGCGCCGATCCTCCAGCGAAGCTGTCTGCACTGCCATCACGCCGACGGCGTCGCGCCGATGTCGCTCGTCAGCTACGAGGACGCGCGACCGTGGGCGCGCGCGATCAAGATGCGGACCGGGCTTCGCACGCAGCGTGGCGCGATGCCGCCGTGGTTCGTCGAGAAGGACATCGGCATCCAGAAGTTCAAGGGCGACCCGTCGCTCTCCGACGAAGAGATCGCGACGATCGCGAAGTGGACGGACAACGGCGCGCCGCGCGGCAATCCCGCCGACCTGCCGCCGCCGTTGCATTTCGAAGAGAGCGACAAATGGACGATCGGCGAGCCCGATCTCGTCCTGCGATCGCGCGACGTCACGGTGCCGGCCGTCGGCCCCGACTGGTGGGGAGACATCGGCCTCGTGCCGACCGGCCTCACCGACGATCGATATGTATCCGCCGTCGAGGTGCGGGAGGTCAACGACATCCCGCGCGGCGGCACGACCAAGACGGTCGGCGGACGCTACGTGTTCCACCACATGACGTACTCGAGCATCGTGCAAGGTGGTGAGCGCGCGTCGGCCGACGAAGGATCGAGCAGCTGGCCGATTCACGAGGTCGGCCGCAACGCCGACGTCTTTCCGCCCGAAGCCGGCAGGCTGCTGCAGGCGAACTCCGCGCTGTCGCTGAGTGCCGGCCACCTTCACGCCAACGGACGCGAGACGAAAGCGCATCTCGAATTCGCCTTCAAGTTCTTTCCAAACGGCTACAAGCCGATCTACCGCCGCTCGACGCTGCGGCTCGGCAACGGCATCGACATCGACGTGAAGCCGAATCGCGCGAACCAGGAACTGCACGCCTACGCGGTGCTGCAGGAGCACACGAAGATCATCGCGTTCGAGCCGCACCTGCACGCGCCGGGCGTGCGCATGTGTCTCGAGGCGGTCTGGGGCCACAACATCCAGACGCTGAACTGCGTCGGCTACGACCACAACTGGGTGAAGCAGTACGTCTACGACGATGACGCGGCGCCGCTGCTGCCGAAGGGCACGATCGTGCACTTGATCGGGTTCCTCGATACGACGCCCGCCAACAAGAATCCGGCCGACCCGAGGAACTGGGCCGGCGGCGGCCGCCGATCGGTCGCGAACATGTTCATCGATCTCGGCTACTCGGTTTCACTCACCGAGGATCAGTTCCAGGCGGAGATGGCCAGACGCCGCCACAACATGAAGAGCCGGAACGACTACGATATCGGGTGTCCGTTGTGTTGGGCGCCGCCTCCGCCGCAGACGCAGCGGAGCACCGGGCCACAGGGACAGGACTGATGAAACGGCTGCTCGCTGCGCTCGCGGTGCTTCTCCTGATTCAGGTCGCCGGCGCGCAAACCAGGTTCACCTACTCGACCGGCCAGAGCGTGTCGCCGGCGTACGAAGGCTGGATGCCGAACGACGATGGAACGTTCACGATGTACTTCGGCTACATGAACACGAACTGGCTCGAAGAGTTCGACCTGCCAATTGGCGCCGACAACAACATCGAGCCTGGCGGACCGGATCAGGGGCAGCCGACGCATTTCTACCCGCGACGCAATCCGTTCCTGTTCACGATTCGACTGCCGAAGGATTTTGGAACGAAGGAGTTGATCTGGACGCTGACCACGCACGGCAGGACCGAGAAGGCGTACGCGTCGCTCAAGACCGACTACCAGATCGACAAGCAGGTCATCTCGACCGAAGTCGGCGGCGATTTCGGCAGCCTGCGCGACGAGCTTCGCACCAACGTTCCGCCGGAACTGAAAGTCGACGGTGACAAACGCCGGAGCGTGAAAGTTGGCGAGGCCCTGACGCTCGCCGCCTTTGCGCGCGATCCCGACAACCTGCCGGCGCGACGAGAGGCGCGGCCGCAGCCCACTGCAACCGGCAGAGGCGAGCAGCCGAACATCGCGAATCTTCTCTACCGGCCGCCGGCGTCCATCGTTCCCGCCAGCGGCCCCGGTCTTCGCCTCTCGTGGATCGTGTATCGAGGCAAGGCCGCGGACGTGAAATTCAGTCCCGAGCAGATGAAGACGTGGACCGACACGCGGGCGTACGCGAACTCCCCGTGGTCGCCGCCGTACCTGATTCCCGAACCGCCCGCGGACGGCAAGTGGACCGTCGAGGCAACCTTCGCCGGCCCGGGAACGTACATGCTGCGGGCAGTCGCCAGCGACGGGTCCGTGTTCACCTACGACAACGTGACCGTCACCGTAACGCGTTGACCGTCCTGCATTCGCTCGTGGGACGAGTGCTCACGTTGGCCGCCGCGCTGGCGATGCTGATCTCGCAGCGCCCGGCTGCGGCGACGGCACAAGCCGGCGATGGCACATCGTTCGCCGAGATCGCGCAGCCGAAACCGGGCAGCTGGCCAACCTACAACGGACATCTCAGCGGCAATCGCTTCTCCCCGCTCGATCAGATCAACGCGACGAACATTCAGCGTCTGGTACCGGCGTGGATGTTCCGCATTCACGGCTCGCCCCGCGAGCTTCAGGTGACGCCGGTCGTCGCGGGCGGCGTCATGTACGTGACGTCGGTCAACGAAGCGTTCGCGCTGGACGCACGCACGGGGCGCGAGATGTGGCACTACAGCCGTCCGCGGACGCCCGGTCTCGCCGGCGATGCCGCGAGCGGCATCAACCGCGGCGTCGCCCTGCTCGGCGACCGCGTGTTCACGATCACGGACAACGCGCATCTCGTCGCGCTCGACCGCCGCACCGGCGCGCTGCAGTGGGACGTCGAGATGGCCGACGCACGCCAGAACTACGGCGCGACGAGCGCGCCGCTCGTCGTCAACGATCTCGTGGTGTCTGGCGTGTCAGGGGGAGACGAAGGCGTCCGCGGATTCCTCGACGCCTATCGCGCATCGACTGGCGAACGCGTCTGGCGCTTCTGGACCGTGCCGGCGCCGGGTGAACCCGGTTCGGAAACATGGCGCGGGCGCGCGATCGAGCACGGCTGCGCCGCGACGTGGCTGACGGGCACCTACGATCCGGACGCGCGCCTCGTCTACTGGCCGACCGGCAATCCGTGTCCGGACTACAACGGTGCCGAGCGCGAAGGCGACAACTTGTACAGCAACTCGGTCGTCGCGCTCGATGCGGCGACCGGAAAACTGCGCTGGCATTTCCAGTTCACGCCCCACGATCTCCACGACTGGGACGCGACCGAAACGCCGGTGCTCGTCGACGCGCCGTTCAAGGGACAACCGCGCAAGCTGCTCCTGCAAGGCAACAGGAACGGCTTCTTCTACGTGCTCGATCGCCTGACCGGCAAGCTGCTGCTCGCCGAACCGTTCGTCAAGAACATCACGTGGGCGAGCGGCATCGATCCCGATGGACGTCCGCGGCTGCTTCCCGGCAACGAACCGACTGTCGAAGGCCAGCGCATCTGTCCGGCGGTGGCCGGCGCGACGAACTGGCCGTCGACGGCCTTCAGCGCGCGCACGGGACTCTTCTATCTGTTCGCCGAAGAATCGTGCGCGGTCTATTCGAAGAACGACCGGTGGTGGGAGGCAGGCCAGTCGTTCTACGGCGGCGCGGCGAAGCGGGTGCCGAGCGACGCCGGCAAGGTTCTCAAGGCGATCGACATTCAGACCGGAAAGGTCGCGTGGGAGATTCCGGATGTCGGAGGCAGCATCCTCGGCAGCGGGTTGATGGTCACCGCGGGCGGTCTGATTTTCTACGGCGACGGCCGCGGCGCATTCGTCGCGGCCGACGCGACGAACGGGAAGCTCGTCTGGCAGTTCAATACCAACGAACGCTGGAAGGCCGGCCCGATGACCTACACGTCCGACGGCAATCAGTACGTCGCCATCGCGGCCGGCACGACGATCCTCTCATTCAGCCTGCGCTAGAGCCCATCGCGACCCGCGTCGTACGCGTCGTACGAACCATTGAGCGCTACGTGCTGGCGAGTGCCGCCTTGCAGAACTCGAGGCACTTCCGCACTTCCTTCACCGCGTCCGACCGCGGCGGCACGTCGTATTCGAGCTCGATCGCCGCCGGGAACGTGTACTTCTCCTTTTTCATCGTCTGAAGGATTTCCTTCAGCGGCGTGTCGCCGGTACCCCACGGCACGTTGCCTTGGCCGTGCGCCGGCGTCGTGCGGTCTTTCAAGTGGACGCTCGCGATCCGGTCGTGGAACTTGCGCAGGAACGGAATCGGACTCTCGCCGGTGCCGGCGACATAGTGGCCGAGATCGACGTTCGACATGTTCGCCTTCGAGGCCGCGAACGCCTGATCGAAGGCGGTCATGCTGCCCTGGGTATGCGTGTGATACGCGGCGTAGATCTTGTGCTTCTCGGCGAACGCGCCAATCCGTTTCAACTGCGCCACGTCGGTTGGCAGTTCGAGCGTCGTGTGCGTGCAGCCGAGCGCCTCGGCGACGTTGAAGACGTACTCGAACTCCTCATCGGACATCGTCGGGTTGAGCGCCTTCCACGCGTAAATCTTCACGCCGGCATCGTTGTACATCTTGCGCAGCGCTTTGAACCGATCCATCGAGACCGACGTGCGCCATTTCTTCAGCCGATCGGCCGCGTCACGCTGCGCCGCTTGCTGCTCCGGCGTCGGCTGGCCGCGGCGCCCGCCGCCATCGCCGCCGCGACCCGACTGCGGCGCGCCGGCGAAACTCTCGGCCGGCCCGTTCATCATCTCGATCTCGCTGATGCCCGAGCCGAGGATGTACTTCAGCGTCGCCTCCGCGCTCTGGTCCGGCATGCTGCGGTAGCTGTAAGTGATCGTCCCGACATGGACGCCCTCAATCAGCGAGTTCGGCTTGCCCGCCTGTGCGAGCGCCTCGAACGGATTCTCGATCAACGCTGCCGCCGGCAATGCGGTCAGCGCGAGCCTTCCGATTTCACGTCTCGTGTACAGCATCATCCACTCCTCAGAGCGTCACGCTCGTGCAGGCCCAGATGATAACGATTTCACCGCTCCTGTTCGAGCATTGCTTGCAGTCGAGCTCGCACGAAACCCGGCAGCCTTCCTCGCGGGCGAGCAGACCTCTTCGTCGGTCAGCACGAGTACCGCGAAAACCGAACGCCGCCGTCATCGCGCCACTATACAATCGCTCACGCGAGGACGTGATCGTTCGGTGGAGATCGACATCCGCGAGGCGCGATCGAGCGACCGCGACATCATCGCCGGTCTTCTCGAAACCTATCTGCAGGAGCTCGCGCAGTACGCGGACTTCACCATCGACGCGACCGTCACGCTCCGCTACCCGTACCTCGATCCGTATTTCACGGAAGCCGGCCGTCATCCATTCCTGATTTGGCGCGACGATCAGATCGCCGGGTTCGTGCTCGTTCGCGATCCGGCGTCGACGGGGGCCCGCTGGCAGGTCGCGGAGTTCTACATCACGCCTGAACACCGCCGCATGGGGATCGGACGGCGTGCGATCACATCCCTCTGGCGCCGCTTCCCGGGCGCGTGGGAACTGCAGGTCCACGCGCGCAACGCCACCGCGCACCGCTTCTGGACGGCGTGCATCGAGAGTCTCGCGCACGGCGCTCCCGAGGTACGACACGTCCACGCCGGCGACGGCCGCCGGTTCCAGTTCAACTTTCGTATCGCGCGGGCCGGTTGACGTCTGCGTCGTGCAAGCGGCGCAGCACTTCGCACGACCCGGCCAATCCGCGCATCATTGGTGCGGGAGCGGTCCGTAGTCACACGCCGGCGGAGTCGCGCGCGCACGTTCCTGTAACAGGGGTGTCGAAACGGTACATGGGCGCGCAATCGGCGTCGAATCGATTACGGCCTAACACACTCGCCAGCAATCAGTTACGCCGCGAAAGCGAAGGTGGTCCCGGCATTGCTCCAGCATGTCCGGTGGATCTACGTGTCGAATCCGGGGAATTAGTCGCGTGATGCGGCCGATGCCTCATCGTTCAGCCGCCATCGCGTTCGGTGCGATGGCGATCGCGGCCACCGGGTTTCTAGGGTTCACAGGATGGCCACAGGCCAACCAGATGCTCGTTTACTCGGGACTGATCTTCGCCGCGATCCTCGTGTCGGCCTTCTCGAATCTGCGGCCGGCGGTGAAGGACTGGGCCACGATGGCGCCGTCCTTCGTCATCGATTTCATCGCGCTGCTGCTGCTCGGACCGCATGCGACGATGCTCGTCGCGGCGGCCGGCACGGTGACGGACGGCCTCACCGATTCAGCGAGCACCCTGCCCGTCGGCCGGACGCTGTCGAAGACCGCCATCGTCCTGACGGCCATCCAGGCGGCGGGCGCCGCGCATCAGGCGCTGGGCGGGACGCTGGGTCACTTCGTGTGGCCGATGCAGGGTGTGCCGATCGCGGCCGCCGTCGGCGCGTATTGCCTCGTCAAGAGCGTGGCCGCGGAGATTGTCGTGCCGCTCGTCACGCGGCGGCCGATCGATCGCGCGTGGCCCACGAACTTTTTCCTCGGCTGCCCCATCTACGTCGTCGGGGCCAGCGTGGCCGTCGCGATCGCGGAAGTGATCGATCGACAGGCGTGGGACGTCCTTCCGGTGATCGCTGCGCCGCTCTTTTTCGCCTGCCGCGCCTATAGCCGTCGGGCGGACCGGCCGGCACCAGGCGATCCGGGGCGCGAGGTCGTCGACGCATTCGATCAGGGTTTGTGCGTTCTCGGCAACGACGGCATCATCACGCTCTGGAACGACGCCGTCGAGCGCATATTGGGTTGCCAGCGCAAACGTGCGATCGGCCAGTCACTCGTCACCATCGTGCCCGCGCTGATCAAGACCGAACTACCCCGCGCGATCGACGAAGCGTCGAAAAGCCGGAATCCGAAGACGCTCGCCCACTTTGCGCTGCCGGCCGCCGGAGCGAAGCGCGTTCTCGAGGTGAGAATCCTTCCAAGTACCAACGGCGTGACGCTGCTGTGGCGCGATGTGACCGAGCAGACGCGCGCCGAATACGCGCTCAAGCGAAGCGAGGAGCGGTTCGCGCTCGCGGCGGAAGGCTCGAACGACGGCCTGTGGGAATGGGATGTGCGCTCGAAGGAGTGCTACTTTTCGGGCCGATGGCGCACGATGATCGGCCTGCCCGCATTCGCGGGGATCGGTCATTTCGACGAATGGATGGACCGCGTTCATCCCGATGATGCGGCGGCGCTCAAGGAAGCGATCGACGCGCACCTCGCCGGCAAATCGGAGGTGTTCCACCACGAGCACCGGCTCCGTCACGAGGACGGCACCTACCGGCGGTTCCTGTGCCGCGGCGCCGCCGTCCGCGGTGCGGGCCGGCGCGCGGTCCGCGTCGCGGGCTCGCTGACCGACACCACCGAGCGCACGATCGCACAGGAGCAGCTACGCAGCGCGGGCTTCCGCGATCCGCTGACCGGTCTCTGCAATCGCACCGTCTTCGTCGAAGGCCTCGGACGCCGTCTCGAGGACTTCAAGAAACGGAAAGGCGGCAGCGGCTTCGCGACGCTCTACCTCGACCTCGATCGCTTCAAGATCGTCAACGACAGCCTCGGCCACCTGGTCGGCGACGAACTGCTCACGGCGGTCTCGCGGCGCCTCGAGTCGTGCCTGCGCCAAGGCGATGCGCTGGCGCGGCTTGGCGGCGACGAGTTCGCGATCCTGCTCAACGAGCTCGACGACGAGCAACAGTCGAATGCGATTGCGTTCCGGATTCAGAAAGCGCTGAGCGCGCCCTTCTCGATCGGGGGCCGCGAGGTGTTCACGTCCGCGAGCATCGGCATCGCGTTCGGCCGGGTTGGGTACAACAACCCCGAAGAGATCATGCGCGACGCCGACACGGCGATGTACTCGGCGAAGTCTCGCGGCAAAGCGCGGCACGAGCTGTTCGACTCCGTCATGCACGCGCAGGCGCTCGACCGGCTCGGTCTCGAGAACGACTTGCGCCGCGCCGTCGACGCCAACGACTTCGAAGTCCATTACCAGCCGATCGTCTGGCTGGCCTCCGGCATGTGCGTCGGATTTGAATCGCTGATCCGGTGGAAACGGAACGGCGAGCAGGTCTCGCCGGCGACATTCGTGCCGATGGCCGAGGAGCTCGGGCTCATCGAGCAGGTCGGGACGTGGGTGCTGCAGAAGGCGTGCGCCACCTTCGCCGACTGGCAGCGGCGGTTCCCCAACAACGGGCTCGACTACATCACCGTGAACGTATCGAGCCGCCAGCTCGTGCAGCAGAACTTCCTCCGCATCGTCGAGCAGGCGGTGCACGACGCGCGGTTGAAGCCGTGCGATCTTCGACTCGAGATCACGGAGACCGCCCTGATGGACAGCCCGGCGATGGCCGCGAAGCTGCTCCAGGAGCTTCGCGACTTCGGCGTCAAAATCTACCTCGACGACTTCGGCACCGGCTATTCGTCGCTGAGCCACCTGCACAAGCTGCCGGTCGACGCGCTCAAGATCGATCGCTCGTTCGTGAAGAGCCTGGCGCTCCCCGATCGCCCGGCGATCGTCGAGAGTATTCTCGCGCTGGCGCGAACGATGAACACGAGCGTGGTCGCCGAAGGCATCGAGACCGAGGTGCAGGCGACCGAGCTGGCCCGCCTCGGATGCACCCACGCGCAGGGCTACCTGTTCTCGCGTCCGCTGTCGACCCACGCCGCGGAGGAAATCATCGCCGCGCACAAACCGCTGACGCCGGCGAAGCCGGCGATCCCGGTGGACGCGGCCGGCATGAACGGGCCGTTCGAGTGGCCCGACAGTCTGCCAGTCGCGGCACAATCGACGCGCATCAACTAGCCGACCAACCGCGAGTAAGAGACGCCGTCTTCGAGCTCGCGTGCGGTACCGTTCACCTGTACGTTTCAGATTTCGCTGGCCGGCGTGCGGCCAGGCGCTGCCCTTCGGCTGCTTCCCGTGCCGCGGCGTCGCGGTTCCCTCGAGCGGCGAACGAATCGGACAGGACGAAGTGCCCGAGCGGCGCCCATTCACCGGCGGGCTGCAGCTCGAGACCGCGGCGCGCTGATGCGATCGCCTCGTCGAACTGCTTCATATCCAGATAGAGTTTTGCCAGAAACAGGTGGCCTTCGGCGAACTGCGGATTGCTGACCACCGCGCTCTGATAGGCGCGGAGCTGAGCCGCCCGGCTGCCGCTCCGCTCGTAGAGTTTCCCGAGATTGAACTGCGCCCTGTAACTGCCGGGATGCTGTTCGATCTCCTTTTTGTACTCGGCTTCCGCTGACGCGAGATCGCCGCGGCGTTCTGCCACGAGCGCGAGATTGAAGTGCGCGAGCGCGAGGTCCGGCCGATCGGTCAGCGCCCGCCGGATCTCCCGCTCACCAGCGTCGAGATCCCCCTGCTTCAACCGCAGCGCGCCGAGCGAGTTGTGCGCGGCCGCCATGCGCTCGTCCTGCTGCAGCACCGCCTTCAATTCTCGCTCGGCATCGGCGAGCTGCCCTTCGTCGAGGAGGATCTGCGCCATCTGCTGACGCGCCTGCGCGTTGCTCGGATCGATCGTGAGCAGCCGCTTCAGGCCGAGGATCGCGTCGGCGGGGCGACCGAGATCGCGGTACACGTTCGCCATGTTCATGACCGCGAGGTCGTAATCAGGTTTCAGCGTCAGCGCGCGCTGAAAACATTGCAGTGCCCGCGCGAAGTCGCGACTCTTCGAGTACTCGTTGCCCATCAGCAGCCATGCGTCGACGATCTCAGGATCCTTCCGCACCGCTGCCTCGAGCATGGCGAGGCCCGTCTTCGCATCGTGCCCGTTCTGCAACTCTTCACGCGCGCTCGTGATCAAGTTGAACAACTCGATCTTGTCCTTTGGGTCGGCAAGCGCCGATTGTGGCCGCCGCGCATCGCCAGCGAACGTGCCTACATAGCCGAGCGCGGCGAGCCTCGCCCGCGCGTCGGGATCGACGTTCACCGCCGGAACCGCAGCCCGCGCAGCCGGCTCGGCGATCGAACCGAGCGACGCGGCCATCCGATCCGCGAGCGGTCGCCGCGCATCGTAAAGGTTGTGCGCCTCATGGGGATCCTGTTCGAGGTCGTACAACTCCGGCCGCGGCGCGTCGATGTACTTGAACCGCCCTGACGTCAGCGTCCGCAGCTCGCTCCAGCCGAAGTGATACCGTGGGTACATCGACTCCGCGTAGGCCTCCAGGCCCGGCTCACCGGCGGATCCGGACGGTGCCGTCGACGACGTCGATGACTTCGCTAACAGGGGCAGAAGCGAGCGCCCGTCGACGGCATCGGTCAGCGGAATCGACAGCAGATCCATCAGCGTCGGCACGAGGTCGACGGTGCGAACGACGCCGGCGACGCTCCTTCCCCGAAGCCCGTCGAACGGCGTGAGCACGGCAAACGGGACTTCGAGCACCGATTGATAGACGAAAAACCCGTGCGTCCGCTCGCCGTGCTCGCCGAGACTCTCGCCGTGGTCGGCGACGATCGCGACAATCGTCTTGTTCAGCAGATCGCGTCGTTCGAGAAAGTCGAGCAGTCGCTGCACCTGCGCATCGACGAACGCGATCTCGCCGTCGTACCTGTCCGCCGGGAAGCGCGAGCGATAGGGTTCCGGCGGATCGTACGGCGAGTGTGCATCGTAGAAATGCACCCAGGCGAAGAAGCGCGACCCGCCTACCCGCTCGAGCCACGCCAGCGCGCGATCGGCGACCTCGTTGCCCGGCCGCTCCACGCTCGCCAGCGCACCGCCCGTCGCGCGCGCCGTATCGAAATCATCGAAGTAGGTGTCGAAACCCTGAGCGATGCCCCATCGCCGATCGAGCACGTACGCGCCGACGAACCCGCCGGTCGCGAATCCATTCGCTTTCAACCGCTCGGCGAGCGTCGTCTCTGTGCGGTCGAGCACGAATCCGCCGTTGTCTCGCAGGCCGTGGCCCGGTGGATACCGGGCGGTGAACATCGTCGCGTGTGACGGCAGCGTCAGCGGCACGGCAGTGACCGCGTGGCGAAAGAGGACACCCTCGCGGGCGATGCGGTCGAATGCCGGAGTCGACTTCCCGTTCGCACCGTAGGCGCCGAGACGATCGGCGCGCGTCGTGTCGAGCGTGATGAGCAGCACGTTGAGATCGGAAGGCCTGATGCCGCGCGGCAGATGGCCGAACCGTGCATCAGCGGAACGCGTCGCGATACGAGACGCCATCAAGACCGCGACGACGATGGCCGAGATCGACGCGAGGATCAGCGTCGCGATCCAGCGAACGTTCATGGGTGCGCGCGATCGTACCTGCTTTCGCGTTGACAACCTTACATTTCTTGTATTCAATGCGGCTTTCTTCTGCGCTTTCAGGAGGTCCTGATGCGAACCCTCCGGCCGTCCGCTGTCCTTCGTCGATTCCTGCCGCGCGTGGTATTCGTGGTATTGGCCAGCGCGCTCGCCGCCACGGCCAGCGCTCAAACGTCAACCGGCGGTCTTCGCGGCTTCGTCAAGGACGACACCGGCGGCGTTCTGGCCGGCGTCACCGTCGAAGCGTCGAGCCCGTCGCGCATCGGCGGCGCGGCGACCGAAGTTACCGACGGACAGGGTCTCTACCGTTTCGAGAACCTTCCCATCGGTGAGTACACGGTCACCTATTCCATCCAAGGGTTCGGGACGATCCGCCGCGACGGCGTGCGTGTGGAAGTCGGCCGCACGATTCAGCTCGACGTGCAGCTCAAACTGGGCAACGTCGAGCAGTCGATCACCGTGAGCGCCGAATCGCCGGTCGTCGACGCGATTCATTCGGGCATCACCAGCAATATCAATCAGGAGATGCTCCAGAACATTCCCTCGGCCAGACAGTCGTATTTCGACATCGTCACCTACACGCCGGCGGTGAAGATCAACGCGGTGCCGAACGACTCGCGCTTCGTCATCTTCGGCTCGAGCAGCGATCAGAATCAGTTTCAATACGACGGCGTGGACATCTCCGCCGTGTCGAACGGCGGCGTCTGGGATTTTCCGAGCCCGGACATCATGCAGGAAGTCCAGGTGAATGCCGTCGGCGCGTCGGCGGAATTCCATGATTTCCAGGGCGGCGTCGTGAACATCGTCACCAAGACCGGCAGCAACACGCTGCGCGGCGCCGGCAGCCTCTACGTCATTCCGCCGGGCCTGGTCGGCAACAACACGCCCAACGAGCAGTTTCCCTACAAGATCCACTACAGCCAGCAAGCCACGTTCGAAATGGGCGGCCCAATCAAGAAGGATCGGATCTGGTTCTACGGGATGCTCCCGACGTCGCGCGGCCTGACGACCGGCGTCGGCGTCGATCCGAATCTCGACAAGCAGGGCGGGCACACATTCAAGCCGTTCGCGAAGGGCACGATCCGTTTCAGCGATCACGACAACCTGAACGTCGGCTTCAACAACAACATGTTCTGCTGCGGCGCGACGGCGAGCCGGACCGCTCCGCTCATCACCCAGCAAGTCGAGCACGGGCACAATCCGGTCCTGACCAGCCAGTACACGCACACGTTCGGCTCGGCGACGCTGATGGAAGTGCGCGCCGGCGGCATCTACATCCGCGACAACTTCACGCCGTACTCCGACGATTTCGTGACCCCCGGCCGCACCGATCAGGCCACCGGGTTCTCGACCGTCAACGGCCAGACCGGCAGCAAGCAGTTCCACAACCGCACGACGGTCGATGCGTCGCTCGCCCACAGCGCCAGCGACTTTCTGAAGGGGTCGCACGACTTCAAGTTCGGCGTGCAGACCGCGTACGCGACTCAGCGGACGGTTGGCGTCAGGTTCAGCAACACGTCGTATACGGATCTCAACAGCGCGCCGTACACGGCGACCTTCAGCGATCCGTCGGCGTCGGGCGGCCGGATTCGTTCGGCCGGCGGCTACGCGCAGGACAGCTGGACGGTCAACGATCGCGTCACGCTCAACCTCGGTGTGCGCTTCGACCACATCGCCGGCGACATCCCCGAACTCTCGTCCGGCGCGACGCTCGACGGCATCCGCGGCGACGCCTCGTTAGAAGTGCCTAGCACCACCACCTATCCCGGCGTACCCGATCTGATCGCGTTCAACACCTGGTCGCCGCGCGCCGGCCTCACCATGCGCGTCGATCGCAGCGGCAAGACGATCTTCAAGGCGAACTACGGACGCTTCTACGGCAAGCTCGCGACCAGCATGTTCAACAGCATGTCGCCCGGCGCCACGCCGACGACGACGCTGCGATGGAACACGGCCACCGGGAAATACGATCTGCCGTTCAGTTTCGTCGACAACAAGATCAACTTCAGCGTCAACCCGGACCTGGCAAACCAGTACACCGATCAACTGTTCATGGGCGTGGAGCAGGCCCTTGGCCACAACATGGGCGTGAACGGATCGTTCGTCTGGAAGCAGGAAGGCGCGTTCATCCGGCTCGCCGATGTCCGCGGCGCCTACGCGCCGCGCGACATCGTCGACACGTTCCAGGGCGTGACGAAAACGATCACGGTGTTCAACCTGACCAGCACGCAGGCGCAGCGCCTCTTCCAGGTCATCAACCGCGACGACCTGGACCAGTCCTTCAAGTCGGCGGTGATCGAGGTCAACAAGCGCTTCTCCAATTCGTGGCAGTCGCTCGCGTCGTACACGTGGCAGAACTCACAGGCATACGGCAGCGGCTCGGTGACCGGCAGCACACAGCAGGATTTCAGCAACCTGAGCTCCACCGCCGGCTACGGGCGCGATCCGAACGATCTCGTCAACGCGTTCGGGCCGACCGCCACCAACTCGACGCATTCCGTGAAGCTGTCGACGACCTATCGGGCCCGGTACGATTTCAACCTCGGGCTGCGCTACTCGTACGAGTCGGGCCGGCCGTACGGCCGGTTGATCATCGTTCGCAATCTGGGTCAGGGGAACGTCACGATGCTCGCCGAGCCGCGCGGCGCGTACGCGCTGCCCACCGTGAACGATTTCCAGATTCGACTCGACAAGGACTTCAGGCTGACACCCGCGCAACGGCTGCGCCTGTCTCTCGACGTCTTCAACATCTTCAATTCCGATACGGTGCTGACGCTCCGCAACAACAGCTCGCAGGTGACGCCGACGACGCCGTGGGCGCAGACGCTGACGATCGTGCGTCCTCGGACCGTCCAGCTCGGCATTCGTTATCAGTTCTGACTCGGAGGCGATCGTGGCGCGTGTGCAGAGACTGATTCGTGCGGGATTCGTGCTGGCGCTGGTGGCCGTGGGCGCGACGCTCCTGCACTCGCAGGCGCGCCACGGGGAGTGGCGCTACTTCGGCGGCGACAAGGCGTTCACGCGCTACTCCCCGCTCGATCAGATCACTCGCGACAACGTCAAGAATCTCCAGGTCGTCTGGCGGCGTCCGGCCGTCGACGACAAGCTGGTTCAGGCGTTTCCAGGTCTGCGCGTGAGCGCCTACCTGCGATCGACGCCGATCATGATCGACGGCATGCTCTACACGCAGGACACGCACGGCTTCATCAGCGCATTCGATCCGGGAACCGGCGTGACGATCTGGCAGCAGGAGCCGTTCGCGCGCACCGAGGAGGAAGCGAACGGCCAGAGCACGCGCGGCGTCGACTACTGGCGCGGCGGCTCCAACGATCAGCGGATCCTGGCCGTGCGCGGCGAGTATCTCTACGCGCTCAACGCGAAGACCGGCAAGCCGTATCCGAATTTCGGCGACAACGGGCGCGTCAGCCTGCACTTCAACGAGAACCAGCCCCTCGCCGGCCGCTTCAGCGACACGACCGGTCCGATCGTCGTCGGCAACGTGGTGGTCGTGACCGGCAACACCGCCGGCGCGGGCGACGGCGGCGTCAAGAAGGAGGCTGCCCGCGAGGATGTCCGCGGCTTCGACGTGCGGACCGGTGCGCTCCTCTGGACGTTCCACGTCGTCCCACAAGCCGGCGAGTTCGGCAACGACACGTGGGGCGGCGAGTCGTGGAAGATCGCCGGCGATCTCGGCGCCTGGAATCCGATGACCGCCGACGAGCAGCTCGGCTACGTCTACATCCCGCTGACCGCGCCGACCGCGGCGTCGTACGGCGGGTGGCGTCCCGGCGCGAATCTCTACTCCGATTCGCTGGTTGCGCTCGATGCGAAAACCGGCAAGCGCGTCTGGCACTACCAGATGATTCACCACGATCTCTGGGAGTACGACAACGTCGGCCCGGCGACGCTCGGCGACATCACCGTCAACGGCAAGCGGATCAAAGCGGTGATGCAGCCGAACAAGAACGGCTTCCTGTACGTGTTGGATCGCGTCACCGGTACGCCAGTGTGGCCGATCGAGGAGCGAGCGGTTCCCTCGTCGAGCGTGCCGAGCGAACAGGCGTCACCGACACAGCCGATTCCGAGCAAACCGCCGGCATTCGATCGTCAAGGTGTCTCGGAGGACGATCTGATCGACTTCACACCGGAGCTGCGCGCCGCGGCGCTCGACGTCGTGAAGCCGTACCTGCTCGGGCCGATCTACACGCCGCCGTCGATGTTGATCGAAGGCGGCAAGCGCGGCACGTTGACGATTCCCGGAGGTTGGGGCGCGGCCAACTGGCACACGGGTGCGTTCGATCCCGAGACCGGCATGTACTACGCGGTCTCGCTGACCCTGCCTGGCGTTCGCGCGATCGCGAGCACGAGCGGGAACGCCGAGGCGACGATGGACTACGCCGGCGGCGGGGCTGCCGGCGGCGCGGCTGGCGGCGGACGAGGCGGACCACCGCCCACACCGCCCGGCGTCGTCGCGGGTCTGGGGCCGCAAGTGAAGGAGCTGCCGATCGTGAAGCCGCCGTACGGCCGCATCACCGCGCTCAACTTGAAGACCGGCGAGCTCGCCTGGATGGTCGCCAACGGAGACGGTCCGCGAAATCATCCGCTGCTCAAGGATCTCCACCTGCCGCCGCTCGGCGTGCCGAACCGTCCGGCGCCGCTGGTCACCAAGACACTGTTGTTCATCGGCGAAGGAAGCGACGCGATCATCGGCACGCCGCAGGTCGACTGGGGCTGGGGCAAGAAGTTCCGCGCCTACGACAAGGCGACCGGTGTCGTGATCTGGGAAACCGATCTGCCCTCCGGCACGACCGGCGCACCGATGACGTACCTGCACAAGGGGAAGCAGTACATCGTGATCCCGATCGGCGCCAAGGATCACCCAGCTGAATTCGTCGCGCTCGGCTTCGCGGACGCGAGAACGTCGAGCTCCGGCGCAGGGCGTTGATGGCAGGCCTAATCCCGGTCAGCAGTTGAATTGGCGCCTCCATCACAGCTCGTCCTGAGCCCTTCGACTCAACGCTCATCCTGAGCTTGTCGAAGGATGAGCGTTTC
>DAIUKO010000016.1:0-44798 GCA_036848175.1 Vicinamibacterales bacterium | reverse complement strand
TCAACTGCTCGAGCTCGTGATGCAGATCGCCGACGCGGCCGCTCCCGAGAATCGCCTCGTCGAGGACCGATCGTCCGGCCATCTCCTCGACATCCTGGCGGAAATAGCCGACCGTCAGCCGCTTCGGCACCGACACGTCGCCTTCGTCCGGCGTCTCTTCGCCGACGATCATCCGGAACAGCGTCGTCTTGCCCGAGCCGTTGGGTCCGACGAGGCCGACCTTTTCACCAGGATTGAGCTGAAAGGAAGCGTCGACGAAGAGGATTTGTTTCCCGTACTGCTTGCTGATGCGTGAGAACGAGATCATCTATGTGATGCGTTCGGAATGCGTGTAGATGTTGAAGCTGTCGCCGCGGACGAAGCCGACCAGCGTGATGCCGGATTCCTGCGCGAGATCGATCGCGAGGCTCGATGGGGCCGAGACCGCCGCGACGAACGGAATGCCGGCGAGCAGGGCCTTCTGCACGATCTCGAACGAGGTGCGGCCGCTCACACATAAAAGATGTTGCGAGAGCGGCAGGGCGTCGCCGAGCAGCATGCGGCCGATGACCTTGTCCACGGCGTTGTGGCGGCCGACGTCTTCGGCGTAATCGACGAGGCGCGCGTCCGGCGCGAAGAGTCCCGCGGCGTGCAGACCGCCGGTCTCGTCGAAACCGGCTTGCGCCGCACGAAGCCGTTCCGGCAAGAGCAGCAGAAGCGCCGCCGGCATCGTCCACGTCGAGACAATCGGCGCCGCGCCAGCGGTCAGCGACTCGATCGTCCGGCGTCCGCACATCCCGCACGACGAGTTCGTCGTCACCTGCCGGCGATTCCCCAGTGCCCGTTCCACGCGCGCCGGATCGATCAGCGTCACGTTCACGACGTTCTCGGCGGCGGCAGTCGTGGGCGTCGTGCAGTACTCGATCGTTCCGAGGTCGTCGGCGCCGGCGATCACCTGTTCGGCGAGCAGGAATCCCGCGGCCAGCTCACGATCGGCGCCGGGCGTGCGCATGATGACCGCAAACGGCCGGCTGTGCAGTCTGATTTCGAGCGGCTCTTCCGTAGCGGCGCGGTCCACGTCGGCGCCACGCTGCTCGCCTCTTACACGAACCACCTCGAAGGAGCGGACCATCCCATTCATGAGTAAAGGGATCTTACGGCACCCTTCGCATCGGCGCCATGAGAGGTATCGCTCAGTTGGTATTCTCGTTGCATCGTTGAGCATCGATGTCGCACCGCAAGCCCGTTCGCGGGTTGGGCCGCAGACTCGAGGCGCTCTCCGAGTCCGTCACGCGGTGGGCCGGCAGTACGAGCGGCTTTGCCTTCGCGCTCGGCGTCATCGTTGTCTGGGCGGTGCTCGGACCGCTGTTTCACTTCTCGAACACATGGCAGCTCGTCATCAACACCGGGACCACCATCGTGACGTTTCTGATGGTCTTCCTGATTCAGCGCAGCCAGAACAAGGACGCGCTGGCGATCCATCTCAAGCTCAATGAAATCGTCGCGGCGATGGAAGGCGCGAGCAACCGGCTGATCGACGCGGAGGCGCTGTCGGAGAAGGATCTCAAGACGCTCGAGACCTATTACGCGGAGCTGGCCAAGCTCGCCGAGCGCGACGTGCACGTCACCGACTCCCATTCGGTCGAAGAAGCGCGCGAGCATCATTCGGAAAAACACGGGAAGGGACGCCGCGCCAGCTAGGGCGAGGTTCGGCAGCGCGCGGCCTACAATACCTGCATGGCCGCCACGTCGTCGTTCGATATCACCTCCACGATTGATTTTCAGGAAGTCGACAACGCGCTCAACCAGGCGCGGAAGGAAGTCGGGCAGCGCTACGACTTCAAGGGCGCGACAGCCGAGGTCACGCTCAGCGAGAAAGACAAGACGCTCACGCTGGTGACCAGCGACGAGATGAAGATGAACGCGCTCTGGGAGATCATTCAGACGCGGCTCGTCCGCCGCGGCGTTGCCATCAAGAATTTCAAGGCGCCCGAAAGCGAGCCGGCCGCCGGCGGCACGCTCCGCCGCGTCGTCACCATCCAACAGGGCATTCCGATCGAGGCGGCGCGGGAGATCGTGAAGTTCATCAAGGAGAAGAAGATGAAGAAGGTGCAGGCGGCTATTCAAGCCGATCAGGTTCGGATCAGCTCACCGTCCAAGGACGAGCTGCAGGAAGCGATGCGCGCCCTGCGCGAACACGACTTCGGCGTCGCGCTCCAGTTCGGCAACTACCGCTGATTCTCAATTGCCATCGACAATCAATCCCCAATCACCAACCCACAATCAATCCGCAATCCCCAATCATCAATCCCCAATCAATCCGCAATCCGCAATCCGCAATCCGCAATCGCATTACTTCTTGTCTTTTTTTTCTTCCCACTGAACGGACACTTCAGGATCCATCTCGAGAATCAGTTCGGACAGGCGATCGGTCTTCCGGTTCACCGGAAAGCGGACGTCATAGTCGAGCTCTTCGTTCGAGGCGGCGCGCATGTCGAAGTCCAGTCGGTACCGCGAGAGCAGCTTCTCGAGCTTCGGCTTGACTGCCGTCGGTTCCTTGGCCTTCACCTTGAGCACGAACAACTGAGTGGCTTTCGGCTCGAACGTTTCGAGCACCCACAACAGCAGCAGGAAGAACGTCGTCCCGAAGGCCGCGAGAATCCACAGGCCGACGCCGCACGACAGCCCGATTGCCAGCGTCGCGAGCATGACGCCGGCGTCCTTGGGATCGTCAATCTTCGCTCGATAGCGCACCAGCCCCGCGGCGCCGACGATGCCGAACGCGCGCGCGAGGCTCGATCCGACGACGAGCATGACGGTGGCGCCGACGACCGACAGGATGATCTGCGTCTGGATTACGGGCGCCTGCCGCCGCGGCGTGCCGCGGCGGCGAGGTCGAACCGCGAGCGCTGCGGCCAGGAGCGCGGCAACCGGCAGTCGCAGCACGGCGTGGCGGAGCTCTGCCAGCTGCGTCACACGATCGGGCGTTTCCGTCGCCGTGTCCGTCCGGGCTGACGGTTCGCGTGGCGCCGTCTGCGGGATTGACGGCTGGGATAGCGTCGAAACTCCGAACGCGCCGATGACCGCGACGAGCAGCGCAACGATAGCGAGAGAACGCGAACGGCGTTCCATGGGCGTGGGGCTCAGCAAGACAGTTGCCAGCTCAGGAAAAATCGATGGCTGAGGTTCGCACCGTAATGGCGCTCAGCTTGCTACTTCCGCTCTGGTGTCCGGCGCGCGCGTTCCGCTCTCCACGTACCGACTTCAATTCAACAGCCGCTTCACGTTTCGTGATGCGCGGGCGATCGTGGACTATCTGCACGCGCTCGGTGTCAGCGATGCCTACGCTTCGTCGTATCTGAGGGCCGTCCCAGGCAGCCCGCACGGCTACGACATCGTCGATCCGACGCGTCTCAATCCCGACATCGGCAGCGAGGAAGACTACTGGGCGTGGGTCGAGTCGCTGCGCGCCCACGACATGGGGCACGTGCTCGACGTCGTGCCGAACCACATGGGGATCGCGAAGTCGGCGAACCCGTGGTGGCTCGACGTGCTCGAGAACGGACCGAGCTCGCGGTTCGCGCGCTTCTTCGACATCGAATGGCACCCGGTGAAGGGCGAGCTCGCCGACAAGGTGCTGATTCCGATACTCGGGGATGCGTACGGCGAGGTGCTCGAGCGCCAGGAGCTGCGACTGACGTATCGCGACGGAGGGTTCTTCGTCGCGTACTTCGACGACAGCCTGCCGATCGCGCCCGACACGTATGGACAGATCTTCGCGGGCGCGTTGGAGACGTGGGTCACCGAGCATCAGGGCGATGCCGCGGACGAGCTGGAGATCATTCTCGCGGCCGCCTTCAACCTGCCGCCGCGCAGCTCCCGTAAGGCGGAACACATCGCGCTGCGCGCGCGCGAAAAGGAAGTGGTCAAACGCCGTCTGGCCGCGCTGACGACCTCGAGCGCCGAGGTCCGCGCGCTCATCGACTCGTGCGTCGAACGGTTCAACGGAGTGCCCGGTCATCCGCGCAGCTTCGATCCGCTCGATCGGCTCCTGAACGATCAGTCGTATCGCCTCGCGCACTGGCGCGTGGCGTCGGAGGAAATCAATTACCGCCGGTTCTTCGACGTGAATCAGCTCGCCGCGCTGCGCATGGAGGACTCTGAAGTCTTCGACGAGGTCCACCGGTTTGCGCTCGAGCTCGTTCGCCGCGGCGGCCCGACCGGGTTCCGCATCGATCACGTGGATGGCTTGTACGCGCCGGGGGATTACCTGCGGCGACTGCAGAACAACCTCTCCACCACGAACCACACGGATGACACAGACCAGGAGAGCTTCTACATCGTCGTCGAGAAGATCCTTGGCGCCGACGAGAAGCTGCCGGCGGACTGGCCGGTGGCGGGCACGACCGGATACGAGTTCGCCGCGCTCGTGAACAACCTGTTCGTGGACAGCCGCAACGAGGCGGCGCTCGACGCGATCTACCGCCGCTTCGTCCGCGATCGGCGCGATCGGCCGTCGTTCAGCGAGCTTGCGTATCGCAGCCAGAAGCAGGTACTCCACGAGACGATGTCGGGCGACATCAATTCGCTCGGCCATCAGCTCAATCGGTTTTCCGAGCGCCATCGCCACTTTCGCGACTTCACGCTCTACAGCCTGATCTCGACGATCAAGGAAGTGATCGCGTGCTTTCCCGTCTATCGCACGTATGTGGTGCCGGGCCAGCCCGTCACCGACCACGATCGGCGCTACATCGTCGAAGCGGTGTCGAGCGCGAAGCAGCGCAGCCCTGGCGTCACCTCGCTGGTGTTCGACTTCGTGCAGCGCCTGCTGCTCCATCAGACGCCGATGACGTCGCCGGAGCAATGGGAGGAGCTCGCGCGCTTCACGGGGAAGTTCCAACAGCTCACCAGTCCTGTCGCCGCCAAGGGCATCGAGGATACGGCGCTGTACGTCTACAACCGGCTCCTCTCCCTGAACGACGTGGGCAGCGATCCGAGGCATTTCGGGCTCGCACCGGCGACCGTGCATCACCGCCTCACCGAGCGCTGCCGGCGCTGGCCGTTCGCGCTCTCGGCCACGGCGACGCACGACAGCAAGCGCGGCGAGGACGTTCGCGCACGCTTGAACGTGCTGTCGGAGCTTCCCGGCTCGTGGAAAGCCGCCGCCACGGCGTGGCGTGCGTTGAACCGGCGGTTCAAGATCGAAGTCAAAGGCGCGCTCGCTCCTGGCGGCAACGAGGAGTACTTCCTTTACCAGACGCTCGTCGGAGCGTGGCCGTTCGATGCCGATCGCGACGACGTGCTGGAGGCGTTTCGCCAGCGCATCGGCGCCTACATGACGAAAGCGCTGCGGGAAGCGAAGGTCCACACGAGCTGGCTGAGCCCCGACGAGGAGTACGAACGCGCCGTGACCCGCTTCGTCGACGCGATTCTCGACCGCGGACGATCGGCCCGGTTCCTCGACTCCTTCGCCGAGTTTCACACGCGCATCGCCGAGCTCGGGATCTACAACGGGCTCGCACAAGTGCTGCTCAAGATCACGGCGCCGGGCGTTCCTGACTTCTATCAAGGAACCGAGTTCTGGGATTTGAATCTCGTCGATCCCGACAACCGCTGTCCCGTGGACTATGACAAACGGCGCGCCGCGCTGGCGGATTTGACGCGCTGTGCGAACGCACTGCCGCGCCTGGCAGAACAGCTTCTCGCGCATCGTGCCGACGGGCGCGTCAAGATGTTCGTCACCACACGAGCGCTCGAGACGCGAGCGCGACAGCAATCGATGTACGAGCGCGGCGACTACATACCGCTGACGGCGTCCGGCAGGTGGCACGATCACGTCTTCGCGTTTGCGCGCCGGCACGAAGACGAGGTGGCGATCACGTGTGTGCCGCGGCTCATCGCCGCGCTCGTCCCGGAGAAGGGCGGACCGCCGATCGGATCGATTTGGGATGATACGAGGCTCGACCTCGGCCCGGCGCTCGGCACGCTGGAGACCGCCGAGATATCGACGCCTCTTCGCAACGCGTTCACCGACGCGATCGTCGAGCCGGATGAGGCGCGAACGATTCCGCTTGCGAGCGTGTTCGAACGGTTCCCTGTGGCCCTTCTCGTTCTCGATTCGACGCGCCGGTCCAGCCCCACGCGACCCGCCAGACCCTGAAATGCTCTACCTGACGATCATCGGCGGGGCGTTCATCACCTGGCTGATTGTCGCCACGCTGTTCACGCCGCACATTCCCTATCACATCGAGATGGACGTGGACGCATGCAGCGATCACTTCGTGCGCGTCCTCGAGTCCACATGTCATGCGAAGCTCGAGCAGGGCAACCACGTCGAGATCCTCACTGACGGCGAGCTCTTCTATCCGGCCATGCTGGCGGCCATCCGCAACGCGCGCGAGACCGTCAACATGGAGTGCTACATCTTCAAGAAAGGCGAGATCGGCGACCAGTTCATCGAGGCGCTGGCCGATCGCGCGCGAGCCGGGGTCCGCGTGACGCTGGTGATGGATGCGATCGGCAGCTTCGGCGCGTTCCGGCGGTCGGCGAAACCTCTCCGCGCCGCGGGTTGCCGCGTCGCGGCGTATCAGCGGTTCACGTGGTATCGCCTGAGCCGGCTGAACAACCGCACCCACCGCGAGCTGCTCGTCGTCGACGGCGCGATCGCGTTCGTCGGCGGCGCCGGCATCGCCGACTGGTGGGCAAAGCCGACCCGCGGCAAGTCGATGTGGCGCGACATGATGGCGCGCATCGAAGGGCCGGTCGTCGCCGACATCGCCGGCGTCCTCGCTGAGAACTGGTGTGAGTGCTGCGGTGAAATCCTGACGGCGCCCGAAACCTACAAAGCACGCCGCAAGGTCGGCAGCGTCGCCGCGTTCGCCGTCAAGAGCTCGCCGTCCGATCGCTCGACGATCTCACGCGTGCTCTTTCAGACGTTGATCGAAGGCGCCAACGCCAAAGTGCGCCTCGCGACGCCGTATTTTCTTCCCGACAAAGCGTTTCGCCAGGGCCTCCACCGCACCTGCGGCCGCGGCGTCGACATGATGGTGATCGTGCCCGGCAGCCATACCGACCAGCGATGGGTGCGGCTGGCGAGCCGGCGGATGTACGGCCAGATGCTCGAAGCCGGCATGCGGATCTTCGAGTACGAGCGCGGGATGACGCACGTCAAGACGCTGCTCGTCGACGACCTCTGGGCGGTGATCGGCACGACCAATCTCGACAACCGCTCCTTCGAACACAACGACGAGGTCAACATCGCTTTCCGCGACGGGTGCGTGGCCTCGCGCCTCATGCAGGATTTCGAACGCGACCTGTCGGGCAGTCGCGAAATCACGCTGACCGACTGGCGGCGGCGGCCGCTCTGGGAAAAACTCATCGGCACCGTCGCCTGGATTCTCGAACGACAGCAGTAGGAACTCGCCTTGCAGACGCAGCAGCCATGGCTCTGAATGCTGCGGATGTGCTGGTGGCTCGCCTCATCGACTGGGGCGTGCGCGTCGTCTTCGGACTGCCCGGCGACGGGATCAACGGCATCATGGAAGCGCTGCGGCAGCGTAAAGATCAGATCGCGTTCATCCAGGCGCGCCACGAGGAAGCGGCAGCGTTCATGGCGTGCGGCTACGCGAAGTACTCGGGACAGCTCGGCGTTTGCCTCGCCACGTCGGGTCCCGGCGCGCTGCATCTGATCAACGGACTGTACGACGCGAAGATGGACGGGGCCCCCGTGCTCGCGATCACCGGCCAGACCTATCACGACCTGAAAGGCACGCGGTATCAGCAGGAAGTCGATCTCCTGGCCGCGTTCAAGGACGTCGCGATCTACAACGAGCTGATGCTCGGCGCCGGCCACGTGCGCGCGCTCGTGGATGCCGGCTGCCGGGCGGCGTTGTCACAGCGCGGCGTCGCGCACATCAACTGCCCCGTCGACCTTCAAGAGCAGACGACCGGCAAGGACGAAGCGTCGCCGAAGAAAGTCGAGGGACACACGTCGGACGCATGGCGGATTCCAGTCGTGGTGCCGTGCGACCACGACGTGCGCGACGCGGCGGCGGTTCTCAACACCGGCCGCAAGACGGTGATTCTCGCCGGGCAGGGCGCGCTCGGCGCGGGCGAGGAGCTCGAGCGCCTCGCCGATCTGATGGCTGCACCGATCGTCAAGCCGCTGCTCGGCAAAGCGACGGTGCCCGACGATTCGCCGTTCACGACCGGCGGCATCGGGCTGCTCGGGACCGAGCCGTCAGAAATCGCGATGGAACAGGCCGACACGCTGTTGATGGTCGGCACCAGCTTCCCGTACATGGAGTTCTACCCGAAACACGATCGCTGCCGCGGCGTGCAGATCGATCGCGATCCGGCACGCATCGGCTTGAGGTTTCCGATCGAGGTCCCGCTCTGCGGTGACGCCAAGGCGACGCTGCAGGTCCTGACGCCGCACATCACGCGGCGCAGCGATCGGTCCTTTCTCGAGCAGGCCCAGCAAGGCATGAAGCAGTGGAACGAGCGGCTCGATTTGCACGCACATCGCCACGACATGCCGCTCAAGCCGCAGGTCGTGGCCGACGCGCTCAACGGTCTGCTCGCCGACGATGCGATCATCTCGACCGATTCAGGGACGATCACGACGTGGGCCGCGCGCTACCTGCGCATCAAGCGCGGACAGCAGTTCTCCTGCTCCGGCAACCTCGCGTCGATGGCCAACGGTCTGCCCTACGCCATCGCGGCGCAGATCGCCTACCCGGGCCGTCAGTCGGTCGCGTTCGTCGGCGACGGCGGGTTCTCGATGCTGATGGCCGAATTCGCGACGGCCGTGAAGTACCGCCTGCCGATCAAAGTGGTGGTCATCAAGAACAACGTGCTCGGAATGATCAAGTGGGAGCAGATGGTATTCCTGGGAAACCCCGAGTACGGCGTCGAGCTCGCGCCGATTGACTTCGTCGCCGTCGCCGAGGCGTGCGGCGGCATCGGGTTCCGCTGCGAGCGACCCGACGAGGTGCGGTCGGCGCTCGAGGCGATGATGCTCGCGGATCGCCCGGCGCTCGTCGAAGCGATCGTCGATCCCTTCGAGCCGCCGATGCCGGCGCGCGTGAAGATGAACCAGGCGCTGCACATGGCGGAGGCGCTGGCCAGGGGCGAGCCGAATCGCGGACGGATTGCCCTCACGCTGTTCCGCGACAAGGTGCAGGATCTGAAGGGCAAGTAGACGCGATCGGCAGGTAGGGCGGCGGCTCAGCGCGTGTCTTTCTGTTTGATTGCCTCTGTCCACACGTCGAGCTGTTCGCGCGTCATCGGGCCGTACGGCTGCTCGCGCGCGTCGTGATACTTCCACTGCTCCACGTCGTACAGATACTGCTCGCGTGAAAGCAGCGTGCCGTAGCAGATATCGTTCTGCGGATTGGGACGGCTGACGCTCAAACGACGCAGCAGCTCCTCGCTCACCCAGTTCGGAATGTTCTGCCGCCGATCGGGATAGACGAAGCCGAACAGAATCAGGTGGCTGAGGAGAACGCGCCAGTAGTCGCCGAACCGCATCAGGAGGCGCGGCCAGTCGAGCGATGGACCCGTCTCGCGCAGCAGATGCAGCACGTCGGCGCCGTCGAACCGCTCGCGCTCCTGGATGAACGCCTTCGACCAGATCATTTCCTCGACCGGCGTCAGCTTCACGATCAGGCCCAGCACGTTGACCTTCGTCGCATGCTCGAACCACAGGTCGTCGACCCGCGCGACGGCGTTGCCGGAGCTGAAGATCACGTCCATGAAGTGATCGCCGCCGCGAATCTTTCCGAGCCAGTGCGGAAACGGAGTCTCCGTCTGATAACCGAGACGCTCGAACGCGGCGAGCACGCGCGGACAGTCCTCCGGCTTGACGAACACGTCGATGTCCTTGGTTTCGCGCGGCACACGCGAGTAGTGCGAGAAGGCGAACGCGCCGCCCACGAGGAACGGAATGTTGATCTCCTCGAGCCTGCGCAGCGCGTCGATGTAGAACTCGGCCGCGGGTTCGTTGACAGCTCGGGCGTTGGATGTCTCCATCGAAACCTAGGAGGCTGCGGCGTCAGTGGCGCGCCGTCCTCGGGAGGGACCTGCTGCAAAAGGAATCGCGGCGGCCGGGGCGTCGCACTGCGCCTCGGTTCCGACCGGTAACTCGAACACGCGAAACGGAGGCCGATCGGCGAACGATCGCGTCAGGAGCGGCAGCGAGACGTTGTAGACGGGGACGCCGGTCTTGGTCGCGCCCTGCAGCTGGCCGCGGTGCGCGTGACCGTGCACGACGAGCGAGACCGGATACCGATTGATTGGCTCTTCCAGGCGGCTCGATCCCAGGAACGGATAGATTTCGAGCGGCTCGCCGTCGACGGTCTGCTGTACCGGCGAGTAGTGCAGCAGCCCGATGAGGTGACGCGTCCGCAGCCGCGCGAGCGCCGCCTCGAACTTGAGCGCCTCATCGACCGCTTCGCGGACGAACTGCTTGATGATCGTTTCGCCCCACGGGCCGAGCGCGTGTTTCCCGAATCCTCCGCCAAACCCTTTGGCGCCGGCGATCCCGATGCCATGTACTTCGTACCCTTCCCCATCGAGGACGATCATCCCGGCTTCGGTGAGGATCTGACGCACTTGGTCGGCTTTGCCCGATTCGATATCGTGGTTGCCCAGAACCGTGACGATCGGCACGCGTATGCCACTCACTTCCTTCGCGAGAACCCGCGCTTCCTCCGGCAACCCATAGTCGGTCAGATCTCCGGCGATGAGCACGACGTCAGCGGCGTCGGCGAGCTTGGCGAAGAGCGGCTGAAAGACCCCCTGCGACGTCTTGGTGCAGTGCAGATCTCCTAGCGCGGCCACACGAGTAACGCTCCCAGCCATGCGCGACGATTCTACAAGACGTACGCCAACCCAGGCGCGCAGTTGAGCTGGGACGGCCACGCGATTGCAGCTGATTCCAGGCGTGGGTGGTCAAGTTCGACCACAGCTTGGGCGCCTCATCGTCACCCCCTTTGTCACGATCGGTGTGCTCGCTGCCGTACTCCTCTGGGAACTGGAGCACGTTGGTTCCCTGTTGTTAGCCGTGGTCATCTTCGCCGCCGGCATCGCCGTCGGCGCCGCCGTCGCGCGACGGCTGCGGCGGGACATGGACGACCTGGCCGTGCACTATGAGACGCTGCTTCGCGTCGCCGACGAGCAGTCGCAGCGGGCAGAAACCGCGAATCGCGTCAAAGATGAATTTCTGGCGACGCTCTCTCACGAGCTCCGTACGCCGCTGAATTCGATCCTGGGCTGGGCCCACCTTCTCGGCAGCGGCAAGCTCGATGCCGGCCAGCATGCCCGCGCCATCAAAGCCATCGAACGCGGCGGCCTGGCGCAGGCGCGGCTCATCGAAGATCTTCTTGACCAGTCACGCATCGTCGCCGGCAAGCTTCAGCTCACGCTGCGGCCCACGGTGATCCAGTCGCTCGTCGAAGCCGCGATCGACTCGCTGCGGCCGGCCGCGGAAGCCAAGAGCATCAGGATGGCCGTCTCGCTGGATCCCTCCATCGGCCCGATCTCCGCCGATCCCGATCGCATGCAGCAGATTGTCTGGAATCTCGTGTCCAACGCCATCAAATTCACGCCCAGCCACGGACGAGTTGACGTGACATTGGAGCGTCGTGGCCAGGACATGTGTCTGGCCGTACAGGACAACGGCATCGGCTTCAACCCGGACATCGCCAAGCACCTCTTCGAGCGGTTCCGCCAGGGCGACAGCAGCTCGACGCGGGAATATGGCGGTCTCGGTCTCGGGCTCGGCATCGTGCGCCATCTTGCAGAGCTTCACGGCGGAACGGTGCACGCGTCGAGCGCTGGCGAGAACACGGGATCGCTGTTCCGGATTCTCCTGCCAATTCGTTCGGTGGCGACGCTCGTCGCCGATGTCCCGCTGGCCGCGGCGGCGCCGACGCTGCGCGGTGTCTCCGTCCTCGTCGTCGACGACGATCCGCAGTCGCTGGACTTCATGCGATTGGCACTCGAACAGTACGGCGCGATTGTGGTTCCGGCTTCGTCCGCGCGCGAAGCGCGTCAGCGGTTCATGCGCGATCCGACCGATGTGATCGTGAGCGATCTGATGATGCCGGGTGAAGATGGGCTCGACTTGATTCATGCGATTCGAGAGATCGACGCGCAGCTCGACCGCCGGACGCCGGCCGCGGCGCTGACGGGTCTCGCGCGAACCGAAGATCGGCATCGTGCGCTGACAGCCGGTTACCAGATGCACATTGCCAAGCCGATCGATCCGGTCGAGCTCGCTTCGACGGTCGAGCGGCTTGCGCACGAACCGCACGGCCTGGCGCATGCAGCAGGCTGAGGCCTATGGCGGCCGAACGTCGTCCGCATCGCTGCACCGTCCTCGTCATCGACGACGATGCGGACGTCCGCGATCTGCTGTCTGTGGCACTGACGGCGGACGGCTATTATGTGAACGGCGTGAACAACGGCCGCGAGGCGCTGCACCATCTCCGGTCGCATGCCGAGACCTGCATCATCGTGCTCGATCTCGCTCTTCCGGTCATGGATGGGGTGCAGTTCCGGACGGCGCAGCTGCGCGATCGATCGCTCGCGTGGATTCCTGTCGTGGTGATGTCGGCGGCAGCCGACGGCGCCAGCAAGGCGCACGATCTCGGCGCCCGGCGCCTCGTCCGCAAGCCGATCGACCTCGACGAAGTGCGGCGCACACTGCGCCACATCGGCTGCTGCCGGACGCGCCCGCGAAAGTCTGAAGTCTGACGTTGAAATGCCCCTGTCGGCATTTGCGACGTCAGACTTCCCTCGGCCACAGCGGCCGTCCCGACGGCATGCGGCTGATGATCGACCGCACCTCCCACCAGAGCAGCTCGGGAAGACACGGCTTGGCCAGGAACGCATCGCAACCGGCCTCGCGGGCGCTGTCGCGCGCGGCGGGCACCGCGGTCAGCGCGATGATCGGCAGACGGCGCGTCGATTCCTCGCGTCGCAGATGGCGTGTCGCGGTCAGGCCGTCCATGCGCGGCATCGCCAGGTCCATGACGATGACGTCGGGGACGTGACGCAGCGCCTGATCGATCGCCGCGCGGCCGTCACGCGCTGTGATGACCCGGCAACCCATTGCCCGGAGGTATTCGCGATACATCGCGCGTGCATCGCGATCGTCGTCGACGAACAGAACCAGCGGCCGATAGCCTGCTGGCCGCGTCGATGTTTCGTCCGATTGAAGAGTGGATTTTGTGGCCATGTCGCGGGTGACGGACCAGCGAGCAAGCCGCGAGCCACGGGGGCGTCGAAGCACACCGTGCAAAAGCGTGCCGCGCGACCACCAATCTGTGGGTCGACTGTCAATTCTGTTACGGAGGGCGTTTCGTCGCTGGCACCTCCGCGTAGATAATCTCCGCCATGCTGACCGAAACCGCCTTCGAGATGGCCGTGTCGAACATCCGGTTCGGCGCGGGCGTGACGCGTGAAGTCGGATCGGACCTGAACGATCTCGGCGTGCGCACCGCCCTGGTCTTCGCCGATCCGAAGCTGCGCAGCGTGAAGGGCGCCAGACCGCTGAACGTCATCCAGACCGTGCTCGAATCGCTCGAGCACCACGGTGTCGCCGCCGTCGTCTACGACCGCGTCCGCGTCGAGCCGAGCGACGAATCGTTTCTCGACGCGATCGCCTTTGCCCGCGAGACGCCCCACGACGGCTTTGTCGCCGTCGGCGGCGGATCGACGATGGACACGGCGAAGGCGGCGAATCTCTACGCGACGCATCCGCCCGCCGACTTTCTCGACTACGTGAATCCGCCGATCGGCAAGGGGCTGCCGGTTCCCGGTCCGCTGAAACCGCTCATCGCGATTCCGACCACTGCGGGCACGGGCAGCGAGACGACCGGCGTCAGCATCTTCGACTACAAGCGGCTGCACGCGAAGACCGGGATCGCGAACCGGCGGCTCAAGCCGACGCTCGGCCTGCTCGATCCCGACAACACACGCACGATGCCGGCAGCCGTCGCCGCGTCAACAGGCCTCGATATCCTCAGCCACGCCGTCGAGTCGTACACCGCGATGCCGTACACCAACCGTCCGCGGCCCGAACGTCCGGCGCTGCGCCCGGCGTACCAGGGATCGAATCCGATCAGCGACATCTGGTCGCTGCAGGCGCTGCATATGGTCGCGCAGTATCTGATCCGGGCCGTCGACGATCCAGACGACGACGAGGCGCGGGCGCAGATGCTGCTCGCGGCGTCGTACGCGGGCGTCGGCTTCGGGAATGCCGGAGTTCACCTGCCCCACGGGATGTCGTATCCGGTGTCAGGCAACGTCAAGAGCTACCACGCGCCCGGATACGATGCGGATCATCCGCTCGTGCCGCACGGCTTCTCGGTCATCCTCAACGCGCCGGCAGTCTTTCGCTTCACGGGACCGGCGAGTGCCGAGCGCCATCTCGAGGCCGCCGCGGCGCTTGGCGCGGACGTGTCGAGGTGCAGAAAGGAAGATGCAGGCCGCGTGCTCGCGGATCGCATCACCTGGTTCATGCAGCGGCTGAAGACGCCGAACGGACTCCGCGACGTCGGCTATTCATCGTCCGACATTCCGGCCCTCGTGGAAGGCACGCTGCCGCAGCACCGCGTGACGAAACTGTCGCCGCGGCCGTTCACACCTGAAGACTTGAGTCGCCTGTTCGAAGATGCCATGACCGCGTGGTGATCGCGTGGCATCGTACGTTTACGAAAGGTTGACATTTGTCGTCGGAGGCGCGGCTCTTACGCCGTCTTGTTATCAATCGGTGTAGGCTGGTTATAGAGACGTATGGTTACGCCGACGCTTCGGGTCTGGTCCCCATGGCACCGCGATTGCTCGGCGCTTGCAATGCACCGACTCCGCGTATGAACAAGCTCGTGCGAACAACAATCGGCCATGTGGGGGGAATTGTCGCTCGCTCGATGTGCATCTCCATCTGTTTCGCGTTCGCGATGCTCGTTCCGGCGAGCCGCGCGGCCGCATCTCCCGACGCCCCTCAGTTCAGACTGGGAGACGCCGCGCGGCCGTTTGGCTGGTCCACCGCCGTTGGCGATGTCAATACAGACGGCGAGCCCGACGTCGCGATCGCCGACCACGTCGGCCATCGGGCGAACGAATACGAGTACCGGATCGAACTCTCGATCTCAGGCCAGGCGCCTCTCGATGTCCGGTTCCAATCGAAGCATGATGCGGTCAGCATCAGTCTCTCTGACGTCGATCGCGACGACGACCTCGACATCGTCGTCGGCGTTCCGCTCTCCGCGGAGACTGTTGGCGTCTGGCTGAACGACGGCCACGGTCACTTCACGACCGGCGATCCACAGCGGGTGCCCGTTTCGATCCAGGCAGAACAGACGCTGGAAACGACCGGTTCGGCGACGAATTTCGCCGTGTTCGACTCGTCGCCGCGGCGCGTTGACGACTTCCTGCCGGCCGCTCTCCGGGCACCTCCTCCGTCTGCACGCCGGCGTCTCGCCGTTTCCGCCGGACACCATTCGCCCTCTTCATCCGCCGCTCGCCGTACCAGTCCTCGCGCGCCGCCGACTGCATCCGTCGCCTGATCCCTCTTCAGGAGTCGAGGTCGCTCTGCGTCCTCGCGCAATCGGAGTCTCGCGCTATGAAGGTTCGTGTGTGCGTCGTCGCGATCTTCGCGACAGGGCTGTGTGGTTACGGAGCAACGAGCGTCGCCGGACAAGGTGCGGTTCGGACGCTGACGATTCAGGAAGCCGTTGACGAAGCGGTTCAACGGAATCTCGGACTGCTGGCGCAGCGCGCCAACCTGTCGGTCGCGGACGCGGCGATCATCACCGCTCGCCTTCGACCGAATCCGGTCGTGTCGGGAGGCGCGAACAGCCTCGACTGGCTGGGCACAGGATTCAATGACATCAACGGCGCCGGGCCGCAGGAGTACGCCGTCCGCGTCGACGTGCCATTCGAACGCGCGCGCAAGCGCGAGCTGCGCACGGAGCTCGCCGATCAGGCGAAGCGGATCGCGGAGGCACAGTTCGCCGAGGCGGTGAGGCGCGTGAAGCTGGACGTCGTGCTGGCGAGCATCGACGTCCTCGAAGCGAAGGCACGGCTGCAGCTCGCCGAGGACAACCTTCACGCGCTCGAGCGGCTGGTTCAGCTGAACGAGCGGCGTCTGACCAGCGGCGCGATTCCGGCGCTCGAAGTCTCGCGATCGCGCGTCGCCATGCTGCAATACCGCGGCAACGTCCGCAGTGCACAGCTTGCCCTCACACAAGCGCGCCTGAAGCTGCAGCCGCTGCTGGGCAGCAAACCGGACGAGACGCTCGTCGACATCGACGATCGTCTGGGACTCGCGCCGCCGATCGCCAGCCCGGATCTCGCGGCGCTGCAGCAGACGGCGCGAGCGTCGCGTCCGGACCTGGTGGCCGCGCAACGCGAGCAGGCGCGCACGCAGGCCGATCTGCGGCTGCAGATCGCGCAGGGCAAGGTCGACTACGCGCTTGGCGCCGAGTACCGGCGCCAGCAGGGCGTCAACGGACGCGGCAACCTGCTGGGGCTGTTCTTCAGCGCACCGCTTCCCGTCTTCAATCGCAATCAGGGTGAAATCGCGCGCGCCGAAGCCGAAAACGACAAGGCGACGCGATCGGTCACGGCCCTCGAAACCGATCTCGCCGGTGAGGTGGCATCGGCGTACGAAGAATTCGACTCGTCGCGGCAGATGCTGATCGACATCGAGCGCGATCTGCTCAAACCGACCACCGACGCTCGAGCAGGAACGACCTACATGTACCAAGCGGGCGCGACGTCGCTGCTCGACGTGCTCGACGCGCAGCGCGCCTACAACGACACGATGGATACCTACCATTCCGCACAGGCCACCTATCGTCGCGCCCAAGCCAGGCTGGCGCTCGTGGTCGGGCAGGAGATGTTTCGATGATGACCACGTGTTCACGCGCGCTGGCTTTGTTGTCGCTGGCGGCGGTCGTCGGCGGCTGCGGCGGCACGACACCGTCTGCCGACGTCTCAGCGGCGGAGCCGGACGCGAAGATTGCCTCCAACAGTCCCACGGCCGTACATCTGAGCGCCTCGCAGCTCGAGCGCGTCCGCATCGACGAGCTGTCCTCCGATGCGTCAGCCGGCTCGATCAAGGCGACCGGGACGGTGGAGTTCAACGCCGATCGCATGGCGAAGATTCTGCCGCCGGTGCCTGGCCAGCTGCAGAACCTCGCCGCGAACGTCGGTGATGTGGTGCGCAAGAACGACGTCCTGTTCGTCTTGAGCAGCCGCGAGGTGGCCGCCGCGGTCGCCGATCATCTGACCAGCCACAAGGATCTGGAGCTCGCCGAGAAAACGTTCGCGATGACCCAGGACCTGTTCGAGCATGAGGCGGCGTCGCGGATCGCGCTGCAGCAGGCGGAAAGCGAGCTGGGCAAAGCACGGTCGAAGGTGAAGCAGACCGAGGAGGTGCTCGAGGTCCTCGGGCTGGATCCAGACGCCGCAGACGAGGCGGCGCGGCTGCAGTCGCGCATCCCGGTTCGGACGCCGATCGGCGGGACCGTGATCGAGCGGACGGTGACCAACGGTCAATTCGTGGCACCCGAGACATCGCCGATCATGACGGTCGCGGATCTCTCGAATGTGTGGGTGCAGGCCGATATCTTCGAACGCGATCTGCGCCACATCTCCATCGGTCAGAAGGCGGACGTAACGGCCGCGGCGTTTCCCAGCGACCGGTTCAGCGCGCAGGTCTCGCTCATCGGCGCGGTGGTCGACGCGCAGACGCGCACGGCCAAGGTCCGTTTCCTCGTCGCGAATCCGGGCGTTCGTCTGAAACCCGGGATGTTCGCCTCGATCAGCCTCTATCTCCCGAAGGCGACGGAGTCCCTGAGCGTACCGGCGAGCGCGGTCTTCGTCGAGAACGGCCAGACATTCGCCTACGTCCAGACCGGTCCTCAGGACTTCGTTCGCCGCCAGATCGAAACGGTCCCGAGCGGATCGGGACGCGTGCGCGTCGTCGGCGGCGCGAAGGCCGGCGACCATGTGATCGCTGACGGCGTTCTGCTGCTGCGGCAACTCGAGGCGGACTCGCCGTCGCGATGATCCGCCGGATCGTCTCGGTCGCCGTTCATCAGCCGCTCCTGATCGGCCTGCTGCTGATTCTGTTCATCGCGGCGGGAATCGCCGCCTTCCGCTCGCTTCCCGTCGAAGCGTTCCCGGACGTCACCGATGTTCAGGTGACGGTCATCACCCTGTTCCCCGGGCACGCTCCCGAAGAAGTCGAGAAGCAGATCACGATTCCGCTGGAGATCGGATTGAGCGGTCTGCCGAATGCGGTGCGGATGTTCTCGCACACGCAGTTCGGCTTGTCGTACATCATCCTGACCTTCGACGACAACGCCAACGACTACTTCGCGCGCCAGCAGGTGCTCGAGCGCCTGCAGGGCGCCGACCTTCCCGCCGGCGTGCAGCCGGAGCTCGCGCCGCTCTCGACGGCCATCGGAGAAATCTACCGTTACCGCGTCGCCGGCACGGGTCTGAGCGTCTCGGAACTGCGGAGCGTACAGGACTGGGTGGTCGCCCGTCACCTCAAGATGATTCCCGGCGTCGCCGATGTCGTCAGCTTTGGCGGCTTCATCAAGGAATACGACGTCACCGTCAACACCGCGCGGATGAAGTCGTACCGCGTCACCATGCAGCAGGTCTTCACCGCGCTCGGCCGCGGCAATGCCAACGCCGGCGGCAGTTTTCTGGAACGCGGTTCACAGCAGTACCTGATCCGCGGCATCGGCATGCTGCGATCGAGCGACGACATCGGCGAGATCGTCGTCGCGGAACACTCCGGCACGCCGCTGCTGATTCGCGACATCGCCGAGGTGAAGTTGAGCGCCGTGCCGCGCCAGGGCATCGTCGGTCAGGACGGCGACGACGAGATCGCCTCGGGCATCGTGCTGATGCGAAAAGGCGAGAACCCGTCGGAGGTGCTGGCGGCGGTCAAGGATCGCGTGGCGGCGCTGAACGCGTCGATCCTGCCGCCCTCGGTTCGCATCGTGCCGTTCTACGACCGTACCAAGCTGATCGAGACGACGCTGCACACCGTTTTCAAGAATCTCGTCGAGGGCGCACTGCTCGTCACCATCGTGCTCTATCTGTTCCTCGGCAACCTCCGCGCCGCGGGCATCGTCGCGGTGATCATTCCGCTGTCGCTGCTGGCGACGTTCATCGGCCTGCGGGTGCGCGGCATCCCGGCGAATCTCCTGTCGCTCGGCGCGATGGACTTCGGGATCATCGTCGACGGGGCCGTGATCGTGCTCGAGAACGTCTTCCGACATCTGACGGAACGCCAGGACGTTCACCGCGTGCCCAAGGCGATCGTGCTCGATGCGGCGGTTGAAGTCGGGCGTCCGACGGTGTTCTCGATGCTGGTCATCATCATCGCGCACCTGCCGATCTTCACGCTGCAGCGGCATGAGGGACGGATCTTCGCGCCGATGGCGTACACCGTCGTGTCGGCGTTGATCGGCTCGCTGTTGTTCTCGCTGACGCTGGTGCCGCTGCTGTCGCTGTTCCTCCTCGGCCGTACCCACGCGGAGGAAGAAAACCTGATCGTCCGGCTGTGCAAACGGGCGTATCGGCCGGTGCTGCGCTTCGCGCTCGAGCGCGGCCGGCTCGTGCTCGGCGCCGCGGTCGTCGCCCTGGTCGGCAGCCTTCTGCTCGTCCCGAAGCTCGGCACTGAATTCCTTCCCGAGCTCAACGAGGGCGCGCTGTGGATCAACATCATGCTGCCGCCCGGCATCTCGGTCAGCGAGACGTCGCGTCAGCTGGCGCGCATTCGTTCGCTGCTTCGCCAGTTTCCCGAAGTCGTGTCCGTCCTGTCGAAGGCGGGCCGGCCTGAAGACGGCACCGACCCGAAGATGATCAACATGGCCGAACTCCTCGTCGACGTGAAACCGGAGTCGGAGTGGCCGCGCGGTGTCACGAAGGATGTTCTGGTCGATCGGATGAACGAGTTGCTGCAAACGATTCCCGGGATCGAGCCGAGCTTCTCGCAGCCGATCCGCGACAACGTGCTCGAGAGCATCTCCCAGATCGACGGCCAGATCGTCGTGAAGGTGTTCGGCGACGACATGAACGTGCTCAGACGCGTCGCCAACGACGTCCTGCGCACGATTGCGCCGGTTCGCGGCGTCGCGCGGGCGTTCGTCGACCGCGGCGGCCAGGTGCCGCAGCTGCAGATCGAGATCGATCGCGCACGGGCGGCGCGCTACGGCCTCAACGTCGCCGACGTCGAGGACGTCATCGAAACGGCGCTCGGCGGCAAGCGCGCCACCGAATTGTGGGAAGGCGAACGGCGCTTCAACGTCGTCGTCCGGCTGAGCGAAGAGGAGCGTCAGGACGAAGCGGCGATCGCGAACATGCTCGTCGATACGCCGAATGGCCCGCGAATTCCGCTGTCGGATGTGGCGACGGTTTCAGTCGGCAGCGGGAGCATGAACATCGCGAGAGAATCGGGCATGCGCGTCGCCGCGATCGGCGTGTTCATTCAGGGCCGCGACATGGGCGGCGTCGTCAACGAGATGCAGCAGCGCGTGCGCGGGATGCGTCTACCGCCCGGCTATTCGATCACCTGGGGCGGCGAATTCGAAAACCAGCAGCGCGCGATGGCGCGCCTCCGCCTGATCGTGCCGATCAGCATCCTTCTGATCTTCGTGCTGCTGTTCAACGCGTTCGGCACCGTCAAACACGCCGCGCTGATTCTCGTCAACGTGCCGTTCGCGCTGATCGGCGGGATCCTCGCCCTCTATCTGACCGGCATCCATTTGAGCGTCTCGGCGGCGATTGGCTTCATCGCGCTCTTCGGCCAGGCGGTGCTCAACGGCGTCGTGATGGTGAGTTACTTCAATCAGCTGCGCCGGGACGGCGTTGGCGCCTCTCACGCGGCGTTCGAAGGCTCGCTCGTGCGTCTGCGCACCGTGCTGATGACGACGCTGCTGGCGATGCTGGGGCTGACGCCGATGGCGCTGTCCCACAGCATCGGATCGGAAGTGCAAAAGCCGCTCGCCGTCGTCATCATCGGCGGTCTGTTCTCGGCCGCGGCTCTGACATTGCTGGTGCTGCCGGCCCTGTACGTGATGTTCGAGCGGCGGAGCGACCACGTCGGCGACGCGATCGCTCCTGCTCCTGCGGAGTCTTAGAGGACTACGTCCCGGAACGCTTCGTGTACTTCATCACACGCTTCGGACCGACCTCGGCGCCGTAGATGTTGCCCTGCGCATCGACCGCGACACCTTCCGCCGCGCTCGTGCCGGTGAAGTTGTCCGCGGCGCGGGTACGCGTTTCCGGATCGGGAACGAAGTACTTCACCGCGCCGTCCTTGGCGCTGCCGACGCGGATGCCGCGCTTCCAGCCGTTGTGATTCTGCGAGACCGATTCCGACTCGGAATCGGCGACGTAGAGGTTGTCGTTCTTGTCGATGTAGAGCCCGCTCGGCCGGCTGAACTGCTTCCACTCGGTGATGAACGTGCCGTTCTGATCGAAGATCTGGATGCGGTTGTTGTTGCGATCGCCGACGAACAGGCGGCCGCGCGAATCCATCGCCAGCGCGTGCGGGCCGTCGAACTCTCCCGGCCCCGAGCCGAGCTTGCCCCATTCCTTGATGAACTTGCCGGTCTTGTCGAACTTCAGGATGCGGTTGTTCCCCGCGCCGTGTCCCTCGGAGACGAAGATGTCGCCGTTGGGCGCAACCAGGACGTCGTTCGGCTGATAGAAGTAGTCCGGCGCCGCGGCGCCGCCCGGTTTGCCGAGCGTGAGTAGCACTTTGCCATCCGGACTGAACTTGTAGACCTGATTCCCTTTCGTCGCGCCCGGGCGCGGACCGATCGGTCCACTCGGCGCTTCACCGCGCGCCCGTCCGCCGCCCGCACGGCCGCCGTCCGCGCCGCGCTGCGGCAGCGGCGCGTCATCCTGACCGTCGGTGACCCACACGTTGTCGTCGCGATCGACGAAGATCCCGTGCGGGAAGATCAGCATGCCTGCGCCGAAACTCTTCACGAGCTTGCCCGACGGATCGAACTTCAACACGACCGGCAGGCTGGACATCTGTCCGCTGGCGCGATCGAGACAGCTGTT
The DNA here is from genome assembly GCA_036848175.1 of Vicinamibacterales bacterium. GTDB lineage: Bacteria > Acidobacteriota > Vicinamibacteria > Vicinamibacterales > CAVVIG01 > QHWF01. The sequence goes on along the minus strand of DAIUKO010000016.1, from coordinate 22,709 downwards.
CTGCCCGCACCGCTCGGCGACCCAGATCGACTTGCCGTCCTTGTCGATCTCGACGGCGCTTGTCGATCCCCAGGTGCGGCCTTCCGGCAGCTTGAAGTAGTTCTCGTGCGACTGAAACGCGTTCGGCAAATCGTTGGTCGGCTTCGCATCGGATTGCGTCGCAACCTTCACGGCAGACAGCCCGAGCGCGGCGGCCGCGATCGTCGCGGCGAGCACGAACTGTGTCGCTCGACGTGCATCTGACATCAGGCCCACCTTTCTGGATAATGGCGAAATCAGCCGCGAATCATACTCCGAACGCAGGCTGAATCGCTCTATAGTAGGCGCCTCAGGAGGAGAGTCATGACGAAGGGCATCCTTATTACTCTCGCGCTCGCGTTGACGCCGGCGCTCGCGCTCGCGCAGACGCCGAAGGCCGCCACCTATATCACCGACGAAGAAGTGAAAGCCGTCAACGCCACGCCAGGCGTCGATCGCACGATCAGAGTCGTCGACATCGGCAACGAAAACTTTGCGGTTGGCATCATTCATCGCGGCGCGACTGGCGGCGCCGGTCGCGGCACCGGAGCAGGCGCGGGCGGCGGCGCCGGCCGTGGCGGCGCGAATGCGGCGGCAGGCGGCGGAGCGGGCCGCGGCGCGGGCGGTGGCCGTGGCGGCACGCCGGTTCCGTGCGGCGAGCAGGCGGCGACACCACCGGCCGGCGCAACGCCAGGCGGCATCGCCCACGATTCGCAGACCGAGGGTTATCTGATCGTCTCGGGCGGCGGCACGCTCGTCACCGGCGGCCACATCGTCAACGGCAACAAGTCGGCGCCGGACGCGCCGGTCACGACCGAGCTGAACGGACCGTCGTGCGGCGGCATGATCGCCGGATCGGACGTGGTGAAGCGCGTCGTCAAGACCGGCGACATCATCATCATTCCGGCCGGCGTGCCGCACGGCTGGACCGACATCGGCGATCACGTGGACTATCTGAGCTTCCGGCCGTCGCAGCGCGTGCTGACGGCGGGGTACGTGCATCCGGCGATCAAGAAGTAGAAAGTTTGAAGTCTGAAGTCTGAAGTCTGAAGTGAACAACATGACAACACGCTCATTCGTCGTGACTGCGGCACTCGTCTCGCTGATCGGATTGGCTGCAAGGGCGGACGATGGCGAGAAGCTGCTGACGATCGATCACTACGTGCGGGTGAAGTCGACGGTGCCGGCGATTGCCGGGCAGACCGCGCAGATCTACGTCCGCGAGCGCGTCCAGGCCGGCGTTGCGCTGCGTCCGTCCGCGTCAGCTGATCGCGTCGTGCTGTTCGTGCACGGCGCCGGCACGCCGGCTGAAGTCGCGTTCGACGTTCCGTACCAGGACTACAGCTGGATGGCGTTTCTCGCGCGCGCCGGATTCGACGTGTTCTCGATGGACACGACGGGATACGGCCGCTCGACGCGGCCGCCGCCGATGAACGATCCGTGCAACCTCGCCAAAGATCGTCAGGCGGGGTTCGTGAGCGCGCCGTGCGCGCCGAGTTATCCGCACGCGCTCACGACCATCGCGTCGGACTGGAACGACATCGACGCGGCGGTCGACTACGTTCGATCGCTGCGCCACGTCGATCGCGTCAGCCTCGTCGGATGGTCGCTCGGCGGACCGCGCGCCGGCGGCTATGCGGGCCAGCATGCGGAGAAGGTCGGAAAGCTGATCCTGCTCGCACCGGCGTACAACCGCCAGGCCAACGCGGCACCGCCCGCGGCGATTCCAGCCGACGGCGTGCCGATGAACACGCAGTCGCATCAGGACTTCACCAGCGGGTGGGACCGCCAGGTCGGCTGTCCCGATCAGTACGATCCTGCGGCTGCGGCCGTCGTCTGGTCGCAGATGCTCGAGTCCGATCCGGTCGGCGCGACGTGGGGACCGGGCGTCCGCCGCGCGCCGCAGACGACGGTGTGGGGATGGACACCTGCACTGGCCGGCAAGATGCAGATGCCGACGCTGCTGTTCGCCGGCGTGCACGACAAGCAGGTGTCGCCGGATCGCGTCCGTGAGCTCTACGCCGATCTCGGCGCCAAGGACAAGGTTTTCGTCGACCTGGCCTGCTCGTCGCACAACGCGATGTGGGAACGCAATCATCTCCTGATGTTCCGCGCGTCGCTGGAGTGGCTTACCACGGGGTCAGTGAACGGATCGAAAGCCGGGATGCTGAAGCTCGGATATCCAGCAAAGAATGAGACTCAGTGAACAGCCGCGCCGGGGGTGGAGCCCCGGCGCCGTGAAAAAAAGTAGGCGTGTCGTTCGAAACATCCCCATCGTTGCGGCGGTGCTCTGGATGGCGGCGTCACCCGGCGCCCAGAGTGATCGCGCGAAGCTCGCGACGGCCTTCGCCGAGGTCGATCGCCTTTTCATCGAATTCGCGAAGCAGTCGCACGTGCCCGGCGCGTCGTGGGGCATCGTCGTCGATGGTCAGCTCGCCCATGCGACCTCGTACGGATTTCGTGACGTCGCCGCGATGGCGCCCGTGGATGCGGACACGGTGTTCCGCATCGCGTCGATGACCAAGAGCTTCACGGCGATGTCGATCCTGAAGCTGCGCGACGAGGGCAAGCTGTCGCTCGACGACCCGGCCGAGCGCTACGTGCCGGAGCTGAAGGCGCTGAAGTACCCGACGACCGATTCGCCGCGGATCACGATTCGCCACCTGCTGTCGCACGCCGAAGGATTTCCCGAGGACAACCCGTGGGGCGATCGTCAGCTCGCGCGCACCGACGACGAGCTGTCGCAGATGCTCCGCGGCGGCATCCCGTTTTCGAACGCGCCGGGCCTCGCCTACGAGTACTCCAATTACGGCTTCGCGATCCTCGGGCGCATCGTCGCGAACGTGTCGGGACAGCGCTACGACGACTACGTCACGGTGAACATCCTTCGGCCGCTCGGCATGACGTCGACGACGCTCGAAGCCTCGACGGTCGATCCCGGACGGCTCGCCCGCGGGTATCGATGGGAAGACGATCAGTGGAAGAACGAGCCGCTGCTGCCCCACGGCGCCTTCGGATCGATGGGCGGGATGCTGACGTCGGTGCGCGACCTGAGCCGCTACGTCGCCGCGTTCCTGTCGGCGTGGCCGCCGCGCGACGGACCGGAGACGGCGCCGATTCGGCGCGCGTCGCTGCGCGAGATGCAGCAGGTGTGGCGGCCGGCGCCGGCCTCGGTCACACGATCCTCGTCTGCCGCGATTCAGCTGAACTCGGGCGGATACGGCTATGGTCTCCGCGTCTCGCAAAGCTGCGCCTTCGACCACATCGTCGCGCACAGCGGCGGCCTGCCCGGATTCGGATCGATCATGCAGTGGCTGCCCGACTACGGCGTGGGGATCGTCGCATTCGGCAACCTCACGTACACCGGCTGGGGACGCGTCACGAGCAGCGCGTTCGACGCGCTTGCGAAAAGCGGTGGACTGAAGCCGCGGATGCCTGAGCCGTCATCGGCGCTGACTGCCGCTCGCGACAAAGTCTCGCGGCTCGTCGATCGCTGGGACGACAGACTGGCTGACGAGATCGCCGCCGAGAATCTCTTCATGGACGTATCGAAGGAACGGCGGCGTGCCGACATCGATCGCGTGCGCGGCGCACTCGGCTCGTGTACGCAGCCGACGTCGTTCGATTTCGTTCTGAACGCGCTGCGCGGAGGCTGGACGATGACCTGCGAGCGCGGCAAAGTGCAGATGATCGCCACGCTCGCGCCGACGATGCCGCCCAAAGTGCAGTCGCTGCGCATCATCCCGGCTCCCGCCGAACCGGCACGCGGCAGCGACGCGTGTCAGTAGCGAATTGCCACACTACTTCTTTACGTTCTTGTAGATCTTTCCACTCTTCATCACGAACACGACACGCCGAACGGCGGTGATGTCCTGGAGCGGGTTGCCGTCGGTCGCGATGATGTCGGCTTCGAAGCCGGGGGCGATCGTGCCGATCGTGTTGCCGAGATCGAGCGACTGCGCGGCGGTCGACGTCGCGGCGACGATGGCGGCCATCGGCTTCTGGCCGCCGTCGCGCACGCGGTAGACGAATTCTTCGTAGTTCCGGCCGTTGGCGCCGGCGACCGCATCGGTGCCGAAGACGATCGGAATGTTCCGCATCAGCGCGCGCTTGAACGTGTCGATCCCGATCGGAATGCCCCTCTCCATGAACTGGAAGCCGGCGTCGTTGAAGTTGCCGCCGGAGAAGCGATCCCGATTCTCCAGATAGTTGTGGAGCAGCAGGCCGAAGTTCGGATCGAAGTAGACCTTCCGCTGCGCCATCAGATCGAGCACTTCGTCGGTCAGCCGGTTGCCGTGCTCGATCGTGTTGCAGCCGGCGAGGATCGCGGCCTTCGCGCCTTCGGGTCCCTGCGCGTGAACCATCGCGCGCTTCCCAGCCGCGTGCGCTTCGGAGCACGCGGCGCGAATCTGCTCGTCGGTCATCGTTTGTTCGCCGCCGTCGCGGATGCTCGACGTCGCGAATATCTTGATCACGTCCGCCCCGTCGGCGACGGCCTTCCTGACGAATGCGCGGATTTCATCGGGCGTGCCGGTCCGGTCGGTGATCGCGCGCAGCGACGTGAGGATCCGCGGGCCCGGCACGCGGCCATCGGCAATCCAGTCGCGTAAATCCTTGTCGATCTCCGCGCCCGGGCTCTGTATCGTGGTGAACCCGCCCGTCAGCGTCGTGTACGCGTTCTCGACCGCGTACAGCATCGCCTGCTGCGGCGTCTCGTCGCCGCGCTGCGGCGTCTTCCCCGTCTTGCGATCGAAGTGCTGGACGATGTGGGCGTGCGTGTCGATCCAGCCCGGCATCACCGTGAGGCCGCGCAGGTCGTAGGTGATGCCCTGCGCCGCGGGATCGAGCTTCGTAATCTTCGATCCCTGGACGACGATGGCCGTGTTCGTCAGCGTCGCGCCTTTGCCGTCGAGGACCGTGTCGGCCCTGATCACAACGGGACGGTCTTGCGCCTGCGCGACAATCGGCAGCGCAGCCACGAGAAACGCGAGTAGCGCGGCGAATCTCATGATGACGACCTACTGCGTGCTCCCTGCCCGCTTCACGTACTTCTTGACCGCTTTCGGTCCGACCTCGGCGCCGTAGACATTGCCTTTCGAATCGACCGCGACGCCTTCAGCCGCGCTCGTGCCCGCCGTCGTCTTTGCGGGATCGGGGTTGTCGGCATCGGGAATGAGGTACTGCACCTTCAGATCTTTGGCGCTGCCGATGCGGATGCCGCGTTTCCAGTTGCCAGGATGCGACGTGGGACTCGATTCCGAATCGGCGGCGTAGAGCGTGTCGTCCTTGGTGATGTAGAGCCCGCTGATTCGGCTGAAGTCTTTCGTCTCGGTCAGGAACTTCCCATCCTGATCGAAGATCTGGAGGCGGACGTTGCCGCGGTCGGCGACGAACAGCCGGCCGCGCGAATCGAGCGCGAGGCTGTGCGGCGTCTTGAATTCGCCCGGCGCCGATCCGAGCTTGCCCCACGACTTGATGAACTTGCCGTCCTTGCTGAATTTCGAGATGCGTGCGACCGTGTCGGGCGTCGCGTTCGCGTTCTGGCCGCTGTGCCCTTCGGCGATGAAGATGTCGCCGTTCGGCGCGGTGACCACGTCGTTCGGCTCCGTCAGCGCCTCGGGCGGATTGCCGGCCACACCCGCCTTGCCGATCCGCATCAGGACCTTGCCGTCGGGACTGAACTTGATCACCTGATGGCCGACGAGCGTCGCCGGCTGCGCCGGCGGCGGTGGCGTGCCGGGGGCCGCGCCGCGCGCGGGACGGACGCGGTTGTCGTTCGCATCAGTCACCCAGATGTTGCCGTCGCGATCGACGTAGATGCCGTGCGCGAACGCGATCATGCCCGCGCCGAAGCTCTTGACGAGCTTGCCCGACGCGTCGAACTTCAGGACCGGATCGAGCGGCGACATCCTGCCCGTTGCCGGATCGGCGCAGCTGTTCACCCCGCAGCGCTCGCCGACCCAGATCGAGATGCCGTCCTTGTCGATCTCGACGGCGCTCGTCGATCCCCAGGTGCGGCCTGCGGGCAGCTTGAAGGAGTTCGCGACCGTCTCGTAGGGGTTCGGCAGATCGTTGGTGGGCTGCGGGAAGAAGACGCCAGCCGCCAGCGCAATCGCCGCGATCAACACCTGCGCATGTGACATGACAGCTCCCATAGATTTGAGGATCTGAGGATTTGAGGATATAAGAATCTATCTCACTTAGATCCTCAAATCCTCAAATCCTCAGATCCTCAAATCTTCTACGTTCGTATCGTCAACACGTTGTTGGAGAAGCTGGTCTGGAACGTCGCGAGCGAGCGCGTCGCGGGCCCCTTGATGACCGATCCGTTGGAGCTGTACTGCGACCCGTGGCACGGGCACTGGTAGGTGCCGCTCGAGAAGGTGCTGACCACGCATTGTTCGTGCGTGCAGACGGCGGTCAACGCCGTGAACTGGTCGCCGGCGCGCGAGACCAGGAAGTTGCCGTTCGGTGTCGCCACGAGCGCCGCGCTGCCTGTGGAGGCGAGCGGCGAGCTGGCGTCGATGGTGAGCGTGATGGCGCCGTTGGATACGCTCGAATTTATGATGGGCAGATTCGGGAACGTGCTGGTCGCAGAGGTCGTCGAGCCGCCGCCGCACCCGGTGAGTGCGGAGGCCGCCGCGGCAAGCGACAGGATCTGACCCGAGTGGAGACAAAACTCGCGACGTGTGTACTTCGGTATGTTCATGGGGCCGCGGACTCGCAACACACGTGCCGGACATTCGACGGCGCTGCGAAGGACGCAAAGACAGCAGAGACAAGGCTTTGCTCAGTGCCGTCACGAGCTCCGCGGTTCCGCGACCGCGACGAAACACGTCATCGCTAACGGACAACGTGTCCAGACCCATAACTTCGCCACAGACCTGCAATAGATCTGCAACGAGTTTCAGAACGTCAGGTGCGCGCCGACGCGAACCAGACGCCCCATCACGATCGCCGACGGCCGTCCGAGCGAGCTGCCGATGGTCGTGACGACGTTGGTCGTCGCGTTGTTGTTGAAGATGTTGAACACGTCGAGCGTCGGCTCGATGCGCGTCGTGCCGGCTCGAAAGATCTTCATGACCCGCACATCGACGAGGTTCTGCCACGGATAGCGGAAGTCGCCGCGCGGCGCCGCCTGCACGTTCTGCGTCACCTGCGTCAGGCCGGGCACGACCGCCTGCGTCACCGGATAGATGCGCGTCTGCGGCAGACCGGTCGCCTCGCGGATCGATCCCGAGAACTGGACGTCGTAGGGCAGCCGCGAGCTGAAGCCGCCGCGAATCTGATAGGTCGAGTCGAATCCGATCGCGCCGTTGTTGTTGATGCGGTTGTTCGGATTGTTGAAGTCGGTTCCGCAGCCCGAGCACGAGCTGGTCGTGTCCTGATCGCCGTCGTCGCGGCCGATGGTCAAGCCGCCGAAAACCGTCGCGCGCGTGAGCCGCGTGTTCACCTGGAACTCGACGCCGTTGTAGCTCTGTCGCAGATCGGGGACCGACGCCACGACGTTGCGGACTTGACCACGCGTCGTCGGATCCTGGTTGTACACAGTCATCGGCGCGTTCGTGAGCGGGTTGGCGATCGTGACCGGGATGTAGGCCGTGGACGGCACGGCGGCGTTGACCGTCGCGTAGAGATCCTTGAAGCGCCGGCCGTAGTAACCGACGCTGACCGACGTTCTGCCCCCGACCTGCCGCTGCACCATCACGGTGTACTCCCACTGATTCGGCCGCGCCAGATCGGGATCGACGTTGCCGAGCGTCGGCTGCAGCGAGCCGGAGCACCGGTCGCGCGCGATCTCGCCCAACTGCGCGAGCAGATCGCTGTTGCTGTCCGACCAGGGACAGAGCTGGAACGCGATGTTGCGCTGGTTCAACCCCTGGATGAGCGTGATGCCTTCGAGCCGGTCGTAGCGGCTGACGCCGCCCTTCACCGCGGTCTCGCCGTCACCGAATACGTCCCACGCGAACCCGAGCCGCGGTGAGATCGTGTTCCAGTTGACGATGCCGTTCTGGGCGGCGAAGTCGCGGGCGCCGATCCACGTCCCCGCCGGCGCGCCCTGAGCGGGAATCGACATGACGAAGCGCTCGTAGCGGACTCCGGGATTCAGCGTCCAGCGGCCGAGACGCCATGAATCCTGCGCGTAGATGCCGGTGTTGACGCCCGTTTCCTTGTGGCCGCTCGGCGTGTTGACCAGGCGCACCGAGTTGGGGACGCCGTTGTTCGTGATCTGCAGGATGTCGCCGCGAATCGTGAACAGCTCCTGCGAGTTGCCGGTGCGCACCTGCGTGCCGACCTTGAGGCTGTGCGATCCGGTCACGTACGACACGCTGCCGGCGTAGGTGAACATTCGTGCGGTGTTCGTATCCATGCGCGGCGAGACACCGCTGATCACCGATCGAATCTGGTCGAAGGTCGCGATCGCATCGGGCGCCGCGTCGGGCTCGAACCCGAGCGTGTAGTTGATCGGCAGCGTGAACACCGCCGCTTCGGCCAGCAGCCGGTTGCTCACCGGCGACGTCCACTTGATCTCGCCGATGTAGTTCTTCTGCGTCGTCTGCACGACGTCCGAGATCGGATCGTTGATGCTGGCACTGACCCAGTTGTTCGGGCGGTGGCCGCGCCATTTCCAGCTGCGGTCGTAGTGAAGGGAGAGTTTGTTGCGCTTGCTGATCTGCGTGGTCACGCGAATGGTCGCGTCGCTGATGTGCTGATCGTCCACAGCCTGTGCGCCGGTCGACGTGAAGGTGTTGCCGAGGAAGTTGTTCGCGCTCCAGCGCCGGTAGGTCGAGAAGAACCACACGCGATCGCGCTTCACCGGCCCGCCGAGGGTCGCGTTGATGTCGTAGACGCTCTGCACGCGGTTCTGCACCTTGAAGCCGAGCGCGACGAGATCGTCGTCGAGGTTGTTCGACTGCATGTGCTCGTTGGCGCCGGTCGAGAAAACCGACCCGTGGAAGGTGTTGCCGCCGTCGCGCGGGATCATGTTGATCTGCACGCCGCCGACCGGCGCCTCCGCCGGCAGCGAGCTGGTCTGATAGCTGATCTCCTCCATCAAGCCGTCGTTGAAGTAGAAGCCGGTCTGGTTGCCGCCGAAGCCGATGTGCTGAATCTGGACGCTGTCGACCATGAAGACGTTGTCGTTGTTCGAGGAGCCGTGCACCTGCAGCGTCGGCTGCTGCATCACCTGCGTCCCGCCGACGTCGGGCGTGTTCGTCGTCACGCCGGCGATCAGCTGGCCGACGGCGAACGGATCCTTGCCGGTCGGGATCGTGTCGAGGCGCTCGCGGCTCATCACCGATTGCGACACCGAGCCGTGGACGTCGACGAGCGGCGACTCGCCGGTGACGGTGATCGACTCTTCGAGCTGACCGACGGCGAGCTCGGCGTTGACCGTCGCTGTGAACGTCACCGGCAGCGTGATGCCTTCGCGCCTGACGCTGCGGAAACCGTTCAGCGAGAAGGTGACCGCGTACTCGCCTGGCCGCAGATCGGTAATCGTGTACGCGCCGGCGTTGTCGGTGACGGCGCTGCGCGATCCCTCGATGAGCGCGCGGCTCGACGCTTCGACAGTCACGCCCGGCAGCACGGCGCCCGAAGCGTCCCTGACGACACCGGCGATCGCGCTCTGAGCGCGCGCGGTGCCCGCGGCACATGACGCAATGATGATGAGGACGAGCAGACGGACGAACTCGGAGATCCGACGGTCGGTCATGGCAACCTCCGGGGCGGATCTTAGCGAATTTGAGGATTTGAGGATTTGAGGATTTGAGGATTTGGGGATCTATCTGAGGATCTTGAAACGCGAGTGCGCTGTGTTGGATCGTCGACCGCAGTCGCGCCTCAAATCAGCTTGAAGTCCGGCTTCGTGTCCCGCAGGATCTCGAGAATCGCCGTGCAGTCGGACGGCGAGAGGTGCGCGAACTCGAGTCTCGCGTCCGCACCGGTGAGGACCTCGCGGAGGCGGCGATACACGTAGTTCTTCGCTCCAGCGTCTAGAACACGGCGCCGAGCTTCGGATCGACCGACGCGATTTCCACGATCGGTCCACGCTGCACCCATCCCACGCATGTTTTGGAGATCGAAATGGCGGCCCCGAACCACCGCCAAGGCTACGGTGGTCGAGAATAGATCCTCAAACCCTCAGACAGATCCTCAGATAGATCCTCAGATCCTCAAATCCTCAAATCCTCAAATCCCAACTAACACCCAACACACTTATGGTTGTTCTTCACCCCGTAGCCTTCGAGCAGCTTGATCGTCTCGGGGAACGGCGAGATGCGCTGCACCGGACCGTTCGCCATGTCGACGGTCGTCTGGCCGGCGCGGTTGATGATCTTCGGATCGGCGCCCTTCGAAATCAGGTACAGAATCATGTCGTTGTCGCCGCGCGCCGCGGCGTTGTGAATCGCCGTATTGCCTTCGTGCTCGCGCGCGTTGACGTCGACGTGCAGTTCCTCGAGGAGGTACTTCACCGCGGCGAGCATGCCGCCCGGTGCAAACTTGTGGTGGTTGGCGGCGAAGCCCTCGCCGTAGCCCTGGCCGGCGGCCGCGAGCAGCGGCGGAACGCCAGGGCCGCCGACCGGAATCGGCGGCAGCCCTGAGATGTCCTGCACCGCGCGCTCACCGATGTCGCCGGTCCGCGGACGGCCGGCGCCCTTCGACGTCGGGATGTTCCAGTCGGCGCCGTAGGAGACGAGCAGCTTCATCGCGTCGACGTCGGCGCTGTAGGCGGCGCGCCAGAACGGCGTGGCGCCGATCTCGTCGACGCCCGACTGATCGAAGTCGTACTGCGAGTACCAGACTTTCTTGGTGAGGCGCACGTTCGGATCGGCGCCCTTGTCGAGCAGTGCCTTCATCAGATCGAGATAGGACGTCTGCTGCTGCTCGAAGGCGCGCGGCTGCGGGTAGAGCGCCTTGGCGGCCCACTGACAGTTGAGCGCGGCATAGAGCGGCGTGACGCCGTTGTGCTGCGCGGCGTTCGCGTCGGAGCCCTTCTCGAGCAGCATCTTCGCGAGGTCGAAGTGACCGTTGACCGTCGCCAGGAGCATCGGCGTGCTGTTGTCGCCAACCGCGCGCTGGTTGACGTCGGCGCCGGCCTCGATGAGCGCCTTCGCCGCCTCGACCTGTCCCTGGCGCGCCGCGAAGTGCAGCGGCGCGATGCCACCCCAGTAGGCGACGAGCTCGGTGAAGTTGTACTGACGATCGATGCCGGGCTTGGCGTTCGGGTTGAAACCGCGTCCGCCGCGATTGGGCTCGGGCGCCGGCGCGCCGCGTCCGCCGCGAGCCGCGGCCTGCGCCTGCTGCTGCTGGAACTGCGCGAAGCGCTCCTGCTCTTCCTTGTTGAAGGCCGCCAGATCCATCACCTTGGTCGTGACTTTCAGGTCGGCGCCCTTCGCGGTGAGGACGCGGATGACGTCGGCGCGCCCGTAGGCGGCCGCGATCATGATCGCCGTCTCACCTTTGACCTTTTCCTTCGCGTTCACGTCGGCGCCGTGCGCGAGGAGCGCCTTGACGGCGTCGGCGTTGCCGGCCTGGGCCGCGAACATCAGCGCAGTCGTCCCGTTCATGGTCGCGGAGTTGGCATCGGCGCCGCCCGTCGTCAGCGTCTCGATCATCGGCGCGTTGCCGTTTTTCGCGGCGATGAGCAGCGGCGTGTAGCCGCCGACGCGCGTCGCCGCCTTCACGTTGGCGCCGGCGTAGAGCAGCGTCTTCGCGAGCTCGACGTCGCCCTTCTGCGCCGCCCAGTGCAGCGCCGTCATGCCGTCGCCCTGTGCGGTGTTCACGTCGGCGCCCTGCTTCAACATCGTCCGCACGGCGTCCCTGTTGCCCTGCATCGCGGCGTCGACGAGCGACGCAGGCGCCGCGGCGTGCAGCAGCGCGGAGAGGCAGAACGCCGCAATCGCCGCGCCGGTGGTAAACGTTCGTCGCATCATCCTCATCTCCACGTGGGGCGGCCCTCAACGGGCCGCCCGGCAAGCGATTCGGTTACGCCTTCGGCGCTTCGGTCGCGACCGGCGCGGCGGCGTTGTTCAGATCGAGCTCGCCGGTGCTGTCGCCGAACTTCTCGATGTCGTCGCGGCCGAGCATGTGCAGCATCGTCAGCATCGAGTTGGCCATCGGCGTGCCGTCGGCCGCCTTGACGTGCAGGCCGCCCTTCAGCTTGCCGCCGGCGTGGCCGGCGACGAACAGCGGCGCGCGGCGATGGTTGTGGATGTTCGAGTCCGCCATCGGCGAGCCGTACATGACGAGGCTGTTGACGAGCAGGTTGCTGTCGCCGTCGGGCGTGTTCTTCAGCTTTTCGAGCAGATACGGAACCATGCTCACGTGGTAGCGGTTGATCTTCGAGAACTCGAGAATGCGTTCCTCGCGCTCGCCGTGGTGCGACGCGTTGTGGAACCCGGTCGTGACGCCGCTCTCCGGGTACGAGCGGCCCGACGCGTCGCGCCCGAGCTTGAACGAGAAGACCCGCGTCGTGTCGGCGGCGAACGCCAGCGCGACGAGGTCCATCATGATGTGGACGTGCTCCTCGAACGAGTCGGGGACGCCGATCGGCGCGTCGGGGAACGCCCGCAGGTCGCCGCTGGCGTTGCGCGCTTCGACGCGCTGGATGCGGCGCTCGATCTCGCGGATGTTGTCCAGGTATTCGCTCAGACGCTGCTTGTCGCTGGCCCCGATTTCCCTGCGCAGGTTGTTGATCTGCCCGGTGACCCAGTCGAGGATGCTCTTGTCGGTGCGCAGGTTCGCGAGCCGTTCCTCCGGCGTCGCGCCGACGCCGAACAGCTGATCGAAGACGACGCGCGGGTCGCGGATCATCGGCAGCGGCTGCGTCGGCGACGCCCAGCTGATCGTATCGGTGTAGATGCAGGAGTAGCCGTAGGTGCAGCCGCCGGCCTGATCGACGTTCTCGATCGAGAGCTGCATCGACGGAATCGGCGTGTCCTGCCCGTACTTCTTCGCGTAGAGCTGATCGATCGACGTCCCGGAGTAGACGTCGTTGCCTTCGGTCTGTTTCGGGTGCGATTGCGTCAGGAACACGGCGCTCGACCGGAAGTGGTCGCCGCCGATCTCGGGCAGCGTGAACGCCTCCGCGTTGCGCAGGTCGGTGTTGCTGATGATCGTCACATCGTCGCGGAACGGCTCGAGCGAGCTCAGGCTGGTCTGCGACAGATCGAAGTCGCGGCCGACTTTTTCGGGCGCCCAGAGGTTCTTCTTCGCGCCGAAGGCGGTGCTGCCCGCGCAGCCGTGGACCATTTCCATGGCGACGAAACGGAGCTTCTTCGCCGCGGCCTGCGTCTGCCCGTACACCGTCCCGGCCGGCGTCATCGCGTCGAGCAACGGCAGCGCGACGGTGACGCCCATCGACTTCAGGACCGTGCGACGCGAGAGGTGCTTCTTGGTCAGGAAACTCATGAGTGTTGTCCCTCGTTAGAACTTGCCGGCCACGTCTGTGGTCACGGGTGCCTCGGCCTTCGCCATCTGGAACGCCGCGCTGTTGACGACGCCGAGCACGAATGACGAGAACTTGTTGCCGTTCTGAGCCGCCTTCTTCGCGATCGCGCGGACCGTCGGCTGATCGTAGTACTCGACGCGCCGGCCGAGCGCGTAGGCCAGCAGGTTCTCGGTGAAGTTGCGGATCACCGAGTCCGAGTGATCGACGAGCGCCTTACGCAGGCTCGCCGGGCCGTTCAGCTCGGTGCCGTCGTAGAGCTTCGCGGCCGTATCGACCGCGACCCCGTTGTCCTTGATCCGCCACGCACCGACGACGTCGAAGTTCTCGAGCGCGAGGCCGAGCGGATCGATCACGCGGTGGCACGAGGCGCACGCCGGATTCTTGCGATGCTCTTCCATCCGCTCGCGGACCGACAGCGTCTTGCCGGTGTCGGTCGCCGACTTCGTGTCCTCGAGCGGCGGCACGTTGGGCGGCGGCGGTGGCGGCGGCGACCCGAGCAGCGTCTCCATGATCCACTTGCCGCGCTGCACCGGCGACGTGCGATCGGCGACGGAGGTGAGCATCAGGATGCTGCCGTGGCCGAGGATGCCGCGGCGGTTCTCGTCGGACAGCGTCACGCGCTGGAACGTCTCGCCGGTGATATTGGGGATGCGATAGACCTTCGCGATGCGCTCGTTCACGAACGTGTAATCGGCGGTGAACAGATCGAGGACGTTGCGATCCTCGCGAACGATGCTGTCGAAGAGGAGCTCGGTCTCGCGCGTGTACGACTCGGCGAGGCCGTTGTCGAACGACGGGAACAGGAGCGCGTCGGGGTGAATCTTCTCGACGTCCTGCAGCCGCAGCCATTGCGACGCGAAGCGCGTCGACATCGCCTCGGCCTTGGGATCGGCGAGCATCCGGCGCACTTGCCGGTCGAGCACGGCGGAGGTGTGCAGCGTGTTGTTCGCCGCGACCTTCGACAGCTCCGCGTCCGGAATCGTGCCCCAGATGAAGTACGACAACCGCGACGCGAGATCCAGATCGGTGATGCGGTAGTTCTGCCCCGGCTTCACGCCGGCCGGCATCTCTTCGAGACGGAACAGGAAGTGCGGGCTCGCCAGCAGCGCCTGCACGACGGAGCGGATGCCGGCCTCGAAGTCCTTGCCCTTGCGCCCCTCCGCGTAGAACTGCATCAGGGACTCGACGTCTTCATTGCCCGGCGCGCGCCGGTAGGCGCCGGCGGCGAGGTTGGTGACGATCTTCCGCGCGCACGAAACCTCGTCGCCCGACATCGGCCGGCAGATGAAAACCTTGCGGCGGCTCGGCGTGTCGGAAACGCCGGTCACGCTGTACGGCCCGGTGATCGCGAAGTCGCGGACGTGCGGCCAGGATGTGATCCCGACGCTGTCGCCGTACTCCGTGTCCGACAGCGTGTAGTCGATCGGCGCGACGATGTCGTCGACGACGCCGTCGAACTTCTGGATGAACGCCGCGGCCAGCTTGTGCGGCCCCGCCTTGACGTGAATGCGCGGCGAGGTGAGGTTCAGCCCCGTCTTGTCCTGCTCGCTGATGTGGTAGTCGATGTCGATGAGCGCGGCGCGCTCGCCATCGATCGAGAATTCGATCTGTTCGCTGCGGCTGAAGACGCTGCCGAACAGCTGGCCGGTCGGCGTCCCGTGCAGCATCACGCGGAACGTGTAGTCGCCGTCGGCCGGGAAGGTGTGCTCGACGGCGATGCCGCCGCGCGTGCCCCACGGCGTCCCTTCGATGTGCACGTTCTGCGACTGCGTGCGCGGGACCTTGTAGGTCGCTTCGCTCGGCGTCGCCGACCGATCGCCGAGCGCGACGGCGGAAATCTTCGCGGCCGCGCGCAAGTAGCCTTCGAGCAGCGTCGGCGACACGCCTTGGACGTCGGCGATGTTGTCGAAGCCCGCGCTCATCGTGTCTGGCGGCAGGAACGCGTTGACGTCGACGTCGAGATCCAGCAGGTCCTTGATCGACCGGGCGTACTCGGCGCGATTCAGACGCTGAAACGTCCGGCGGCCGGGGTTCGGATTGAGGGCGGCGGCGGTGTCGATCTTGTTTTCGAGTGCGACCGCGAACTGCTTCAGCGTGTCGCCCTCCGGGCGGCGGGCACCGGGCGGCGGCATCATCCCGGCGCGCAGCTTGCGAATCATTTTTTCGCCGACGTCGGCGCGTTGATCGATGGTCGCGGCCTCGAAGCCCGCGAGCGTCAGGCCGCCCGCCTTGCCTTTCTCACTGTGGCAGCCGGCGCAGTACTGCTTCACCAGCGCGGTCTGCGCCTCCGCGGTCAACGTCGCCGATGTCGTGGTGGGATGAGCGACAGCCATCGCCGGCTTCGCCGGCGCGGACGGCTGCGCCGGTGGCTGGCTGCTCGCGAGCGCACCGACATTCAAAATGGCGGCGCCAAGCGCCACCATCACAAGCCTTTTCATTCCAGAAATTATACGGAGGTTCGGACGCCAAAACCGGCCCGATCTTGCACTTTGTCGTCATCGGTTGTCAGCGTTTGTCTTGCGAAAAACGCGCTGAAACCGGCCGGGAATTCTCGGCATTCGCCGCTATTTCGGTCGCGGATCGTGAATGGTCCGGTCGGCCCGCGGGAACTGCCCCGCTCGCGCCAGCTTGACCGCTTCGACGAGCGCACGCGCTGAGTTGCGGACCTCTTCCTGAAAGCGGTCGTCGCGGTCGAGCGCGTCGTGACTCGTGGCGTACGGCTCGTAATAGCCGACGTAACGATCGACCAGTGCACTCGCCGACGCTGGGCGGAGCTGCATGTCGGTCAACCAATCGGTCAGCGACCGCCGCAGCACCTCGGCGCCGGCCGCGTCGCCGTGCACGACGATCGCGAACAGGCGGTCCGCCAGGTGCCGCGGATAGCTCCAGCCTTTCAACTCGATCTCCTTCGCCTTTTTGGGATCCTTTCCCTTCGTCGTCGTCGGATCGGGATTGCCGCCGTCGGCGCAGACGAGCCGGTCGATCATCAGCTTGAGCACGCTCGGCGCCTGATACCAGTAGACGGGCGTCACGATCATCACGCCGTGCGCCGCCACCCATCGCGGATACAGCTCGTTCATCCAGTCGTTGACCTGGCCGATCGCGTGGTTGGGATAGCACGAGCACGGCCAGTGGCAGAGCGGCATGGCGGTGGAGACGCACGCCTTGCACGGCAGGATCTGGCGTCCGTACTGGGCCGTGAGCAGGCTCAAGTCGAGCAGATCGCAGTGAAACCCGGCGCGCTCGATCTCTTCGCGCGCGAGCTGCGTGAGCCGGAACGTCTTCGACATCTCGCCGGGACAGGTCTCATCGGTGCGCGCGGCGCCGCAGACGACCAGGATGCGCGCGCGCGCGCCATCGTCGTCGTGCTCGCGCTGCGCCTGCAGAATGTGCTCGCGGGCCTCGAGCCATTCGAGCGGCAGCTCGAAGTCCGGATCCGCGAAACCGGGCCCCGCTTTCCTGGTCCGAGGACTCTTGTGGTAGTCGTCGTACGCCTTCCACGCCACGTCGACGACACGCTGAATGGCGCCCGCCTCGGCCTCGAATGCGGGATCGTAGAAGCGCTCCTTCAGCCGGCGCTCGAACTCCTCGCGCGAGAGCTTCACGTCGCCCTGTCCCTTCCGGACCGTCGGTGTGGCCATCGGCTCCTCCCGGCCGACGACGGTATCAAATATTTTTCCGGGAGGTTGTCGATTTCAAGCCGGCGCGGCGTCAAGCGATCGGAGGAGAATTCAGCGATGAAATACATGCTGTTGATCTACGGCAGCGAGCGCGTGTGGGGAAACATGAGCAAGGAAGAAATGGAACGGATCTACGCCGGTCACCGCGCCTACGGCGCAGCGATGCGCGAGGCTGGCGTCATCCGGGACGGCTCCGAGCTGAAGCCGGTGACGATGGCGACGAGCATCCGCTTCACGAACGGGAAGCCGAAGACCGTCGACGGACCGTTCGCCGAAACCAAGGAGCAGCTCGCCGGCTACTACGTCATCGAGGTCGAGCATCTCGAGCAGGCGATCTCGTGGGCCGAGAAGATGCCGGGGATGACCGACGGCGCAGTCGAAATCCGACCGCTCGCGGTCAGTGCCGTCATGTAGGCTCGCTCGCTGCGCTCGCGCGTGGGTTTCGCGGCCGAAGGCCGCGCTCGCGTGTCTTATGTTCCTTGCCCGCATCATCGAAGAAGTGGTTCGCACCGACGGCCGGCGCGTACTCGCTGGTTTGATCCGTCTGACCGGCGACTTCGACGCGGCTGAGGACGCGCTGCAGGAAGCGTACGTGCGTGCGCTCGAGGTGTGGCGGCGCGACGGCGTCCCCGACAATCCCGGTGCGTGGCTGAACACGGTGTCGCGCCGGATCGCGATCGATCGAATCCGGCGCGAGCGGAGCCTCGCCGCCCCTGAACGGGGCGGCCCCCGAGTACACGCGACACCGATCGACGCGACTGCGGCCGAGCCGGCAGACGATGCGTCAGGCATTGAGGACGACCGGCTGCGCCTCCTCTTCACGTGCTGCCATCCCGCGCTCGCGCCCGATGCGCGCTGGACGCTCGCGCTGCGCACGCTCGGCGGCCTCACCACCCGCGAGATCGCGCGCGGCTTCGTCGAACCCGAAGCGACGACGGCGCAGCGTCTCGTGCGCGCGAAGAAGAAAATCCGCGAGGCCAGAATCCCGTTCGAAGTACCGGCGCGCGAAAAGCTGGCCGAGCGGATCGACACCGTGCTGTCGGTGCTCTATTCGATCTTCAACGAAGGGTACGCGTCGACCGACGCGCCGTCGCTGCTGCGTCCGGACCTCGTTCGCGAAGCGATCCGGCTGGCGCGGCTGGCCGTGGAGCTGCTGCCTGCGTCGGCCGAAGCGCGCGGATTGCTCGCGCTGATGCTGCTGACCGACGCGCGCCGCGCCGCGCGGCTCACCCCTGAGGGCGAGCTCGTGCCGCTCGAGGAGCAGGATCGATCGCTATGGGATCGCGCGGAGGCGGAGGAAGGTGTTCGAGTTCTCGACGAGGCGCTGACGCTCGCGGATCCGGGTCCTTATCAAACCCAGGCGGCGATCGCCGCACTGCACGCCGCGGCCGAAACGCCGTCGCAGACCGACTGGGCGCAGATCGCCGCGCTGTATCAAGCGCTGCTCGCCTGGTCGCCGACGCCGATTGTCGAATTGAATGCCGCTGTCGCGTTGGGGCTGGCGACGCGCCTCGAGCACGCGCTCGACTGGATCGATCGGCTCGAGCAGCGGGCCGAGCTGTCGCGCTATCACCTGCTGCCGGCGTCGAAGGCGGAAGTGCTTCGCCGCCTCGGGCGGCCGCGGGAAGCGGCCGCCGCCTATCGCCACGCGCTGGCGCTCGTCACCAATCCTGCCGAGCGGCGATACCTGGAGAAGCGTCTGGCGTCGCTGTAGGCGCGAAGCGCCGCCTAAGATGCCTTCGTGTTCTCCGCCGGGACGGGCGCCGCGTCGACCAGCTGATGGTGCAGCGCGAACAGCGCGAGCTCGAGCCGGTTGGACACGCCGAGCTTGTCGAAGATATTCGTGAGGTGGTGCTTCACGGTCTTCTCGCTGATCGCGAACTTGGCGGCAATGTCGGCGTTGGAATAGCCGGCGAGGATCACCCCGATCACTTCGAGCTCGCGCGGCGTCAGCCCGAACTGCTTGCGCGTCGGCTGCGGATGCGACAGGTTGAGATCGCGCAGCGACGTCGCCAGATCGGGGACGCGGTTGCGTCCCACCCAATACTGACCGCTCATCACGGCGCGAATGCTCTTGAACAGGACCTCGCTCGCCGATCCCTTCATCACCACGCCCTGGGCGCCGAGCTGCAGCGCGGTGATGATCTCGGTGCGCTCGATCGCCGCGGTGACCATGATGATGCGCGCGCGCGTCGCCCGATCCTTCAGCTCCCGCAGCGCGCACAACCCGGTCATGCGTGGCATCGCCAGATCGAGCAGCAGCAGATCCGGTTCCAGCTTCGCGACCAGCGCCATCGCGTCCGCGCCGTCGGCCGCCACGCCGACGACCTGCAGCTCCGGCTTCGCCTGCAGCAGTTTGACGAGCCCTTCGCGGAAGACCGGATGATCGTCCGCGATGACGATGCGGGTCACCGCATGATCGGCAGGTGGCATGAGTTGGAACCGGGACCGCATGTTTTCAGTGGTTTGCATAGTGTGACAAGGGAACCGCAATCTCGAGACGCGATCCGCGACCCGGATCGGATTCGACAGTGAGGGCGCCGCCGATCTGGCGGACGCGCTCGTTGATGACCACCGGCAGTTTTCGCGTGGCCTCGAGGTCGGCCTGCGACAATCGTCCTCGGAACGGAAACCCGCACCCATCGTCGTCAATCGACAGACAGCACGCACCGTTGGTCGTCGACAGACGGACGAACACGTTGCGCGCGCCGCTGTGCCGTCTGACGTTGACGAGCGCCTCTTCGAGAATGCGCGCGACTTCACGGCACACGCGCGGCGTCAGCGCCACCCGATCGAGCTGCGTGACGAATCGCGCGACGATGCCGGTCTCGCGCTGGAAGCGCTGCACGAAGTCGCCGAGCAGATCGACCAGCTTGTCGGGATCGATCTCGAGCGGCTTCATCCGCTGCATGAAGTCGCGGAGCCGCGCCCCTTCCTCGCGCAGCGTCGTGCGAAGCCGATCCAGTTCCTTCCCCACGCTCGGGGCTTCTTCCGCGATGCGCATCCCGAGCGCCGCGACCTGGATCTCGACGCCGGCCACCGTCTGGATGACGCCGTCGTGGAGCTCGCGCGCGATCCGCCCGCGCTCGATCGCGCTCGCCGAGGCGCGCAGCCGCCGCAGCAGATAGATGTTCTGCACCGCCGGCGCGATCTGCCGGATCACGCGCCGGCCGAGCGCCACGACCGAGTGGCGATCGACGGTGACGGCGGGGTTCACGAGAAATAGACGTCCCGTCCATTCGGCGCCGAGCTCGACTTCCACCGCCATCAGCTGGTCGAACGGCCCGACTGCCGCGAGAAACTCCGCCGGCACGGTCCACGCATCGGTCGCGAGACGCGATTCCCGACGATCGACCGCCACGACGTCCCAGCGGTCGCCGCGCGATGTGCGCCGGATCGCATGCCACGCCGCGGCGTCCGGCTCGAACATATAGGTGTTGAAGTCGTTTCGTCCGAGCTGGGTGAAACTCATCATCGGAACGCGCTGTTCGGATCGATTCGCATCCCACAGGAACTGCTGGCCCGCCGCGTTCTCACGCACGACGAACATTGCGCGCCGCGCGCCGAAGAGGTTGAGCAGCGCGTCGAGCACCGCGGCCATCGTCGGCTTCAATCCCGCGCGAACGTCGACGCGGCTGAGGATCGCGGCAATCGCCGTCGCCTCGCCGCGGAACTGTTTCTCGTTCTGCGACAGATAGGCGATGAGCGCGCCGACGATCAGCACGTACGTCGACCGGACGATCAGTCGATCGGAATCGAACGCGCCGTGCAGCACGCCGGGCAGCAGCACGAGGATCATCGCTTCGACCAGCAATAGCGTGACGGCGACGCCAGCGGTCCCGATCGTTTCGATGAAACCCCAGCGATACGCCGCGGCCAGGAGCGTGAACAGAAACAAGCCGAAGAACGCGCTGCCTGTGCCGCTCGTGAAGACCGTGACGGCGCCGGCCACCGCGACGTCGATGCCGTGCAGCGCGACGGCAGAGACCGTCCAGTGCTTCGGCGTGATCCCGAGGACCACCAGGGCAGCGGTGGCGAAGACGACGTAGCCGAGGAGAATCGAGCTGGCGATCCGACCGTACTGCTCGTCCGGTACGGGCGAGACCGTGAGCGCCAGCAGGGAGAAGAGCGCGATGAGCGTGCGAGCGACTGCAACGGCGCGTTCGATGCGTCTTTGTTGATCAACAGCCAACGTCGTTTGCACGCCACTATAGGGCACAAGCTGACGTACCCCCGCCATGTCGCAGCACCATCTCCTCCACGAGTAAGTCTCGCGGCCGGGTCCTAATAGTCCACTTGGGATTGAGTTAGGCGGATTATTGTGCACGGCTCGGCAGTTCGCAAGCGCTAAGACTGTTATTTGCACGCGGCTTCACTAGGCACTTTGGTGCCTTTCGAGTAGCCCGTTCGGGGCACGTGGCGCGCATGTGTCCGCGCCGGCGCGCCAGTGCGCATGCTTTCAGTTGTATGCTCGTCACGCAGACTGCCCGGTGACCACATGCCAGGCTCGATCGCCCACGACATCGCGGCTGCGCCAGCCGCCGAATTCCTTGAACGCGTCGCGCGTCTAAACGCCGACTACCGCGCCGGCACGATTCACGTCCACGTTCCGGAGGCGCTGCAGGACCGCGAGCGGCCGCTCGAAGAGCTGGTGGAACGCCATCTGCCGGCATCGCACGCCGCTCTTCAAGCCGCGGCGCGCAGCCTGTTCTATTCGCTGCCGCTGGCTTTCGACCCGTCACAGGCGGTCGGACCCTATCTCGCGATTGCCGACCGCGACCCATCGGGACAGCCTTATCGCTTTCTTGACATGGGAGCGCTGATCGCGACACATGCCTTCGGCGAGAACGATCCCGCCGTCGTCGCGGCCGTGATCGACGCTCTGCCGTTCATCGTCTCTCGTTACGCGCATTCCGAGTACCAAACGGTTCTTTCGTTGCGGCTAAAGGCCGAATTGAACCGGATCGCGCCCGCCGGGACCCCACGGCACTTCATCGTCAACACCGGCGCCGAGGCGGTGGAAAACGCGATCAAGTCGGCGCTGCTGAACCGCGTCATGACTTCGGAAGACGGCGACGGCGGCTTCATCGTGTCGTTCGAGGGCGCGTTCCACGGCCGCACGCTCGGCAGCCTCGCGGTCACGCATCGGAAGAAGGCCAGGCTGGGATTTCCGACGTTCGACTGGCCGCACATTCCGTTTCCGGTCGACGAGCCGCGGTCGCCGAAAGAGACGCTGCGCCGCGAGGAGCGCAGCCTGAAGCAGCTGTGGGATCTGCTGGTCTCGGGGCGGATGCCGCGCGCCGAGAAGAGCAAGGACACGTACCGGCGCGAGATGGACGCGATCGACGAGTTCCTCGCGCAGCCGGACCAGGACCTGAACGCATTCGTCGCCGCGCAGCACGCGACGCTGACCCCCGACGTCGTCCGCCGGTCGCGCCGTGCGGCAGCAGTGCTCGTCGAACCGATCCAGGGCGAGGGCGGCGTGCGCGTCGCGAGCGCGCGCTTCATGCGCAAGCTGCGGGTGCTGACGCGGATCTACGACGTCCCGCTGATCTTCG
>DAIUKO010000015.1:0-45103 GCA_036848175.1 Vicinamibacterales bacterium | reverse complement strand
CAGGCGCGGACGCCGGTCGAGGCGGTGCAGGAGTTCCAGCTGCTCACCAGCAACTTCGACGCGGAGTTCGGATCGACGTCGGGCGGCGTGGTGAACGCCGTCTCGAAGCAGGGCACGAACAACCTGCACGGGACGCTGTTCTTCTTCGATCAGAACCAGTCGATGACGTCGCTCGACTACTTCGCGAAGCAGCAGAACCTGACCAAGCCGGAAGCGTCGCAGAAGCAGTGGGGTGGAAATCTCGGCGGACCGATCATCAAGAACAAGCTGCACTTCTTCGTCAACCTCGAACGGATCGACCAGAATCGCGCGCGGACGATGAACATCGTCGCGCGGCCCGATCTCAGCGCGACCGCATTCACGCACGACAATGTCTGGAACTGGATGGTCCGCGCCGACCATCAGATCAACGCGAACAACACCTGGGCCGTGCGCTGGCTGCGCGAGACGTCGCCGCAGACCAATCAGCTCGTGCAGACCAACTACACGCTGAAGCGCGCCGAGGAAGAACAGGACACTGACTGGACGGTCGTCGGGACGTTGAACTCGGTGCTCGCCAACACGCGCATCAACACGGTCAAGGTGTCGTACACGCACGAAGACGTCTTCTTCGGCAACCCCGGCTACTTCGAAAGCGGCGACCAGGCCTCGCTCAACCCGCTGCTCGTCCACCAGACCTTCGAGGATGGCATCGCGACGCGCGCGAACCGCCGCATGGACCCCGCGTATCAGTTGGACGAAACGTTCGCGTGGTTCATGCCGGGCATGAAAGGCGACCACGACTTCAAGTTCGGCGCGAGCTACTACTACCTGCCGCTCCATGTCTTCGACGCCGGTACGCAGAACGGCCAGTTCACGTTCTCGGCGAGCGATCGCGACTTCAACCCCGCCGACCCGCGCACCTATCCGGACCGGCTGCAGATCCGCGTGCCGGGCGTGTCCGACTACTTCGTCAAAGGAAAGGAAGTCGGGATCTTTGTCCAGGACAAGTGGAAGGTGAACAGCCGGTTCACCGCGAGCCTGGGTCTGCGGTATGACGTCGAGATCGTCAAGATGAACAACACGGGCAATTTCCTCTTCGAGCCGGGGGAGGAGTCGCCGGTCGACAAGAACAACTTCTCTCCGCGTGTCGGCGGCACGTGGACGCTCGACGAGGCGGGTAGCGCCATCGTGCGCGGCGGCTACGGCTTGTACTTCCAGAAGACGGCGTACTCCAACTTCACGCCGATTGTCTCGTCAGGAACGATCTCCAGCTCGTTCACGGTGAACTTCCCGACCAACAACATCGACCCGGGGCCGTCGCAGGGGCGGCTGCCGACCGATCCGTTCCTCGTCAACGGACCGGTGGTGAACCGCGCGTTGTTGAATCAGATGTTCCCGCCCGGCACGACGACGAAAAACACGGGCACGGTGCGGTTCGACAATCCGGATCGGCACCTGCCGTATGCCCATCAGGCGAGCATCGGCCTGGAGAAACAAGTCCGGAACATTGCGCTCAGTGCCGACTACGTGCACGCGAGCCACCGCGATCTGTACATGTTGCAGGAATTGAATCCGGGCGTTCGCGCGACCACGGCGCGGACGGCGCCCGTCACCCGCATCTTCCCGACGTCGGTGTACAACGCGGGCGTGCTCGAGCTCGTCAACGTCGGATGGTTCGACTACAACGCCCTGCAGACCAGCGTTCAGAAGCGGTTCAGCAATCACTATCAGCTGCGGATGTCGTACACGTATGCGCGCGGCCGCGGCATCGTCGGGGCGCCCGGGGCGACCGATTCGATTCAGACGTATACGACCGATGCGTCGGGCCAGACCAATCTGAACCTCGACGATCGCATCTCGCTCGGCGATCAGGATCGGCCGCACATCCTCTCGATCAGCGGCGCAGTCGAAGTGCCGCACACCAAGGGCCTGAACCTGAGCGGTGTGTGGCAGTACAACAGCGGCACGCCGTTCACGCTGACCGACAGCACCACCGATCCCGACCGGAACGGGATCTTCCAGGAGCCGCTGCCCGCCGGCACGTATAGCGGCGCCGCCTCGAACCCCAACGCCATCACCGTCGAGAACAAGGGCGGCTACAACGGCGCGCGTGGTCCCAACTTCTCGCTCGCGAGCGTTCGCGCCGCGTATCGGTTCAGGCTGCCGGGCGGCGGCAACAGGCGCATCATGGCGTACGTCGACGTCTTCAACGTCACGAACCGCGCCAACTTCAACAATCCGACCAGCACCACGGGCGGCGTCACCAGCGCCGATCGCCGCGACGCCGCGACGTTCCTGATCCTGCGCGCGATCCGCAACGGCGGACCGACTCGCACGGCGCAGTTCAACGTCAGGTACGACTTTTAAGTAAGCTTCGACGGCCGGGATAGACTACGACGCATGCGCAAGCTGCTCGTGGTCCTCCCGGCCGCTCTCGTCGTTGCCATACTCAGCGCACAACAACCCACCACCTTCCGGCTTCAAGAAACGACCATCGCGCAGATTCACGCGGCGTTCCACGACGGGTCGCTGACCTGCCGCTCGCTCGTGGAGCAGTACCTGAAGCGCATCGACGCCGACGACAAGCAAGGCGCGAAACTGAACGCGATCGTGATGGTGAATCCCGACGCGCTGAAGACCGCCGACGATCTCGATCGCCGTTATCGCCAGTCCGGTCCGGTCGGACCGATGCACTGCATTCCAGTGCTCGTCAAAGACAACTACGAGACGGTCGACATGCCGACGACGGCCGGATCGCTGTCGCTGAAAGGGATGATGACCGGCAAGGACGCGTTCGTGGTCAAGCGTCTGCGCGACGCCGGCGCCCTGATGATCGCGAAATCGAACATGGCGGAGTTCGCGTTCAGTCCGGTCGAGACCGTCAATTCGATCCTGCCCGGCTATACGCGCAATCCGTATGACACGAGCCGTGTGACGGCCGGCTCGAGCGGCGGCTCGGCGGCGGCGCTCGCCGCCAATTTTGCCGCGATCGCGCTGGCCAGCGATACCGGCGACTCGATCCGCGGGCCGGCGGCGCACCAGGCGCTCGTCGGCCTGCGATCGACGATGGGGTTGGTGAGCCGCGCCGGAGTCGTGCCGCTGAATCTCGCCGCCGACATCGCCGGCGCCGTCACGCGAACGGTGGCCGACACGGCAGCGGTGCTGCAGGCGATCGCCGGCGACGATCCCGACGATCCGGCGACGGCGGCGAGCCGCGGCCGCGTCGACGCGAACTACGCGGCCGCGCTGCGCGCCGACGGCCTCAAAGGCGCGCGCCTCGGCGTCCTGCATCAGGCCTACGACACACCGACGCTCGATCGCGAAGTCGACAGTGTCTTTCGCGGCGCGGTCGGCGAGCTTCGCAGTCTCGGCGCCGACGTGATCGATCCGGTGGCCGTCGCGGACCTCGACGCGCTGCGGCGCACGCAAGGCGGCGGGTGCAACCAGTTCAAGTACGACCTGAATCGCTATCTGACCGGTCTGGGCGAAAAGGCGCCGGCGCGTTCCCTCGCGGACGTGATCAAGTCACGCAACTTCCATCCATCGATTCAGGTACGGCTGGAATCGGCCGAGGCATCCACCGACCTGCCGGGCGAGAGCGCTGGCTGCAGGAGCCGCGATGAATTTCGCGTAAAGCTGCGCGCCGCGGTGCTCAAAGTGATGGACGACCTGCAACTCGACGCGATGATCTACCCGACGTGGAGCAACGTCCCGCGCCTCATCGGCGACCTCAACACGCCTGGCGGCGACAACAACCAGTTCTTTTCGCCGAGTACCGGCTTTCCGGCCATCACCGTACCGATGGGCTTCACGCGCGGCGACACGCTGCCCGCGGGCCTGCAGTTCTTCGGCCGTCCCTGGGCCGAGGCGACGCTGCTGCGCCTCGCCTACGCATACGAGCAGGCCACCCACCATCGACGGCCGCCCCGCGAAGTAAAATAATCCGTTCGCGTGAAGAAAATTCTGGTCGCCAATCGCGGCGAAATCGCCGTACGGATCATCCGCGCGTGCCGGGAAATGGACATTTCGCCGGTCGCCGTCTATTCGGCTTGCGATCGGACGGCGCTGCACGTGCGTTACGCAGACCAGGCGTATCCGATCGGGGCGAGCGAGCCGCGTCAGAGCTATCTGCGCATCGATCGGATCGTGGAGGCAGCCATCAAGGCCGGCGTCGACGGCGTGCATCCCGGCTACGGGTTCCTCGCGGAGAACGAGGAGTTCGCGGCTGCGGTCCGCGATGCCGGGCTGATTTTCATCGGGCCGACTCCCGAAGCGATCGAAACGATGGGCAGCAAGACTGCCGCACGCGCGGCGGCGTCGCGGGCTGGTGTTCCCGTCGTGCCCGGGACCGAGGAGCCAATCGCACCTGATGTTCCGGTCGAGAGGATTGCCGCGGCCGCAAAGGCGATCGGGTATCCCATCCTGGTCAAGGCGGTCGCCGGCGGCGGCGGCAAGGGAATGCGGACGGTCACCGATCCGGCGGAGCTGTCGAGCGCCGTGCGGGCGGCGCGATCGGAAGCGGACGCCGCGTTCGGCGACGCCGCGATCTATCTCGAACGGCAGCTCATGCGTCCGCGCCACATCGAAGTGCAGCTGCTCGGCGACATGCATGGCACGGTACTGCCGTTTGTCGAGCGCGAATGCTCGATTCAGCGCCGGCATCAGAAAGTCGTCGAGGAGACGCCGTCAACGGTCGTCTCGCGTCCGCTGAGAGAGGCGATGACGTCCGCTGCTGCCGCCGTCGCCGGAGCGGTCGGCTATACCAATGCCGGGACGATCGAGTTCCTGCTCGACGAGGAGGGCCGCTTCTATTTCCTGGAGATGAACACGCGGCTCCAGGTCGAGCATCCGATCACCGAGATGGTGACCGGCGTCGATCTCGTGCAGTGGCAGATTCGGATCGCGCGCGGCGAGCGTCTCACGCTCGATCCCGCGGCGCTCCTCACGCCGAACGGCCATGCGATCGAGTGCCGCATCTACGCGGAGGATCCTGACAATCAGTTTCTGCCCTCGCCCGGGCGCATTGCCGCCCTGCGCACCCCTGGGGGACCGGGGATTCGCGACGACAGCGGCGCCGCCGAGGGCCTCGACGTTCCGATCTTCTACGATCCGATGATCTCGAAGCTGGTCGCGTGGGCGGAGGATCGGCCGCGCGCCATCGCGCGCATGCGCCGCGCGCTCGGCGAGTACCGCGTCGCCGGCATCAAGACGACGGTGCCGTTTTTCACGTGGCTGCTGGCGCAACCGGAGTTCCGCGACGCAGCGTTCCACACGACGTATCTCGACGAAGTCCTGCGCGCACGCAACGGCCGGCCATTCGTGGAGCCGGACGCGAATGCCGAAGAGATCGCCGTGATTGCGGCAGCGGTGCAGGCAGCGATGTCAGCGTCGTCGGCGGCTCCACAAAACGGGACGTCGGGCACGCACGCGTGCGGGCAATGGAAGGCGGTGGCCCGTACGGAGGGCCTCCGATCGTCCTGAATATGCAGTACGAGCTCGAAGTGGGAGGGCGGACGCGGCAGGTCACGGTCCGAAAAACCGGCGACCATTTTGCAGTCACCGTCGATGGACAGACCTGGCAGGTTGACGCCGCACGCGTTGACGCGCACACGCTGTCGCTCCTGGTGGACACCGTGTCGCGAAAAGGCTATGACGTCATTGCGACGCCGGATCCCGCGAACACTCAACTGACGCTCTACGTCGGCACGACACCGGTCACCGTCGCCCGCAACGGGCGGCGCCGCGGACGTTCCAAAAGCGGCCCGTCGAGCGTCGGTCCGCAGCGCGTCGTCGCCCCCATGCCGGGGAAGGTAGTGCGCGTGCTGGTCAAGATCGGCGACGCCGTGCACGCCCGACAGCCGCTCGTCGTCGTCGAGGCCATGAAGATGGAGAACGAGCTGAAAGCCGGCCGCGACGGCATCATTGCTGATGTACACGCCCGGGAAGGTGCGTCGGTCGATGCCGGCGCGCTGCTCGTCATGATTCAGTGAAGCTCCTCCAGCGTTTCCGCGATCGCATTCAGGGCAACCGCGTCCTTCGCTACATCAGCCTCAGCCTCACGCTGCTCATCGCGCTGCTGGCGGCGGCGATCGTGGCCTCGGTGACCGTCGACCTTGGTCCGTACGCGCGCGCGGCCGCCGAGCGTGAAGGGTCGAAGTACCTCGAGCGCGGGCTGCACATCGGCACGCTCCGGATCCATCTGCTGACCGGCAAAGTGCTGGTCGAGGACTTCAGAATCGATGGTCTCCATCCCGGCGACCGGCCGTTCTTCACCGCCAAGCAGATTGCGGTCGGCCTCGACTGGGTTCCTGCGTTCAGGCGGAAGCCCGACATCACGATCTCGTCGGTCGAGATGACCGACTGGCAGATGCTCGTCGAGAAATGGCAGGACGCGCACAACTTCCCGAAGTTCACGCGCGACAACCAGCCGCAGGGCGAGCGCCGCGTGACGGTGACGATGAAATACCTGCGCGCGTTTCGCGGGCAGTTCACCTACGAAGATCACGAGACGCCGTGGAGCGTCATCTGCCGCAACCTCGAGATCAACATGGGCAACCTTCCGCGCTACCACGGCACCGCGACGTTCACCGGCGGCACGGTGGCGATTCAGAACTACGTGCCAATGTGGGCGAACATGAACGCGCAGTTCGTCCTCGACGGACCACGTATTCATCTCGACCGCATCGATCTCGAGAGCGACGGCGCCAAAAGCGTCGCGACCGGCGACGTCGATCTCGCGCATTGGCCCGAGCAGACGTTCCAGGTCAAGTCGCGCGTGCAGTTCGCGCGGATGCGCGAGCTGTTCTTCAAGAACGAAACCTGGAATCTCATCGGCGACGGCGATTTCACCGGTACGTTCCATCTCTTCAAAGGCGGACGCGATCTCTCCGGCACGTTCAGCAGCGCGCTCGCCGGCGTGAACGACTACCGGTTCCCTTCGCTCTCCGGATCGCTGCAGTGGACGCCGACGGCGTTCGAGGTCTGGGACGCGCGTGCGAAGTTCTTCGATGGCGACGCCCGGTTCACCTACTCGATCAAGCCGCTCGGCGCGCGGGTCAGGCCGGACGCGCGTTTCGAGGCGTCGGTGGATCGGATGGATCTCGCGCAGCTCACCGACTTCGAGGCGCTGACCGGTCAGCGGTTCGAAGGCACCGCGGTCTGGCAGAACCTGCTCGAGTGGCCACTTGGCCAGTTCTCACAGCATCGCGGCGAGGGGCGCGTCGTCGTGACGCCGCCGTCCGGCGTCACGCTGATGACGGCGTCGCTCGGAGACGATCAGCCGGACTCTACACACAGCGCCGGCCGCCGCCCGCCGCCGCCGCTTCCGAAACACATCCCGATCGGCGGCGAGCTGACGTATCGCTACCGGCCCGAGGAAGTGACGATCGACAACGGTGTATTCATGACCGAGCGGACGCACGTCGTGTTCGAGGGCACGACGGCGTGGGGCGGCCGGTCGAATCTGCGGTTCCACGTCGCCAGCAGCGACTGGCAGGAAAGCGACCAGGTGCTCGTTGGGATCATGAACGACTTCGGATCGCACGCCGGCGCCGTCGCCTTCGGTGGTCGCGGCGAATTCGAGGGTGTGATGACCGGCGCGTTCCGGCAGCCGCGGGTCGAAGGGACGTTCAGCGGCGATCATCTGCGCGCGTGGGACACGACGTGGGGCCGGGCGTCCACCAAGCTGGTGATCGAGAACAACTACGTCACGATCACGGACGGCTTGGTGCGGGTCGGCGATTCCGAGATTCACGCGGACGGCATGTTCTCCCTCGGGTATCCGCGCGACGACGGCGGCGACGAAATCGACGCGCGCTTTCGCGTCGTCGGCCGCGATCTCGACAGCCTGCGCCATGCCTTCCAGATCGACGACTATCCGGTGTCCGGCCGCTTGAGCGGTGAATTCCACCTGACCGGTGAGTACGAGCATCCCGTCGGGTTCGGCGGGATGACGATTGACGAAGGCGTCGCCTACGGCGAGCCGTTCGACAAAGCGACGGCGTCGCTGCGCTTCGACTGGAATGGCGTCCGGCTCGACCGCGTTGAAATCGCCAAGAGCGGCGGCGCCGTCACTGGCGCAGCGTTCGTCGGCTGGGACTCGACCTATTCCTTCAACGCCGACGGCCGCCGCGTTCCGATCGAGAAAATCGCCGCGTTCAGCTATCCGCGCGCGCCATTGTCCGGCGTCGCCGAGTTCACCGCCGGAGGCAGCGGTACGTTCGACCTGCCGCGCTACGACGTTCGCTATCGGCTCAACAACGTCGCGGTCGGCGGCGAACTGATCGGTCAGGTCACGGGGACGCTGGCGCTTCGCAACAACGAATGGAGCGGCGACGTCGACGTCGCTTCGTCGAGGCTTGCGGTGACGGGGACCGGCCGGATCGCGCGGACGGCGCAGGCGGAAGCGGAGCTGACGCTCCGATTCCACGACAGCTCGCTCGATCCGTACGTGCGGCTGTTCGTGCCGAAGCTGTCGCCGTACACGACGGCGGTTGCCAGCGGCGCGATGCGCGTCAGCGGCGAGCTCGCGAACCTCGATCGTCTGCTGGTCGACGCGACCGTCGATTCGGTCGAGATGAAACTCTTCGACTACGCGATTCGCAACGGCGGTCCGATTCGCCTTTCGCTCGATCACAATCAGGTGAAGGTCGGTCAGTTTCAGCTGGTTGGCGAGGACACGCGCCTCGGTGTGACCGGCGGCGTCGATCTCGGCAAGCGGACGCTGGGTCTGCAGGCGGCGGGTGAAGCGAACCTCGGCATCCTGCAGGGGTTCTTCCCGGGAAGCGTCCGCGGAGCGGGACGCGCGATACTCAGCGCCGCGGTCAACGGATCGCTCGACAAGCCGCTCTTCTCCGGCAGCGCCACGATTACCGACGGCCGCATTCGCCATTTCTCGCTCCCGAACGCACTCGATGCGATCAACGGAACGCTCCAGTTCGACGATCGCGGCATTCGACTCGACGATGTGACGGCGATGCTGGGCGGCGGGCAGGTGCAGTTTGGCGGACGGATTGGCTTCGACGGGTACTTGCCGGGCGAGTTGAACGTCACCGCCCGCGGTGAAGAGATGCATCTTCGCTATCCCGAGGGCATCCGCTCGGTCGTGGACGCGGACCTCGCGATCACCGGCAACTACGCGACGCCGACGCTCGGCGGCGTCGTCACCGTGAAGAACGCCGTGTGGAACCGCCGCATCGACGCGCCGGGCAGCATCTTCGATCTTGCGACGCGGCGCGGATCGACGGCGGGCATGCCGTCGAGCGAGCCCGAGCCGGCGCAGATCGTTCCGCTCCGCTTCGATCTCCAGGTGGTCGTGCCGTCGACGCTGCGCATCGACAACAACCTCGCGCGCATGGTCGCCAACGCCGATCTGACGCTGCGCGGCACCTACGATCGTCCCGTGATTTTCGGACACGCGGACATCGAGCGCGGCGAGGTGACGTTCGAAGGACAGCGCTACCGGATTACGCGCGGCACGATCGATTTCACCAACCCGAGCAAGATCGAGCCCTTCTTCGATATCGAAGCCGAGACCAACGTCCGCGCGCCGTTCCAGACCTATCGGGTGACGGTCGGCGCGTCAGGGACGGCCGAACAGCTCCGTCCGACAGTCAATTCCGATCCGTATCTGCCGACCGCGGACGTGCTGGCGCTTCTGTTCACCGGCGTGAGACGTACGGGCACGACCGACATCGGCCCCGAGCTGCGCGCGCTCCAGAACCCGACCCAGGCTCAGACCGACATTCTCGCGGCGCGGGCCACGCAGGCGGTCACTGCGCCGATTTCGTCGGAAGTCGGCAAGGTCTTCGAGCAGACCTTCGGCGTCGATACGTTTCAGCTCACGCCGTCGTTTTTCGATCCCTACAGCCAGCAGACCTCGCGCGTGAACCCGACGGCACGGCTCACCATCGGCAAACGCATTTCCGACCGCGCCTACCTGACGTTCTCGCGCAGCATCGGCACCGCGCTGAACGATCAGATCGTGCTGCTCGAGTACGAACAGAACGATCGGTTGTCGTGGATTCTCTCGCGCAACGAGGACGCGCAGACCTACGCCCTCGAGTTCCGCCTGAGGCGCGTGTTTTGATCGCGAGAAAGCGCCACCAGATTTCCGTAGGGGCCACTAGTGCCGGCCCTGAACGCTCGTCCTTCGACATGGCTCAGGACGAGCGTCGAAGGGTCGGCCCCGGGGCGGACACGCGGGTCCGCTTCTACGTCTGGGCGACGTGGACAAGACGAATCCTCTGTGCCCTCTGCGTCGTGTGGGGCACAGGGTCGACTGCGTCGGCTGCCGTCTCCGACTACCTCGGCAAACCCGTCGCCTCGGTGCAGTTCGTCCTCGAGGGCCGCGACATCATCGACCCGAGCTTCGCCGAGATCGTCGAGACAACCGTCGATGAGCCGCTGTCGATGGTGCAGGTCCGCGAATCGATCGGCCATCTGTTCAGCCTGGGCCGCTTCGAAGATGTCAGCGTGGATGCCAGCCTCGACAACGGACGCGTGGCGCTGCGCTATATGCTGACGCCGATCCATCCGGTGACGCGCATCCGCTTCACCGGGCGGACGAGCGCGCCAGGGTTCGACGCGGGCGCCCTTCGGCGCACCATCTCCGATCGCTATGGCGTGACGCCGCCGGCCGGCCGCGCGGTCGATATGGTCCGGATGCTGACCGATACGCTCGCCGATCGCGGTTATCTCCGCGCCACGGTCGATCCGAGCATCCAGGTCGATCACTCACCGGAGCGCGCGACGCTGTCGTTCGACATCGACCTCGGTCCTCGCACCACGATCGGCGACGTCGAAATCGTCGGGCGGCCGACCATCTCGCGGTCGGAATTCCTGCAGCGGCTCGGCATCCGACCCGGAGCGCCGTACCAACGCGCGCAGCTCACGACACGCATCGAGCGCTACGTCGAAGAGCGGCGGCGCCACGGCTATTACGAGGCCAAGGTCTCACCCGCCGTGCGTCTGACCGACGGTGATCGCGTGGCGAATCTCACCGTCACGGTCGATCCGGGACCGCTCGTCCGCGTCGTCTTTGCCGGCGACTCGCTGCCTGGCGACAAGCGCGACGAGCTCGTTCCCGTCGCGCGCGAAGGATCGGTCGACGAGGACCTCCTCGAGGACTCGACCAACCGAATCGAGGAGTATCTGCGCGGCCTCGGCTATCGCGATGCGAAGGCGCCGCACATGCGCCAAACATCGGACGCCGGGCTCGATATCACCTTCACCGTCGCGAGAGGCCCGCAGTACCGCGTGTCACGACTGGAACTGACCGGCAATGCGGCGGTGACGACTGCGGAGCTGACGCCGGCGCTGCGGACCCGCGTCGGAGAGCCGTTCGCCGACAGCCGGCTCGATGCCGACGTCGCGACCATCGAAGACGTCTACAGGCGGCGCGGGTTCGCGACCATCCGTGCGCCGTCGGCGGCGGAGCCGCAGCGCACCGGCAATGGCTCGGCGCAAGTGCCCGTGATCGTGCGCATCATCGTCAACGAAGGCGCCCGCAGCATCGTCGACAGCGTCGCGTTCGAGGGCAATCGGTCGATCGACGAGGCGACGCTGCGCGCGCGCATTGGCGTGACGGCGGGCGCGCCGTTCGTGCCCGGCCAGCTGCGGATCGATCGCGACGCCCTTCAGGCCGCGTACAACGATCGCGGATTCGAAAGTGCGTCCGTCTCTCCGCGCACCGTGTTCAGCCCGGACAACACCCGCGTCACCGTGACCTATGCCCTTCAGGAAGGGCCGCAGATCTTCGTCGACCACGTCCTGATCATCGGCAACGTTCGTACGAGCACCGAGACGATCGAGCGCGAGCTGCAAATCGCGCCGGGCGATCCGTTCGGGCTTCAGGCGCTCAATGAAAGCCAGCGCCGGCTCTCCGCGCTGGGATTGTTCCGGCGCGTCCGTCTCGCACAGCTGCGGCACGGCGACGATACCAAGCGCGATCTGCTGGTGACCGTGGAAGAAGCGCCGGCGACCACGCTCGGCGGCGGTCTTGGCGCCGAAGGAAGGATGCGCGTGGTGAGCGGGGAAGATACCGGCGGCGTCGCCGAGCAGCAATTCGAAGTCGCGCCGCGAATGTTCGTCGAGTACGGCCGCAGGAATCTCTTTGGCAGGAACCGCTCGATCAACCTGTTCGCGAGCGTGAGCCTGCACCTGCAGAATCAGGATGCGTTCGCCACGGGGACGCGCTTCACCGAGTACCGCCTCCTCGGCACCTATCGAGAGCCGCGGCTCTTCAACACCGCGGCCGACGGCCTGCTGACGGCTTCGCTCGAACAGCAGTTTCGATCGAGCTTCAGCTTCCGCCGCAACGCGGTCACCGCGCAGGCGGCGCGGCGGCTCACGCAGGCGGTCAGCATCACGGGCGCCTACCAGATTCAGCGGACCGAGCTGCTGGAGACCAACGTCGATCCGTCGCTCGGACCGCTCATCGCACGGTTGTTTTCTACCGAACCGCTGCGGCTGTCGTCGTTTGGCGGAGCGCTCATTCGCGATACGCGCGACGACACGGTGAACCCGACGTCCGGCGTCTACGTCAGCTCGAGCGGACAACTGGCCGCGCTGGCCATCGGATCCCAGGTTGGATACGTCAAGTCGTTCTTCACCGCGCAGAAATTTCACCAGTTGTCAGGGCCCCGCATCGTCCTCGCCGGCAGCGCGCGGCTGGGCCTGGCGGCCGAGTTCGATGTTCTCAATCCGATCCCGGAACCGGAGCGCTTCTTCGCCGGCGGCGACACGACGAACCGCGGCTTCGCGCTCGACACGCTGGGCGTGCGTCACAGTCCGCCCGATCCGCTGACCGATACGATCGATCCGAACGGGTTTCCGATTGGCGGCAACGCCACCGTGATCCTCAACGGCGAGCTGCGCGTGCCGTTGAGCGGCGCGCTCAGCGTCGTCAGCTTCTTCGACACAGGAAATGTGTTCCAGCGCGTCACAGGGCTCAGCATCGCGGAGTTCCGGAATGCGGTCGGGTTTGGCGTGCGCTACAAGTCGCCGTTCGGGCCGCTGCGGGTGGACCTTGGGTTCAAGACGCACGTCGAGGCGTTTCCCTGTACCGCCGATAACCCCGTGGCGAACTGCTTCGAGTCACGGTCGGCGCTGCACATCAGTTTCGGACAGGCCTTCTGAAATGCGGATTGCGGATTGCGGATTGCGGATTGATTGTGGATTGCGGATTGGTTGCGGATTGCGGATTGATTGTGGATTGATGATCGGTGCCCTTGTGTTGCTGGTCGGCGTTTCTGTTGCTCGCGCCGAGACGATCGACCGCGTGCTGGCTGTCGTCGCCGGTCAGATCATCACGCTCAGCGATGTGACCGCCGCGCGCGATCTCGGTCTGCAGTCGCCGGCGAATGCTGCCGATCCGATCCGCGCGGTCCTGTCGAAGCTGATGGATCGCGAGCTGGTCCTCGCGGAGGTCGAACGCTACGCGCCGCCGGAGCCGGCGGCTGACGCCCTCGACCGCGAGGTCGAGCGCATTCGCGGAAGATTTCTCTCTGCCGCGGCCTTCGACGCAGCGCTCGCCCAGTCGGGCCTCGACGAGCGGCGGCTGCGTGAGATCGTGCGGCAGGATCTCCGCATCCGCGCCTACGAGGACCAGCGCTTCGCCGCCGCCGATCCGGAACGCCGCCAGACGCTGATCGACGAATGGGTCGCCGGCCTGCGTCGCCGGACCGACATCATCGATCTGTATCTGCAGCAAAGATCGCCGGCAGCCGATCAGGATCGAACGAAAAAGAACTGAACGATCTGGATGAGATCGAAGCCGGAGTGACTGATGATCGGCGCGACCGCCGATCGCCGGCGCAGGTAGACGACGCCCCAGAACGCCCCGAGCAGTCCGGTTGCGATCGCCGCATCCACGCCCTGCAGCAGATGACCGGCGCCGAATGCCACGCTGGTCACGATGACCCCGACGCGTCCGCCGCCCAGCCACTGCTCGAACCGATGCAGCAGAAACGCGCGCT
Organism: Vicinamibacterales bacterium; assembly: GCA_036848175.1. Lineage (GTDB taxonomy): Bacteria > Acidobacteriota > Vicinamibacteria > Vicinamibacterales > CAVVIG01 > QHWF01. The sequence continues at coordinate 31,145 of DAIUKO010000015.1, read as the reverse complement.
GGATTTCCTCGCGTACGCCGCCGGCCACGAGCACGACGAGCGCGAACAGCCAGGCATCGCGCGGCGACGTCAATAGAGACTGCAACGGGTTCTTCTCCACGGTGTGGAGCGACGGCGCCGCCCGCTGAATCGTCACCAGCACGAGGATGGCGATGGCGATGGCCGCGAGGATCAGCGGAATCCCGTACACAATCTCCCCGACGACCGGCCGGTGGCCGATGATCACGTCGCGCGGCCGTTCCCCGTGGGCATAGAGGAACAGCAGCACCAGACCGATGAGCAGCGCGGAATCGGCGAGCGAGATGCCGACGACGTAGCTCACGCGCAACGCGCCATCGGCGATGAACGGACCATAGCCAAACGCGCCGAACGTCGCGCCGAGCGCGAGCTGGGTCGGGTAATCGGAACAGATCAGAACTTCGAGAATCGCGACGATGCGGTGATTGAGCGCCGACGGAAGAGGTTCGCGATCCGGCGGGCGAGAGTCGGGCGGCTCCTCCTCGAATGGTCGCTGGCTGGGCGGGTGGTGGCCATTGTTGGATGGCTGATAGTCGGGCAAGGTCAGTATGCTGCCACAAGCCATCCCACGTCGCGCGGCATCTCGCGGGTCTGACCGCAGTCTGACCGCAGTCTGACCGCGGTCAGACCCGGGTCAGACCTCGGTCAGACCGCGAGGACAGTCGAACTCTTACCCTTTGACGCGAATCGTCAGCGGCTCCGTCAGTCGCAACATAACCGGCGCGCCTTTGCCGAGCCGCACTTCCTTGCCGCGCTGATTCAACACCACCGCGGTACCAGCGCCACCGCCGGCGGCTCCGCCGATGACCGCGCCCTTCTTGCCGCCGAGCAGGCCGCCGACGACGGCGCCGCCCGCCGCCGGAATGCCGATCTCCATCGCGTCGCGTTTCTTCGTCGCCGGCGCCATCCGGGCTACCGAGCCTGCACGGAACGTGTAACGCTCGTCGTCACCGCGCGGCGCGATCGTGTTGAAGCGCACCGAGAAATGCGCGCGTCCCTTGACTTTGCCCGACCGCGTCGCGTCGGTCACCACGCCGCTCACGCGTGAACCGGCCGGGAGCACCGTCTGTCCACGCACGACAATCGGCTGCGAGAGATGCGCGTGGACAGCCTCTTCCACGCGGCTCGTGTCGGATCCCACCGGCGTATCCAGAACCATCGGCAGGCGAGTGCCGGCGGGAATCGTTACCTCATGCATCCTGGCATCCGCCGTCGGACTCGCCGAAGCCGCGCTCGTCGCTGCCGCGTCAGTCCGCCCCGCCGTCGCGACCGGCACTGCGCCGGCTTCCGCCGCCGCGACGGTCTCCGCACGACCACACGCACCAGTCACAATCCCGCACGCCAGCGCGCCGATGATCAGCAATCGCATATGTGTCCAGCCTCCCTCGCAACAAAAAACAGAATCGTCATCGAGGCAGAGGTGCAAGTTCCCGGCCACCGGCTGAGTCGCCAAAAAAAACCCGAACGTTCTGCTTGCGCATGAGCCTACGCCGCGCACACACTGTAAAAATGACATGGCTGAGCGAGGACATACGATGACTGTTACCGACGCGAGTGCAACACCCGCGGTCGACGATTCCGCGAAAACGGTCGCCGAGCGTGTCCTGATTGTCGAAGACGACACCGCCGCGCGGCTCGGGCTCGAGCAACTGGTGAAGAGCTGGGGTTTCGTCGCTGAATCGGCCGCCGATGGCGAGGAAGCGCTCGAGAAAGTCACCAGCTTCAGGCCCGCCATCGTCATCAGCGATCTCGTCATGCCGCGGATGGATGGTCTGGCGCTCCTGCGCGCCCTTCAGCAGCAGGGCGCGGACGCGACGACGCTGCTGTTGACGGCGCAGGGCACCGTCGAAACCGCCGTCGAGGCGATGAAGGAAGGCGCCTACGACTATCTGACCAAGCCGATCGATATCCAACGGCTGAAAATTCTGCTCGACAAGATCGTCGAGCGGCTCGAGACGATGCGCGAGGTGAAGGCGCTCAGGCGTCAGCTTCGCGAGCACGGCACGTTCGGATCCCTCATCGGCAACGCCCCGGAGATGCGAAAGATTTATCAGATCGTCGAGCAGGCGTCGCCAACCAGCGCCTCCGTGCTGATCACCGGCGAGTCGGGCACCGGCAAAGAGCTGGTGGCACAGACGATTCATCAGCTCAGCCCGCGCGCCACCTTTCCGTTCGTCGCGATCAACTGCGCGGCGATCCCGGAAACGCTGCTCGAAAGCGAGATCTTCGGTCACGAGAAGGGGGCCTTCACCGGCGCCGCCGATCGCCGCGCCGGCTGCTTCGAGCTGGCGGACCGCGGCACGCTGTTTCTTGATGAAATCGGCGAGATGACGCCGGCGACGCAAGTGAAATTGCTGCGCGTGCTCCAGGAGCGCAAGTTCCGGCGCCTCGGCGGCCGCGCCGAGCAATCGGTCGACGTGCGCGTCATCGCGGCCACCAACATCGATCCCGAAGAAGCGGTGAAAGCGGGAAAGCTGCGCGAGGATCTGTACTATCGTCTCAACGTCTTTGCGTTCAGGCTGCCGCCGCTGCGCGAGCGCCGGGAGGATCTGCCGCTGCTGACGCAGGCGTTCATCAACGAGTTCAACTCGCGCAACCAGAAGAACATCGCCGGCGTGGATCAACAGGCGATGCGGCTGCTCGAGCAGTACATGTGGCCGGGCAACGTGCGCGAGCTGCGCAACGTGATCGAGCGCGCCACGATTCTCTCGCCCGGACCGTTCATCGAGATCAAGCACATGCCGACGTCACTCGCCGCCGATCCGGCGCCGGAACATCAGCCGCAAGTCGCGCTCGGACCAGGGACGACGGTCGAGGAAGCGGAGCGGCGTCTGATCATGATGACGCTGGAGCACACGCGCGACAACAAGACACGCGCCGCCGAGATCCTCGGCATCAGCCTGAAAACGCTGCACAACAAGCTGAACAAACTGCGGCTGCGCAAGAAGCCCGAGTAGAGGCAGGAAGAAATGCGGCCACGAAGGTACGAAGACACGATGGTCTGTTTGTTCGTGTGGCCATGCGATTAGGCATCAAGGGGAAGCAGGTTCTCGGCGTGACCTCGATCGTCGGTGCGGTCGTCGTCGCGCTGAGCGTCCTGCAGCTGGCCCGTCTCGCGCGCGTCAGTCTCGACGAAAGCCGCGCCCGCGCCCAGTTGATGTCCAACGTCATCTACCACCGCGCGCGCGAAGTGGTGAATGCCAGCGACTTCGCGAAGGCGCTGCGGGAAGATCCGGGTCTGCGGTCAACGCTGCAGTCGAGCCTGTACGACAACAACGTCACCTACGCCGCCATCGTCGACAGCTCCGGCCGGGTAATCGTGCAGTCGATCGAAGAGCAGGCGCTCCCGCAGGCGGAAGACCTCACGGCGCTCCTGTCGCAGTCGGCGCAGTTCGCGCCGCTCGCGGCGATCTACTCCGGGCAGGGACGCACGCTCGAAGTCCGGCAGCCGCTGCTCCTCGGCGATACCGCCGTGGGCTCGATTCGCATCGGCGTCTCGACGCTGCTGATCCGGCGCAACCTCAACGACGCGCTGCGTCCCGCCGCGGCGACGGCGCTCGGTGCGCTGGCGGTGTCGGTGTTCGGCGCGATGCTGCTCGCGCAGCTGCTGCTCCGGCCGATTCACACCATCCGCAGCGGACTCACGCGTCTCGGCAAGGGCGAGTTCGGCGTGCAACTCGATCTCAATCAGCACGACGAGTTCGGCGAGCTCGGCACCTTCTTCAATGCCGTCAGTGAACAGCTCTCGGCCGACCGGACGCAGATGGCGGGCCAGGTGGCGAATCTCGAATCGGCGGTCGAGCATCTCGAGGACGCGGTCGCCATCGTCAACCCGCGCGGCGAGCTGATGTTCGCCAACCCCGCGATGCGCGCGCTGTTGCCTGCCGCCACGGCCGGCGCGAAAATCGACGAAGTGCTGCCGGCGGATCATGGGCTCCGCCGATTGAGCGAACAGACATTGATGAGCCGCCAGTCGCGCGGTCCGCTGTCGACGACATTCAGTGACGGCGGCGAGCGGCTGGTCATGACCCACGCCATCAACGACCCGCAAGGAGAGATGGTCGGCGTGATGCTGATTGCGAGAAACCTCGAGTACCTCAGCCAGGTCCAGTCGACGATCCGCTACTCGCGCAAGCTCGCGGCGCTCGGCCGGCTGTCAGCCGGCGTCGCGCACGAGGTCAAGAATCCTCTGAACGCGATGATGATTCACCTCGAGCTGCTCCGCCAGCAGTTCGCCACGAGCCTCGCGCCGGTGGCGGCGGGACGCGGCGGCGGCACCGTGGTCAAACCGGCCGTTGACGAGACAGGCGCGATCCGGCACGTCGACGTGATCGCCCACGAAATCCGGCGGCTCGATCAGGTCGTGCAGGGGTTCCTGAAGTTCACGCGCCCCGAGGATTTGACGCTGCAGCCGATTCGGGTCGGCGCGCTGCTCGAGGAGATCGTGCCGATCCTCCGGCCCGAGGCCGAGCGCGTCGGCGTCGTCCTCGAAATCTCTTGCGACGATGCGCCGGACGTCAACGGCGATCCCGCGATGCTCCGCCAGGCGTTCCTGAACCTGGGGCAGAACGCCTGTCACGCGATGCCACACGGGGGCACGTTACGAATTCATTGTGCAGGTGCGAGCGGACATCGCGTGTCCATCAAATTTGTGGACACGGGTACGGGGATCAAGCCGGAGCACCTTCAGCGGATCTTTGATTTATATTTCACGACGAAAGAGAAGGGCAGCGGCATCGGTTTGTCGATGGTCTTCCGGACGATTCAAATGCACGACGGCGAGATAGAAGTAGAGTCGACACCCGGCGCAGGAACGACGTTCCGAGTCCTGTTGCCGCGGGCGTGAACGCATGACGAAACAGTTGTTCATGTTGCCCGCGTTTGGAGGGATGGTGCTCGCCGCCGTCCTTGCCTCCGGCTGCGCAAAAGCGCAGGCGGCCCGGACTACGCCCGACGGCCCGCCGCTCGATATGCCGGCGTCGCCGCCGCGCGACGTCGAAACGGCAGGCGGCGAAGCGCCGCCGCCGATGCCGTTGCCGCAGGAACCGGCACGCAACGCACCGCCGCGCACGCGGCCGACGCCGCCGCCCCGCGAGCCGCGTCAAGAACCGCCGAAGCCTGAGCCGCCCAAGCCCGAGCCGCCGGCGCCGGCCGCGCCGGCGCCGACGACTCCTCCGCCAGACGAACCGAGACCGCCGTCGATACTGCAGACCAAACCGCCGGGTGAAGAGGGCGACGTCGAACGAGGCATCCGCGCGATGCTGAACCGCGCGTCGAGCGATCTCAGTCGCGTCGATTATCGAACGCTGAACACGGATGCGCGGTCGCAGTACGACTCCGCGAAGCTGTTCATCCGTCAGGCCGAGGACGCAGTGCGGAAGAAGAATCTGGAGTTCGCGAAGTCCATGGCGGAAAAGGCCTCTTCCCTCGCGGCTCAGCTGGCTGGTAGGTAGCGGCCTACCTCTAAGTAGAAGCCGACTCCTCACCTCGTCGTTTCGCGCACTTCGAGTCGCGAGCCTTCGCAGTGCGACGTGCCGATCGCACGCGATCGCGATGCATCTCGACACATCACGCGTGGCACTTCACTTGCTCTTACCCGTCGCAACCTCGTTCTTCTCGCGACCTGCGAGGAGAAAACAATCCGCTCCATTCCCTGCCTGTGCATCGCGGGAGGTCAGCCGATGACCTCCCCGCCAACCTCTTGAAGCTCAGGCAATTGCTGAGGCTACAGCATCTTGCGACTGACCTAAAAGAGGGGCACAATTAGTAGTGTTTACACGCTTGACAAACGGTTGGGGCGAGCGCATATTTGCTCGCCGGTAGCGGGCGGGCATTCACTGAGAAACCTCCCAGATTTCTCGTAGCCACCGCCAATCCAAACATCAAGCAGGTCGGTCGCACTCGGGGCGTATTGCGATCGCGTCGGTGGAGGAGAGTCTGATGAACGAACGCGCTGCTTACCAGGCTGCAAGCGCTTCACAGCAGATCGTGGACGGTGGGACCGGTGCATCTGCAGCGCCGCCGGCCGTGGAATCGTCGCGATCGAAATCGAAGAGCGCCGCGGCCGTGCCGGGCCTGACCTTTCCGCGATTCTTCACCGATGCCGATATCGATCCATTCGACGAAATCGAGTGGGAGCTGCGCACGGCGGTCATCGGCAACGAGCGCGGCGAAATCGTGTTCGAACAGCGCGACGTCGAGATTCCGAAATCCTGGTCGCAGCAGGCGACCAACATCGTCGTCTCGAAGTATTTTCGCGGCCAGATCGGCACGCCGGACCGCGAGCGCAGCGTCAGGCAATTGATCGGCCGCGTCGTCGACACGATCAGCGAGTGGGCGCGGGCACAGAAATACTTCGCATCCGACGACGATCTGCGCGCGTTCAGCGACGATCTGAAACACATCCTGGTGTACCAGAAGGCGGCGTTCAACAGTCCGGTATGGTTCAACTGCGGCTTCGAAAAAGCGCCGCAGTGCTCGGCCTGCTTCATCAACTCGGTGCAGGACACGATGGACTCGATCCTGACGCTGGCGCGGACCGAAGGGATGCTGTTCAAGTTCGGCTCGGGCACCGGCACGAACCTGTCGCCGATCCGATCGTCGAAGGAGCTCCTCGCCGGCGGCGGCACGGCATCGGGGCCGGTGTCGTTCATGAAGGGCTACGACGCGTTCGCCGGCGTCATCAAATCGGGCGGCAAGACGCGGCGCGCGGCGAAGATGGTCATCCTCAACGCCGATCATCCCGACATCGTCGAATTCATCAATTGCAAGGTCGAAGAAGAGAAGAAGGCGTGGGCGCTCATCGACGCCGGCTACGACGGATCGTTCACCGGTCCGGCCTATGCGTCGGTGTTCTTCCAGAACTCGAACAACAGCGTCCGCGTGACCGACGACTTCATGCGCGCCGTGCTCGACGACCGCGACTGGGAGACGCGCGGCGTCCTGGAGCCGCATCCGGTGATGGACACCTGCAAGGCGCGCGATCTGATGCGGTTGATCGCCGAAGGGACGCACATCTGCGGCGATCCGGGGATGCAGTTCGACACCACCGTGAACGACTGGCACACCTGTCCGGCGACCGATCGGATCTACGCGAGCAATCCGTGCTCCGAGTACATGTTCCTCAACGACTCGGCGTGCAACCTCGCGTCGATCAACCTGATGAAGTTCATCAAGCAAGATCCCAATGGTGTCGACGGTGAATTCGACGTCGTCTCCTACAAGGCCGCCATCCGGACGCTGATCACCGCGCAGGAGATCATCGTCGACAACGCCAGCTATCCGACCGACATGATCGGCAAGAACAGCCACGCCTACCGTCCGCTCGGCCTCGGCTACGCCAACCTGGGCGCGCTGCTGATGTCGCGCGGGCTGCCCTACGACAGCGACGCCGGCCGCGACTACGCGGCGGCGCTGACCGCGCTGATGACCGGCGAGGCGTACGCGCAGTCGGCGCGGATCGCGCGCGATCACGGCGGTCCGTTCGCCGGCTACGACAAGAACCGCGACCCGTTCCTCCGCGTCATGCGAAAGCACCGCGACGCGATGCGTGACATCAACGCGCGCAACATCCCGTCCGATCTGTTCAGCGCCGCGAAGGCGTCATGGGACGATGCGGTGGAGCTCGGCGAGGAGTTCGGCTACCGCAACGCGCAGGCGACCGTCCTCGCGCCGACCGGGACGATCGGATTCATGATGGACTGCGACACGACCGGCGTCGAGCCGGACATCGCGCTGGTCAAGTACAAGAAGCTGGTCGGCGGCGGGTTGATGAAAATCGTCAACCAGACCGTGCCGATGGCGCTGCGGAAGCTTGGCTACACACCGCAGCAGGTCGACGCGATCGTCGACTACATCGATACCAACGAGACGATCGAGGGAGCGCCCGGCCTCAAGGAATCGCATCTGCCGGTCTTCGACTGCGCGTTCAAGGCGGCGAAGGGGCAGCGGTCGATTCATTACATGGGGCACATCAAGATGATGGGCGCCACGCAGCCGTTCATCTCGGGCGCGATCAGCAAGACCGTCAACGTGCCGAAGGAAGCGACGGTCGACGAGATCATGCAGGCATACATCCAGTCGTGGAAGCTCGGCGCCAAGGCCATCTCGATCTATCGTGATGGCAGCAAGCGGACGCAGCCGTTGAACACGTCGAAGGACAAGTCTCCGGCCGAAGCCGCGGCCGCCGCCGCGAAGGCCGACGCCGCGGTGGCGCGAACGCCTGTCCGCCGCAAGCTGCCCGACGAGCGTCAGGCGATCACCCACAAGTTCGACATCGCGGGCCACGAAGGCTACATCACGGTCGGCCTGTTCGAGGACGGTCAGCCGGGTGAAATCTTCCTGGTGATGGCCAAAGAGGGTTCGACGATCTCGGGCTTCGCCGACGCGTTCGCGCAGGCGATCTCCTACGCGCTGCAGTACGGCGTGCCGCTCCAGGCGCTCGTCGACAAGTTCAGCCACGTGCGCTTCGAGCCGTCGGGCATGACCCGCAACCCGGAGATCCGTTTCGCGAAGTCGATCGTCGACTACATCTTCCGGTGGCTCGCGTCGAAGTTCCTCTCGCCGGAGGCGCAATATCACGCCGGCGTGAACGGCCGCGAGCTCGACGATCACAACGGTCACACGCTCACCCCCACGTCCGCGGCCGCTCACAGTGACACAGCCGCTTCGGTGGGCAAGCCCACCGTTCCCAATCCGTACTCGACGATTCAGAATCAGGAAGATGCCCCGCCGTGCTCGACTTGCGGTGCGATCATGATCCGCAGCGGCGCGTGCTACAAGTGCGTGAACTGCGGGAACACTTCAGGCTGCGCCTGAGCGGCATTCGGGATTTGGGATTCGGGATTTGATTGCCTGGCACTCGGCGGATGGGCATCGAATCCCGATCCCTGACCCCCTCCAAATCCCAAATCCCGAATCCCGAATCCCGAGTCCCGCACAGGCGCACCCGATCCCGCACGGTTGTAGAATCCACCAATGACGTCCGAACAAGCCACGACGATATTGCAGTCCGTCGGCCTCCCGTCGCTGAATGCCGAGCATCCGGTGACCAAGCGCGTGATCGCCGCGATCCCCACCGACAAGGTGAATTACCGCCCCGACGAGATCGTGAAGAGCGCGATCGATCTCGCCTGGCACATCGTGACTGCAGAGGTCCGGTTCATCAATGCGGTCTCGGCGGGCGCATTCGATCTGACGCCGCTGCCGCGACCCGATAACATCCGCACGGCAGCCGATGTGAACCTGTGGTACCTGGAGCACTTCGCGGCATCGGTGGATCGCTTGAAGAAAACCTCCGCCGATCAGCTCACCAAGATCGTCGACTTCCGCGGGATATTTCAGTTTCCCGCCGTCGTCTACGTGCAAATTGGCTTGAACCACTCGATCCACCACCGCGGACAGTTGTCGATGTACCTGCGGCCGATGGGCGCGAAGGTCCCGTCGATCTACGGTGAGAGTTACGACGCGCGGATGGCGCGCGAAGCACAGCAGGTGTGAGGCCTTCGCACTCGGCGGTCGGTTGCGCGGCGCTCCTCGCCGTGTGCGGCAGCGACTGCTCGAAGTCCTCGACGACGGAGCCTTCGTCCGCGACGCCGGCGGTCAGGGTTGTCTTTCGCGGATCGACGGCGCGGCGGACCGATCTGCCGGCGTCGCTGCAGGGCTGCATGGACGGCGTCGGCGCGACGCACACGCATCCCGGCTGGCGGAATTTCGCGGCGTTCCCGTTGACCGCCGTTCCTCCCGATCGCTACGAGATCACCTTCAACGACGTGCCGATCAACGCACGCGTCGCGTTCCGCATCAACGATCAGAACTTCTGCGATCAGAATCCGACCGGCGCGGTCCTGCGCAACGTGTCGGCGAACGACGTCGAGCTCGTGCAGAACACGACGACGCCCGGGAACGGTGACGAGCCCGGGTTCGCCTTCATGGTCAGCGCGAGCGGCCGCGTCACGCAGTAGTCACGAACCGGTCGACGTGACGCGGAGATCGCGGAAGAATCCTTCCGTGCCGGTGCCAATCCACAATGCCACGCCGCCCGATGCCGGCGGAAGCTTCAAGTCGTTGACGATGAGTACCGGCTGCGGCGCGCGGTTGACGAAGAGCGTCGCGCGCCGGTCGCGGAACTCGATGCGCACGTGCGTCCACTCGGCGGAGACCAGATCCACGTACGACTCGTAGACGCCCGGCGTCTCCTTCCGCAGCCGCTCCCACGGGAATTCAGGGAACGACATGTACTGGGTCGAGTGATTGCGGCGCAGTTGATCGTCGGCGCGGCCGTTCGTTGGCCGGAGGTAAAAGCACTCGAAGGCCGAGTGATCGGAGCGGACTCTGAACGCGATGCCGACGAAGCCGCGCGCAGCGTCGTTTGCGCCCGCGCCAGGCCGACCTGCCAGATCGACGTCGATGGCGCCGTCGCGCAGCGCCGGCCCCGAGACCAGCGCGTAGGGCTCGCGCTGGACGCCCGGCTCTTCCACGAGCCGGACGGCGCGTTGACCGTTGTGGGTCACGATCGACGCCTGCGCGCCGTGCGGCGTCAGATCCGACAGGCTCGTCAGCGCGACTTTCCACTCTTCGATCGCACGTGGGGCCGCGTGGACGACGGTGAGGGCGAGCGCGATCAGCGCGATGCCGCGTACGACGATTGATCGAACGAGTCCGTCATGCATGCGGCGCCTCGAGCACAACACGCGCCAGCGAATTTGTGCGAGATTTCGCCGATCCCTTTCGGCAGCCAGTCCGAATCCGAACAGCGCGCTGCTCGGATTCGGACAACCCTGCTCCCGCCTCAACGATCGCGATCGTCGCGCTTGATGACCGTGTCGCTCGGCAGCGGCGGCGCGCTCGCCGGCGGGAACCGGGCGTGCGTCGCCTGCTCGTAGGCAAATGCCAGCGCGATGAGACGCGGCTCGCTGAAGGCGCGGCCCGAGAACGTCACACCGGCGGGCCCGTCCTTCGCGTTGAATCCGTCGGGGAACGGCGGCGTCACGACGTTCTGGAACGTTCCGCTCGGCACGACGATGCTCGGAAACCCGGCCTTGGCCGGCGTGCCGGCACCGCTGTTGCCCGAGAAGAGCAGCGCGTCGTAGTCGTCTTTGGTGCCGGGCATGCCGTCGGGGCCGTTCAGCACGGCGAGGATCGCGCCTCTCGACCGTGTGATGTCTTCAGCGCGATCGCGCTGGTAGCGCAGCGTATCGGCGCTGCCGGGAGAGACGTCGAAAAAGTCCGAGAAGATCGCGAGATCCTGGTCATATTTCGTCGCTGCCGGCATGTGCGCCGCGTTGAAGTTGACGACATCGGTGAGCGACTGGATCGGGAATGAGCGGCGCACGTGGTCGCGGATGTACTGGTTCAGATCGCGCTTGAAGCCGTAGCTCAATACGGTCGAGCAGCGCAGCGCCGGCGGCGGCGGATCGCCGGCAGGCGGGTAGTTCAAGGCCGGCGGGCGCGACGGGCAGCCGCCGAGCTGCGGCGCCAGCGCCGGCACGAGGTCCACCGTCGCGCCTTGCGCGCGCAGCATATTGATCGCGTTGGTCACCACCGTGAGGCGATTGGCTGGCGGCGGCGGGACGGCGATGCGCGCGCCACTCAGCGCGCGCGGATCCAGGAATTGCGTGTAGTCGCTGAAACAGTTGCCCGGAATCAGGCATGCCGCCGTGGCTGGATCCTTCGGATCGAAACCGGCAATCACGCCGAGCACGATCGCGGCGTCGATCACCGTTCGCGCCAGCGGCCCGGCCGTGTCTTGATCGGCCGTGATCGGGATGATGCCGTCGCGGCTGATCAGGCCCACCGTTGGCTTGATCCCGACGAGTCCGTTCGCCGTCCCCGGACTGAGAATCGATCCGGACGTCTCGGTGCCGATGCCCACTGCGGCGAGATTGGCGCCCACCGCGACGCCCGGCCCGGAGCTCGATCCGCCGGTCGTGAGAGCCGGGCGTCCGTCGTTGAACGGACGAAGGAGCCCGTCGAGAGCGTTGCGCGGATCGGGGCGCGGATCGTACGGGTTGAACCCGTAGCCGCCGAGCGAACTGTAGCCGGCGGGCATGCCGTTGGTCAGGAAGTTCGCGAACTCGGTCATCGTCGCCTTGCCGAGGATGATGGCACCGGCGGCGCGCAGCTTCTTGGTCACGAACGCGTCGCTGCGAGGAAACGATCCGTCGAGCGCCAGCGATCCCGCGGTCGTCGGCATGTCCCTGGTATCGAGGTTGTCTTTGAGAATCATCGGAATGCCGTCGAGCGCGTGCCGCTGCCGGCCTCGATGCCCGCCGTCGTCGAAGTCGCCATTATCGTCGCCGTCGTCGTCATGCCGGTGGTCGTCGTCGATCGCGTGGTCGTTCAGATGGATGTACGAGTTGAGGTGCGTCGCCGTCGACTTCCCGTCGTATGCGGCAATTCGTTTGAAGTACATCCGCACCAGTTGTTCGGTGGTGATCACGTGGTCGTGCAGCGCCTGCTGAATGGCTGGAATGGTCGTCTCGACCAGATCGAACCGTCGTGTGCGGCCGTCCCGGTCGGCGGCGACAGGAACGGCGAAGCTGACGAGGAGCAATCCCGCGACGATGGTAAAGGCCTGAAGAACAACGCACGCACGCCTCATGTGAACCTCCCTCAGCAGGTCCTGCTTAAGAAGCCGAAACACGTTGGGCGCCGCGGATGTTAGCGCGCAGGCGAACGGTGTCAAGCAGAAGGACGGAAGTTTTATGCGGGGCGATCCGAAGGCGGAGTGCTGGCGGGTCGCGATCAGCCGCCTCTGATTGATGCGACCCGCGGCGGCGATGTCGGCGGCCGACGTGCTTACACGCGGGTGCGCGATCCGGCGAGGACGAGCACGATCCCGCCCGCGACCGCCGCGATGCCGACGATTGGCGAGAGCGGCACCATGTGATGCTTTTCCGAGGTCGCTTCGATGGGACCGAGATCGAGGACTTTCTCGCGCGTCGTATATCGGATGCCGCCGACGGCCAGTGCGACGACGCCGAACACGATCAAAAGGACACCGATGAGCTTCACAGGCACCTCCGGTCCGGCGGAAGCCGGATACCGGATGTGCTGTGATGCACGGAGCGCGCCAGATGAGGTCAGAGCAACGCCGTCACGATCCGCCGCCATTCGTCGTCGAGTGAGTCGGCCGCGACCGGTTGCTGGGCGCGCCGATACCAATAGGCGGCATTCCCGAGGTCGCCCTCTTTGCGGTGCAGATAGGCATGAATCCACGCGCCGGTCGCGTCATCGATGTCTTGCGCGACCTGATGGGCCTGGTTCCAGTCGCCGTGCGCGTCGTACCACAGCGCGCGCAGCGGCGCGCCGACGCCGGGTGGCGCCGTCCCGGTGAGTGTCGCGGTGAATTCGTCGAGCGTCATCCGGACATTCTCGCACCGCCGCGGCGAGCAGTGAAACCAGCAGGCCCTTCATGTCGCCTGCATCGCCTTCATGATGAACGTCTGGATCTCCGGCTTGATCGTGAAACGCTCGCGCTCCTGCTTCGGCCAGTTCTCCTTGTCGACCCACATCTTGTTCAGGCCCTTCTGGATTTCAGGATCGCCCCCGGTGAATCCCTCGACGAGGGTTCGCCAGCGCACCGCCAGCGCTTGCGCCTTCGGGCTCGCCGGATCCTCGCCGAGCGCGGCCTCGATGTCGGCGAGAAGCGCATGCCACTCTTTCGTCACCCGCTCCTGCAGCTCTGGCGACCAGAGGTGCTTGCGCTCTTCGACCTTGGCCTGCGCGTCAGGGCTGTAGTACTTCTTCGACCACTCGGTGTTGTTCTGCATCTCGATCTCCCTCACGATGTGTGTGAACAGTGTCCAATCGGGCTCGCGGCTGCCGACGACCGATCGCTCGGCCTGCCTGATGGCGTCGATCGCCGCATCGAGGTGCTTTCGCTTCTCGAACAGCACGGTCTGCTGCCGCCGCAGCGTCTCGACAAGCGACGACTGCCGCTTCAGCAACCGGCCGATCTGCGCGAGCGGCAGGCCGAGAAACTTCAGCACGACGATCTGCTCGAGGCGCGCAAGATCGCAGTCGCGATAGAGGCGATAGCCGGCGCCGGAGCGACCGCTGGGCTTCAGCAAGCCGAGCCGGTCGTAGTGATGCAGCGCGCGAACGGTCACGCCCGCGAGCTTCGCGAACTCCTGAATGCGGTAGACCTTGCGGGACATATGCCTTCAAAAAGATGTTCAGGCCTGACGTTGCGTGAGGGTCAAGAGGATCTATGATGCTTCATCTTTTGGAGGAGTCTTTATGAGGCAGTTCGCGCTCGTGCCGGTGTTCTTCCTGGCGTGCACCGCCGGTGTCTTTGCGCAGGCGCCGGACGACGAGTCGTCGTCAGCGACGATGAGGCCCGTGATCCGGGGCCGGCAGGCGGCCGTCACCTCGATGAAGCCGGAGGCCACCGAAGCCGCCCGTCGGATTCTTCAGGCCGGTGGCAATGCGTTCGACGCGGCCGTCGCCGGGCAGGCTGCGCTCGCGGTCACCGACTTTCCGTCGAACGGCGTCGGCAGCGACGCGCTGATTCTGCTCTACGACGCGAAGGCGAAGAAAGTCGTCTCGATCAACGCGGAGCCGCGCGCGCCGAAGCTGGCGACGATCGAGTGGTATCAGAAAAACAACGGCGGCAAGCTGCCGAACAGCGACGGTCTGCTGGCGGGCGGGATCCCCGGCGTTGTCGACGCGTGGTATCTGCTGCTCGACAACTGGGGCACGATGACCTTCGAGCAGGTGCTGCAGCCGGCGATCGAGCTCGCCGAGCAGGGCTTCCCGCTGAGCGAGAAGCTCGCGCGCGGCATCGCGAACACGAAAAAGATCCGCCAGTATCCGTCGACCATGCGCGTCTACATGCCGGGCGCGCCGCCGAAAGCGGGCGACATCTTCAAGAACGTCGATCTCGCGAACACACTCAAGAAGCTCGTCGAGTCCGAGAAGGGCGCGAAGGCCAAAGGCCGCCACGATGCGCTGAAAGCCGCGCGCGATCGTTTCTACAAGGGCGACATCGCCCGCGAGATGGCGAAGTTCTCCGAGGAGAACGGCGGGCTGTTCCGCTATGAGGACTTCGCAGAGTACACGGCCAAGATCGAGACTCCGATCTCCGTCGATTACCGCGGGTATCAGGTCTACAAGAACCCGTCGGCGAGTCAGGGACCGGCGGAGCTGATCGCGCTGAACCTGCTCGAGGGGTACGACATGAAGAAGCTGGGGCTGAACAGCCCCGACTACATTCACACCAGCATCGAAGCGATCAAGCTCGCGATGGCCGACCGCGAGAAGTTCATGGGCGACATGGACTTCATCAAGATTCCCTACGACGCGCTGCTGTCGAAGGACTACGCGCGCGAGCGGCGGAAGCTGATCGCACCGCAGCAGGCGTCGCTGGAGCTGCGGCCGGGATCGCCGCAGCCGCGCACCAGCGATCAGCCCGAGCGCGAGGTTCACGTCAACCTCGAAGGCGAGAGCGATCACGAAGGCGACACCAGCTACATCGCGCTCGTCGACAAGGATCGCAACATGGTGAGCTTCGAGCCGAGCCTGCACAGCGGCTTCGGCACGGGCGTCGTCATGGGCAACACCGGCATCATCTTCAATTGCCGCGGCGACTACTACTCGCTGATTCCGGGTGAAGCGAACGCGCTCGAACCGGGCAAACGGCCGCGCAGCACGCTGCAGAGCACGCTGGTGATGAAGGACGGCCAGCCGTTCATGATCACCGGCAGCCCCGGCGGCGACGATCAGGTGATGCGCACGATTCAGACGCTGATGAACGTCGTCGACTTCGGCATGAACGTTCAGGCGGCGATCGAAGCGCCGCGCTGGGCGACGCGCAGCTTCCCGGCGTCGCCGTTCCCGCACACGATGTATCCGGGCGAAAGCTCGGTGGAGTCGCGGATTCCGGAAGCGACGCGTCAGGCGCTCATCGCGCGCGGCCACAAGCTCCGCGTCGTCGGTCCGTGGACCCAGGGATCGAACGGCGCAATCGTCGTCGGTGCAAACAGCGTCCTCAGCGCGGGTGCCGATCCGCGGGTCGAAGCGTATGCGTGGGCCTGGTGATTGCGGATTGAGGATTGCGGATTGCGGATTTATTGAGGATTGGCGATTGGAGATTGAAGATTTGCCCAACGGGAGGTGCCCATGGAGTTGCTGCTCGGGTCTCACGTTCGCGAACACGGTCATCGCGTGGGACAGCTGGCGGGATTTGAGCTCGAGCTCGCCGGTCTGAAGATTCGACGCATCATCTTCAGTCCTGACGGCGAGCTGGGACCTCAGGCGATGACGCGTCCGCTCGCCAATATCGATCTGACGCACGACGACGGCGAGATCGAGCTGCGGCCCGAGGTCGCGGTCGCGCCGCTGCCGGCGGTTCCCGACGTCGTGCTCCTGAGCCGTGCCGTCCGGCTGCGGCGCGGCGGCCGCGAGATCGGACGCTTTGTCGGCGTGAACCTGAATCCCGCCGATCGATCGCTCAAGGAAGTGTTCGGACGATCGCACTGGTGGTCGCGCCGCTTTTCACTCCAGGGTCCGGGACTGGACTGTTCGACGCCGGGCGAGATCCGGAGCGGATCGTCGGGAGGAACACAGGCCGCATAACCAACCAAGGAGCATCTCGATGAAGCGTGTGACGTCGTTCGTGTTCGGAGTCGTGGTTCTCGTCGTTGCCACGTTCGCGTTTGCGCAGCCGCCTGGCGGCGGACAGGGCGGGCAGAAAATCGGCCTCGCCACCAGCCTCCAGCGCGGCTACGCTGGATTCAAAACCAACTTCACTCAGGCCGCCGAGAAGATGCCGGAGGCCGACTACACCTTCAAACCGGGCTCGACGCCCGAAGCGCGCACCTATGTGCAAGTCATCGCGCACATCGCGCAGGCGCAGTTCGGCCAGTGCTCAGCCATGAAGGGTGTGCCCAATCCGATGCAAGGCAAGAATCTGGAGCAGGAACTGAAGACCAAGGCCGAAGTGACCAAGGCGCTCGCCGATTCGTTTGCGCTGTGCGACGACCTGTTCGCGCAGGTCACCGACGCGAATGCGACAGAGATGATCAAGGCCGGCATGAACGAGGTGACCCGCGCCGCCGCACTCTACGGGGTGATCGTTCACGGCAACGAGATGTACGGGACCGCGGCCGTGTATCTCCGTTCGAAGAACCTCGTGCCACCGTCGACAGAGAATGCCGGTCGCGGCATGCGAGGACGAGGGAACTAGGAAGTAAGAAGTCTGAAGTCTGAAGTCTGAAGTACGGACGCCGCGGTGCAGACGTGCGCCGCGGCGTTTTTTTTGACTTCGATTTGCTTACTATGTCAGCATTTGAACCTTCCGTCCATGACCGACGTCTCTGCTCTCGGGGAATTCGAACAGGTTGTGCTGCTGGCGGTGCTTCGTCTCGATGACCAGGCGTACGCGGTGTCGATCGGAGACCAAATCCTGCGCTGCACGGGCCGCGCCGTGTCGCGAGGATCGATCTACATCACGCTCGATCGGCTGGAAACGAAGGGCTATCTGAAATCGCGCCTCGCCGATCCAACGCCCGAACGCGGCGGCCGCGCGAAGCGCTACTACGCACTCCGCCCGCGCGCCATCGACGCGCTCAGGGAATGCCGGCGCCAACTGGAAGCGTTGTGGCGCGGCCTCGAGACGAAGCTCGCATGAATCGGCTGCCGCGCGGCGTGGAGTGGTTGCTGCGCGTCGCGCTTCCCGCCGATCAGCGCGAGCCGATCGCCGGCGATCTGGAAGAAGAGTACGGCTTGCGCCGGCGCCGGGCGGGCGTGCTCCGCGCGACGCTGAGCGTCTGGTGGCTGGCGGCGCGCCTGGCGCTGGCGTTCCGATGGGAGACCGTGTCGCGCGGCCGGCCGCTGCCGCCGATCGCCGATGAAATTCCGCGGAGATTCACCGTGTTCGAGTCGACGGCACAGGACGTGTTCTTCGCGGCGCGGCTGCTGCGGCGGCAGCCGGGGTTCACGGCCGTCGCCGTCGTGATGCTCGCGCTCGGCATCGGCGCGAACACCGCCATGTTCGGCGTCGTCGACGCTGTCTTGTGGCGGCCGCTGCCGTATCCGAACGCCGACCGACTCATGGCGATCGCGGAGCAGCGTCCGCGCGAAGGCCGCTTCTACGGACCGGTTGCACCTGCCGATTTCTTCGACTGGCGGCGCGACACGCAATCGTTTGCGGCGATGGCCGCGTACGACGAGTCGGCGCTCAATCTCACAGGAACGGGCGAGCCGGAGCGCCTGAGGATTCTCCGCGCCTCGCCGGGATTCCTCGACGCGCTCGGCGTGCAGCCGGCGCACGGCCGGGACTTCCGTGCCGACGAAGAAGTCGTTGGCCACCACCGCATCGTCCTGCTGACCGATGCGCTCTGGCGCCGCCGGTTTGGCGCCGATCCGCTCGTCGTCGGCCGCAGCGTGACGCTCGACGGCGCGCCCTACGACGTCGTCGGCATCCTGCCTCGCTCGTTCTGGTGGCCGACCCGTCCCGACATCGTCGCACCGCTCGCGCTCGACGATCACGATCGCGCGCTTCGCGCGGCGCACTTTCTCAGCGTCGTCGGACGCCTGCGTCCGGGCGCGTCGGAGACGCAGGCGCGCGAGGAGTTGAGCGTCATCGGCGCGCGCCTGTCACAAGCGTATCCGGCTGAAAACCGCAACCACAGCCCGAGCATCCGGTCGCTGCGCGAGGCATTGGTCGGCGACGTCCGCACGCCGCTGCTCGTGCTGCTCGGCGCGGTCGGGTTCGTGCTGCTGATCGCGTGCGCGAACGTCGCGACGCTGCTCCTTGCGCGAGCGTCGGGACGGCAGAAGGAACTGTCGGTGCGCCGCGCGGTCGGCGCGACGCGCGGCCGCCTGGTGCAGCAAATGCTGATCGAAAGCGTCACCGTCTCGGCCATCGGCGGGGCGGCTGGCGTGCTGGTGGCGATGTGGGCGCTGACGGCGCTGCACGCAGTTCTGCCGGCGCAGTTCTCGACGCTGCCCGGAATCACCGGCATGGGGATCGACCTGCGGCTGCTGGTCGCCACGCTCGGCACGGCCCTCGCCACCGGACTCGTCTTCGGCATCGTGCCCGCGCTCGTCGCCACGGAGCAGCGCGTGGCGACGGCGCTCAACGAAGAATCGCGCGGCGGCAGCGGCAGCGCGAAGACGCGGCGGCTGCGCTCGGCGCTCGTCGTCGCCGAGCTCGCGTTGTCGCTGGTCCTGCTGGCGGGCGCCACGCTGCTGATCGTCAGCTTCAACAACCTGACGGACGTTACGCCCGGCTTCCGATCGGACGGCCTCGTCACCGTCCGGCTGTCGCTGCCGGCCACTCGATACGGCGATCACGCTCGCGTGGTCGCGTTCTACGACGGCGTGATCGAACGCCTGCGTTCGGCGCCCGGCATTCAGCAGGTCGCCACGACGACGACGCCGCCATTTGGCGGGCCGGACTCTCGCCTCAACTTGGAGATCGAGCATCGGACGGCGGAATCGCCGCTGCCGGTGCGCGCGCATCCGCACCTGGTCTCCGCCGATTACTTCGCGACGCTGGGCATTCCACTGATTCGCGGCCGTGCCTTCACCGATCGCGACAACGACTCGGCGCCGGACGTCGCGATCATCAACGAAGCGGCGGCGCGGCGGTACTGGCCGGACGAGAATCCGATCGGCCAGCGGATCAGCCTCGGCGATCCGCCGCAGTGGCGCGAGATCGTGGGCATCGTCGCTGACGTGAAACAGCAGGCCCTCGACGTCGACGCGGAACCGGAGGCGTCGATTCCGCGCCGGCAGAAGTTCACGTCGCTCGGCACCGGCTTCGAGCGGGCGACGACGACGCTCGTCGTTCGCAGCGATCTCGACCTCGCGTCATTCGTCCCGCTGCTTCGCGCCGCAGTCGCGAGCGTCGATCCGCTGCAGCCGCTTGGCGCGATCCGGCCGATGGACACGCTCATCGCCGAGTCGGTCGCGTCGCGGCGGCTGAACTTCGTGCTCGTCTCGGCGTTCGCCGCCGTCGCGCTCGTGTTGAGCGCCACCGGCCTCTACGGCGTGATGGCGTACATCGTGGCGCAGCGGACTCGAGAAATCGGCGTCCGCATGGCGCTCGGCGCGACGTCCTGGCAGGTGGTGGCGCTGGTGTTGCGGCAGGCCGGCGTGATGATCGCGGCCGGCATTGCCTTCGGCATTGCTGGCGCGCTTGCGCTGACCCGGTCGATGACGTCGATGCTCTTCGGCATCGGCGCCGCCGATCCGCGCGTCTACGGCGGCGTGTCTTTTCTCCTCGGGCTGGTGGCGCTCATCGCCGTCGCGGTTCCGTCCTCGCGTGCGACGCGCGTCGATCCCATCACGGCGCTTCGCGAGCCGTAGGGGCGGCGCTTTGCGCCCACGGCGCGCGGAGCGCGCCGCCTACGAAAACATTCGTATTGACTCTACGAAAGACGTCGTAGATAATCCGCCTTTATGAAGGGATTGCGCCGAAAACCCACCGATTCCGAGCTCGCCATCCTCCGCGTGCTCTGGGCGCGCGGGCCGAGTACCGTGCGCGAGGTGGCCGAGGTCATGGGTCGCGAGGCGGGGTACACCACGATCCTGAAACTCATGCAGATCATGACCGAGAAGCGCCTCGTCCGTCGCGACGAGGCGGCGCGAACTCACATATACGAGGCTGCGTATAGCGAAGATCAAACGCAGCGGCACCTCGTGACCGACCTTCTCGATCGCGTCTTCGATGGCTCGGCGGCCAAGCTGGTCATGCAGGCACTCGCCGCCGGCAAGGCGTCGCCCGAAGAGCTGGCCGAGATTCGGAAGCTCCTCGACAAGAACAAAGATGGAGGCTCGCGATGAACGCCTCGATCCAGGTCGTCGGCTGGACCTTGATCCACTTCGTGTGGCAGGGAACCGCCATTGCGCTCGTCATCGCGGCCGCGCTCCGCGTCACCGACCGGCGGTCGCCGAACGTCCGCTACCTCATCGCGTGCGCCGGCCTTGCCGCAATGCTCGCCGCACCGGCCGCCACAGCACAGCTCCTCTGGTCTGCGGCCGAGAATGCCGCGATGGCGAATGAATTCTTTGCAGAACCGGACGCCGCGTCGGGTTCCACCCGTCTCTCTGCCGACGCTCGCCCGAAGGCTCGCACTTCATCCTCCCTCCAGGCGGTTGAGACGGCGAGCGCGAATGTCGAAAGGCGCTCGACCCTTCGACAGGCTCGAGGTCAGCCGAGCGCTTTTTCCGCCGAACAAATCGATCGGTTCCTCAGTGGGATCACGATCACGTGGCTCGCCGGCGTCGCCCTGCTGCTCGTGCGGTTGGCCGGCGGCTGGTGGCACGTTCGCCGTCTGCATCGCCACGCGCTGTCGATCGCGTCGTCGGGGTGGCAGACCACATGCCGGCGTCTCGCCTACCGCCTCGGGATGGCCGCGGCCGCGCACGTCGTGGAGTCGGCGCGCGTCGACGTGCCGACGGTCGTCGGCTGGCTGCGTCCCGCGATTCTGCTTCCGGTCGCGGCGATGGCTTCGCTGACGCCGGCGCAAGTCGAAGCGATTCTCGCCCACGAGCTTGCGCACATCCGGCGCCACGACTACCTGGTCAACCTGCTGCAGACCGTCGCGGAAACGCTCCTTTTCTATCACCCGGCCGTGTGGTGGGTCTCGAAGAGAATCCGCATCGAACGCGAGCACTGCTGTGACGAAGTGGCGGTACGCCTTTGCGGGGACGCGGTCGCGTATGCGCGAGCGCTGGCGGAGCTCGAAGCATGGCGATCCGACTCCGCCATGCTTGCCGTTGCCGCCACCGGCGGATCGTTGCTCGATCGCGTACGCCGAATCCTCCGCGTGCCGATCGCTGACGAGCCGACGTCGCCAAGCTGGGCGGCGACGCTCGCGTTGACGATCATGTTCACCGCCGGCGCGGGTGCCGTGCAGCACCTGCCGTGGGCGTCGCCGCGCGGCGACGCGCCGATATTCGCGGCGCAGTCCGTGGCCGGCGACTACCAGTTGCCGACACCTCCCCAGCCGCCGGCGCCGCCCGAGCCTCCGACGCCACCCGATCCACCGGCGCCGCCAAATCCGATCGAACCGCCCGCACCGCCTGATGCGCTCGATTGGGCCGACGTGCCGGTTCCGCCGGTGCCGCCGTTGCCTCCTGTTCCGCCGGCCGCGCCCATGCCGCCGCTGCCGATGACGGCGCAACCCGCGTCGCCGGCACCGCCTGCTCCACCCGCGCCGCCAGCACCGCCAGCACCGCCGGCTCCGCCGGCGGACGGAATTCATGTGC
This sequence comes from Vicinamibacterales bacterium, assembly GCA_036848175.1. Classification (GTDB taxonomy): domain Bacteria; phylum Acidobacteriota; class Vicinamibacteria; order Vicinamibacterales; family CAVVIG01; genus QHWF01. The sequence goes on along the minus strand of DAIUKO010000015.1, from coordinate 8,906 downwards.
GCGTCGAGAACCACGACAGCCAGATGCGGATGTCGTGGAGCGACGGATCGACGCGGCTCGACGTCACGCTGAACGGCGACGTGACGTTCACCGACGATCTCTCCGACGTCCAGACGCTCTCGGATGGCGGCCGGCTGACGATCCGCCAATGGGTGGGCCTCGTTCCGCACACGATCGAGATTCGATCGTCGGGCGGCACGCTGACGCGCAAGTACTACGTCGCCGGAATCGAACGTCCGTGGAACGATGACGCGAAGCGCGAACTCGCCGACCAGGTCGTCCTGCTGGTGCGGCGGTCGGGCCTCGGCGCCGAATCGCGCGTGCGCTCGATCTTCGAGAAGAAGGGCGTCAGCGGTGTGCTCGACGAGATCGATCTGCTCATGGGCGACTACGCGCGCCGACGCTATTTCGTCGCGCTTCTCGACACCGCGAGGCTAGACGCCGCCTCGGTTCTGCCGCTGCTCCTGCGGCTCGGTTCGACGATGACCTCCGACTACGATCGCGGACAGGTGCTGCTGAAGATTGCGTCGACCGTGAAGCTCGATCAACGCGCGGCCCAGTCGTACGTGCAGGTGCTGTCGAAGACCAAATCCGATTACGAGCGCCGCCGTGCGTTGACGGCGCTGCTCGCGATTCGTCCCGCCGTGCCTGGCGTTCCGGATATCGCGCTTCGATCAGTCGCCGACATGCATTCCGACTACGACCGCAGCGAAGTCCTGCGTACCGCGTTGGCGAACGGAGCGGCGATTGAACAGGCCGACGTCCTGTTGGCCGCTGTTGGCAAGATGTCGTCCGCGTACGAGAAACGCCGCGTGTTGATGGATGTGATCGCGCGTGGATCGGCCAGCACCGAGATGAAAAAGGGCATCCTCGTCACGGCCGCGGGCATTCAATCCGACCACGACAAGGGACAGGTGCTCTCGGCGTATGTCAAAGCGTTCGGCGTCGAAGCGTCTGTGCGCGAAGAGTTCTTCGCCGCAGTGAAGCGTCTGACGTCGGACTACGAACGCCGTCGCGTCCTGACCGAGGTCGCGGCCAAGGGCAGCGTCGCCCGCGACGTGCAGGAAGCGACGTTCGATGCCGTGCAGGCGATGCACTCGGACTACGACCGGGCGGAAACGCTCCTCGCGTTCCTCAACGCGAACGCCGTCGATTCCTCCGCGAGGGCGGCGTTCGTGAACGCGGCCGAGCGCATCGGGTCGAGCCACGATCAGAATCGCGTGCTCGCGGCGCTCGTCCGTTCTGAGCGACGGTAGCCGCGATGCGGGATATTCGTCTCGGTCTGCGGATGCTGGCGCGCGAGCCGGCCTTCGCCGCCGTGGCCGTCTTGACGCTGGCGCTCGGCATCGGCGCGAACACGGCGATCTTCACGCTTTTCGACGCCATCCTCCTTCAACCGCTCCCGGTCCGCGAGCCGACGCGTCTCGTCCTGTTCACCGCAGGCGCGGGTGAGGGGACCTCCACGGGCAGCCCGCCGACCGGCGCCTGGCCGCTCTTCTCAACGGAGGTCTACGAATTCCTGCGCCGTCAAACATTGCCGTTCGAGTCGATCGCGGCGGTGCGAAGCGGAGAAACGCCGGTGTCGGTCCGACTGCTCAATCGGTCGGATCAGAACGGCCCGGCGGAGCGCGGCCAGGCGCACCTCGTCTCGGGCAGCTACTTCGCCGTCATGGGCGTGAGTCCGATGCTCGGCCGGACCCTCACCGACGCCGACGATCGATCGACCAGCCCGCCAGTGGCGGTCGTCAGCCACGGTTTCTGGACTCAACGGCTCGAAGCCAAACCCTCGGCTATCGGTACCGTCATTCTCCTCAACGGCACCGCGTTCACCATCGTCGGCGTCACGCCCCCGGAGTTCTTTGGCGAGCGGCTGCGCCGGCCGCCGGATTTCTGGACGCCGCTGGCGTTCCAGCCGCAAATCGAGTTGCGGCCGTCGGCGCGGGAGCGCACCGACATGTATTGGCTGAATCTGATCGCCCGGCTCGCGCCCGGCGCGACGCGATCGCAGGCGCAAATCGCGGCCACCTCGGCGCTGCGGCAGTTCCTGACCAACACGCAGGCGGCGGCGCCGATCACCGACGAGCGGCGGCGGGAGATTCAGGACTCGCGCATCGAGCTGGTGGACGGCGCCGCCGGCGTCTCACGGCTGCGCACGCAATACGCCGAACCATTGCGTGTGCTGCTGGCAGTGGTCGGGATGGTCCTGCTGATCGCCTGCGCCAACGTCGGCAACCTGCTGTTGTCGCGCGCCGCCGCGCGGCAATCGGAAATCACCGTACGGATCGCGCTTGGCGCCACTCGTGCGCGACTGATCCGTCAGTCCGTGAGCGAGAGCCTCGTCCTCGCCGCGCTCGGCGCGTCTTGCGGCGTGGTGCTCGCGCGGTGGGTCGTCTCTGGGCTGCTCCCGCTCGTCGCGTCGCCGTCGACGCCGGTGCACGTTGGTCTCGACCTGCGCGTGCTCACGTTCACCATCGCCGTCGCCTGTGCGACCGGCGTCCTGTTCGGCCTCGCGCCGGCGCTCTACACGGGACGCACGCAGGCTGTTGACGCGATCAAGTCCGGCGGACGGGGCGCGACCGTCGGCCGGCGGACCGCCCGCGTCCTTCAGGCGTTTGTGGTCGGCCAGCTTGCGCTCTCGCTGGTGCTCGTCGTCGGCGCGAACCTCTTCGCGCGAAGCCTCGTGGCGCTCGAGCGCCAACCGCTCGGCTTCGAGCAGGAGCACGTGTTGCTGGCTCGGGTCAATCCGCGTCTGGCGGGATACACCCCGGCGAACGTGGCCGCCTTGTATCGCACGCTCTTCGATCGCCTCAACGCGCTGCCTGGAGTGGTTGCGACGATCGCCCGCTACAGTCCGCTGAGCGGTTCGATCAGCCGGAACAGCGGCAACGTCACCGGGTACACGCCCAAGCCGGGCGAGGATGTCGAGTTCGAGACGATTCAGGTCGCCCCGTTGTATCCGGACGCGCTCGGTATGCGGCTGGTCGACGGACGCGCGATCGGTCTGCAGGACGGGCCGGGCACGCCGAAGGTGGCAATGGTGAACGAAGCCTTCGCCGTCCGTTTCTTCGCGGGACAATCCGCGATCGGTCACCGATTCGGGTTCGGCGGGCCGGCGGACGCCGCCGACATCGAGATCGTCGGCGTCCTGAAGGATGCGCGCTTTCACGACGTGAGGGACGCGATGGGACCGATGGTGTTCGTGCCGCTGTTTCAGGAGGCGAGCCAGTTCGCGCTCACCGCTGAAGTCGCCGCGCGGACCAGTGCGGCTGCCAGCGGCATCGCGAACGAGCTCCGCCGCGCCATTGCCGAGATCGATCCGAATCTGCCGGTCGACGAGGTGAAGACGCTCGACGCGCAGATCGCCACGACGCTCGACAGCCAGCGTCTTGCCGCGCGCCTGGTCATGCTCTTTGGCGCGCTTGCGCTGCTGCTGGCGGCCGTCGGCTTGTACGGCGTGATCACGCAGAGCGTCGTCCGCCGGACCGGCGAGATTGGCGTGCGCATGGCGCTCGGCGCTCAGCGTCGTGACGTCCTCTGGATGATTCTTCGTGATGTCCTGCGCCTGGCGGTGATGGGATTCGCCATCGGCATTCCGGCGGCGGTTGGCGCCACGCGGCTGGTCGCGAGCCAGGTGTTCGGGCTGAGCGATGCCGCGCCTGCGTCGTTCGTGGCCGCGGTCGCGATTCTCGCGCTGGTCGCGGCGGCGACGGGGTTGCTGCCCGCGCGTCGCGCCACGAACGTCGATCCGGTGCTCGCACTTCGACACGAGTAAACGCCACCGGGATCCGCCGCGACCGGCAGGCCTACGAGCCTCCGACTTCAGACTTTGTACTCGCGTACGCGAGCCCGACGAGGAACACGGCGAGCACGCCGCGGCCGATCTGCGGGGCGAGGCCGTGATCGACGTGCCCGGCGTTGTGAACCGCCAGCGCCTGGAGGCCGAGCAATGCGCCTATCGCGAACGCGAGACCGCCCGGCAGACGGACGCGCACGAACGCCGCCGCGAGAATGAGCAGCATCCCGAACAGCATCAGCCCCACCTCGGCCCAGAGCTCGAGACGGGCGCCGCGAATCAGATCGACGATCGCCCACAGCACTTCGTACGCCCCATACGAGAACATCCCAAGCGCGGCGACGGTCAGCAGCATCGATCGAATGATAATGGGGGATGCCATCAGCCGGACGGCTCCGCTACCTCGAACGGATGCCAGAGTCAGGCGTGCGCCCGCGCGGGACGCTGCTCCTCATCCATGCCTTTCCCCTCAACGCGCGGATGTTCGACGCGCAGCTCGCCCTCGCCGGGCTCGGTTGGCGCGTGATCGCTCCGCACCTGCGCGGGTTTGGCGGCGGCACCGGCGATGCGCCCGCGACGTCGGTCGATGACTATGCCGGCGACGTCATCGATCTCCTCGACACCCTGCATATCGACGAGGCGGTTGTCGGCGGCGTCTCGATGGGCGGCTATATTGCGTTCGCGATCGTTCGCCACGCCCCGCGCTATTTCCAGGCGCTGATTCTGTCGGACACGAAATCGCAGGCCGACACGCCGGAAGGCATCGAGGGCCGGAAAAAGATGCTGCAACTGGTCGACGAGAAGGGAGCGCCTGGCGTCGCTGAGGACATGATCCCCAAGCTGCTGGGTGAAACCACGCGCCGGACCCGACCGGCTGTGGTCGACGAGGTGCGTTCGCTGATCCTGGCCAATTCAGCGGACGCAATCGCGGGTGCGGTTCGCGCGATGATGACGCGCCCCGACTCCGCACTCCTGCTGCCGACGATCCACTGTCCGACCCTGATCCTCGTCGGCGAAGAGGACGGCATCACGCCGCCGGCGCTCGCCGAGGAGATGCAGCGCGGCATCGCTGGGGCGCAGCTCGCGGTCTTCCCTTCAGCTGGACACCTGCCGAACCTCGAAACCCCGGACGCGTTCAACGCGACGCTCGCCCAGTTTTTGAGTCATCGGGTATAGTCCGAATTGGTCCCTGGTCCCTGGTCTCTGGTCCTTGGTCCTTGCGCTTTAATCCAATCCAGGCGGTGCACTATGCGTTGGTCGATAATCGCCCTCGTCCTCGCTGTCTACACGATCGCCACGCCGCGGGCGCAGGAATCGCTGGCCGATTCGGCACGGCGTAAGACGTATGACACCATCCTCGATTTGAACGTCCGTGACGGCTGGGTCTATTACCGTGCGTTGAAGGCTGACCGCGCGAAGCTCGACGGATACGTCAATCTCCTCGCCACAACCGCCGTCGACAAGCTCTCGACCAACGATCGGATCGCGTTCTGGCTCAACGCCTACAACGCGCTCGTCCTGAAGACGGTGATCGACCACTATCCGATTGCCAGGCGCTCAGCGGATTACCCCGATAAGAGCATCCGGCAGATTCCGGGCGCGTTCGAGCGGCTCCAGCACAAAGTGGGCAGCCGGTTGCTGACGCTCGACCAGATCGAGCAGACGGTGCTGGCCGAGTTCAAGGATCCTCGCGTCTACCTCGCGCTCGGACGCGGCGCTGTCGGGAGCGGCCGGCTCCGCAGCGAGGCCTTCTCGGGCGCGCAGATCGACCAACAGCTCACCGAAGTCGCCAACGAGTGTGTCGCCCGGCCGGAGTGTGTCCATCTCGATCGCGACAACAACAAGATGAACATCAGCGCCATCTTCTCGTGGCGCGAGAAGGAGTTCGTGCCCACGTTCGCCGACAAGGCGCCGGCGGCGTTTTCCAGCCGCAGCCCTGTCGAGCGCGCCGTCCTCGGCTTCATTCAGCCAAAGCTCCTGCAGACTGAAAAGGACTTCCTTGAAAAGAATGCCTTTCAGGTCGTCTATATGCCGTTCGACTGGCATCTCAACGACCTGACGGGCCGCGGCGGCCGGTGAACCTCGATCTGGACGGAAAGGTTGCGATCGTGACCGGCTCCAGCAGGGGCCTCGGCTTCGCCTGCGCGACGGCGCTCGTCGAGGAAGGGTGCCGCGTGACCATCTGCGCTCGAGGGGAAGAAGGCCTGTTCGACGCGGTGACGAAGCTGCGGACGCTTCCGGGAGGCGCTGAACGCGTCCTCGCGGTCCAGGCCGACCTCTCGACAGACAAGGGAGTCGCCGACGTCGTCATCCGGACCGTCGAGACCTTCGGCGGCCTCGACATCCTCGTCAACAACGTCGGACTCGCCAAGGGCGCCGGCATCGCTGACACGAGCGACGCGGAGTGGCACGAAGCGTTCGATCAGACGCTGTTTCCGGCGATTCGCGCGTCCCGAATGGCGGTGCCTCACCTTCGAAAGCGCGGCGGCGGCTCGATCGTGATGATTGCGTCGATCTGGGGGCGCGAGTCGGGAGGCCGCATGACGTACAACGCGGTCAAGGCGGCCGAAATCAGCCTCGCGAAGGCGATGGCGCAGCAGCTGGCGTGCGACAACATTCGCGTCAACAGCGTGGCGCCGGGGTCGATTCGTTTTCCGGGGGGTTCATGGGACCGACGGGTTCAGGAAGATCCCGACGGCATGGCGGAGTTCGTGAAGCGCGAACTCCCGTTCGGCCGTTTCGGCCGCCCCGAAGAGGTCGGGGCGGTGGTTGCGTTTCTCGTCTCGCCGCGTGCCAGCTGGATCAGCGGGGCAAGTGTGCCCGTTGACGGCTGCCAGTCACGCTCCCTGATCTGATCTGCGGGTTCGTCTCTTCGACGCGGGCGTCGTTCCGGGAACGGCCACCGCTCGCCATCTGACGGGGAGGAGCCGAAGGCCGCGATCGTCGAACACGAACGACGAAACCCTCGGGATTCTCGTGCTCATGCGTTTCCGGCTCGGAGCCATCGGACGAGTGCAGGAAGAATCCTCTTCGGCGCGTGCGCGCCTCGCGTACATCCATCTCCTAAACCCCCTTTACTCCTTACTCCTTCACTCCTTCACCGTCTTATCGGTCGCAAAAAACAGAGTAACAGTACCGCGCGGTCGGTCAAGGAAAAAGAACGGAAAAATGAAAAAAAGATCGCACGCGCGCGCGTCACGCGCGTCGCGATCGCGTCGCGAACGCGATCTCGTACACGGGAAGACCCGCGAGAATGAGTGCAAACGTGATCACCGAGTTCGTCGTGTCGTTGATGAGCGCGTTGATCACGAACGCGGCGACCGAGAGGATGAAGATCGCGGGCACGATCGGATAGCCGATCGCTCGATACGGACGCGGCAGGTCCGGACGATCGCGGCGCAGCCGGTAAATCGCCGCGACGCCGAGCGCGTAAAACGGCCAGATCGCCAGCACAAATGTGTCAGTCAGCCGCTCGAAGCTGCGGCTCATCACGAGCGCCATGCCGAGCACGGCCGCGAGCACAATGGCGACGTGCGGCGTCTTGTAGCGCGGATGGACCTTCGCGATCGCCTGAAACAGCATGCCATCGTCCGCCATCGCGAAGAAGACGCGAGGTGACGCCAGCATGCTGCCGTTCAGCGAACTGAACGACGAGATCATGACGAAGACGGACACGAGCACCACTCCGGTGCGGCCGAACAGCGCGAGCATCGTGTCCGCCGCGACGAGCGGCGATTGCCGGATCGCGTCGATCGGCAGGACGTAGAGATAGGCGAGGTTGGTCAGGACATAGATCGCAATCAGCGCGAGTGTGCCGAAAATGATCGCGCGCGGCAGATTCCGGTGCGGATCCTTGACTTCGCCCGAGGCGAACGAGAGGTCAGCCCAGCCGTCGTAGGCCCACAGCACGCTCACCAGTGCGAGCCCGATGCTGCCGAGGACCAGCGGCCCCACCGACGGCGCTGTCACGTGCGAGATGCTGGCGCCATGGCTGCCGCCGAGCGCGAACGACGCCAGAACCAGCAGGGCCAGGGCGCTGAACTTCGCCCACGTGGCGACGCCGACGATCATCGCGCCGATGTTGGCGCCGCGGATGTTGGCAGCCGCCGCGAAGGCGATCGCGGCTGCGGAGATTGCGCGAGCGGCCAGAACATGCATGGTCGGATCGACCCCGAAGCTGCGCAGCAGATATTCGCCGAAGACGACGGCGATGCCGCCCAAGGCCGAGGCCCGGATCAACACGAGCTCGGCCCATCCGAAGAGAAACGCCGCACGCCGTCCCCAGGCTTCGCGAAGATACGCGTAGATGCCGCCGGTCGCCGGCAGCGCGGCCGCCACTTCCGCGAGTGAAAGCGCGCCGCAGAGCGTAATGATGCCGCCGCCTACCCATAATCCAATCATCAAGAGCGGATTTGGCGCTTGACGCGCAATGCCGGCCGGCGATCGAAAGATCCCGGATCCGATCGTGATGCCGACCACCAGCGCGATCGAGCTCCACAGGCCCAGCGTGCGCGGCAGCCGTTCCGGTGCGGGTGCGACGGTGCTCATGTTGTCGCGCAGCCTACCATGCGGGACCTTCCACCCGGCGGCACGAATGATGAACAGCCCACCGCGAAAAAAGGAGCAGCCATGACCTCAGGAGTAAATGTCGCCAGCGCGGAGCGGTGGGCGTCCGCGCTCGGCGGCGCGGCTCTAACCGCCTACGCGATCAAGCAGCTGACAGATCGATCGCCGGCGGGCGCGGCGCTGGCGGCGGCTGGTACAGCTCTCATCTATCGCGGCGCGACCGGCCACTGCGCGATGTACGCCGCGGCCGGGATCAATACAGCCCATGACGACGACGACACGAAGATCGCCCTCGCCGGTCCTCGCGGCGTGAACGTGGAGGATTCGTTCACGATCAACGCGTCGCCGGAAGAGCTCTATGTGTTCTGGCGAAACTTCGAGCTGCTGCCGAGGTTCATGAACCATGTCCTCGAAGTTCGCCAGCTCGACGCGCGACGGTCGCACTGGGTGGCGAGAGCTCCAGCCGGCCGGAAGGCCGAATGGGACGCCGAGATCATCAACGAGATTCCGGGCGAACTGATCGGTTGGCGGACGCTGCCGGGGTCCG